>DATLNC010000194.1:0-14505 GCA_035536935.1 Thermoanaerobaculia bacterium
AAATCACTCGGACAACTGCCCGGGCCTTCCGGGCAACTGCCCAACTTTTTCGGACAACTGCCCGAGTCGTCCGGGCAACTGACCGAGCCGGCCGGGCAACTCCTCAAACTGTCGGGCAACTGCCCGCATCGCCCGGGCAACTGCCCGAGTCGTCCGGGAACCTTCCCGGGTCAGCTTGGCCTGGTGAAGTAGATAAAAAGGGGGGCGCGGAACGCGCCCCCCGAAAGGATGTGATGCGGGGGTTCTACTCGGCGGGCGGGGCTGCAGGGGCCGGCGCTTCGGGCACCGGCACTTCCTTCTTCGTCCGGGTCTTGCCGCGGAACGGCCGCAGGCCGAACTCGACGAGCTTCTCCGAATCCGGCCCGAAGTGCTCCTTGATCGCGAACCGCAGCACCGTCGCCAGCCGCTGCGCTTCCCTCAGCGCCTCCGCGAACTTACGGGAGGCCTCCTGCTTGGCCGCCGTTAGCGCCGCCTGCTCCCGATTGCGCTCCTGCGCTTCACCCACCAAACCACCGAACCTGACGCGGCTCTCCTCGTACGGCGTGAGCCTGTCCACGTTTGCCAACATGGACTCCTTGAACCGCTGCAAGTCTCCCAACGTCTCCATCTTTCTTCCGGTTGCCATCGGTCTCTCCTTCTTCCCTATGAATACGGCGCCGAAATTGACGCCGTTGTGGGGCCCGCTCAGGGATCGTACTGCGACTGCGTTGTGCAAACTCTAGCCATGTCGGACTGAGCTTGTCAAGCCTCTCTATCCTTGCTGCCTGGAATATCATACGGCAGAGTCCCGCAATGCGTTGGGAAGGAGCATTTATGCCAAAGACTCGGGAGGCGCGGTACCACCCGCCCCGGGAGAAGGGGAGACTCGCTGTGGTTTGTCTTTGACGTTGGGTGGGAGAGGGGTCGGGGGCGAGGGGTCTACCCCTGAATCAACCCCTCGAGCTGCCGCGTCAACCGCTCCACCCTGCCCCGGATCTCCTCACGCTCCCGGGCGGCAACCTCTTCGGTGCGGGCCAGCTTGAGCTCCAGGTCGGCGATCTGCTCGCGGAGCGCCGCGTTCTCTTCCCTCGCTTCCGCCACCTCGGAGCCCTCCGCGGCTTCGAGGTTTGCGGGGATGGCCGCGGCGAGCTTCGTCTCCAGCTCGTCGACGCGCTCCTGCAGGCCCTGGTTCTCCTCCCGCAGCTCGCCCAGGCGCTCGGCCGCCTCACGGACCCGGGTTTCCAGCTCTTCCAGCCACTCCATGGACACCGCGTCTATCCTTTCCAGCCGAAGCGCCGCTGCAGCTCGGTGGCGAGGGCGAGCTGGCGCTCGTTGACCTCCTCCTGCGTGAGCGAGCGCTCGGGCGAGTTGTAGAGGAAGTGAATCGTCGTGTTCACCGCGCCCTCGGGCACGCCCTGCCCGACGCTTGTACCGCGATAGCGAACGGTCATCTCCCAGGAGACCAGGTCCGGCGGACGCAGCTCGGCGATGGTCCGGTCGATCTCGGCCCAGGGCGTGTCCCGAGAGTGGGTGAAGGTGAGGTCGGCGTCGATGGCCGGGAAGCGCGAGGGGGCCCCGACCTGGAGGCTCACATCTCCTCCCTCGAGTCCGGCGAGCGCGATCTCGGCCACGTAGAGCGGATACCCCTCCTCCTGCGCCACCCGGCCGAGGTAGCCGATCTTCTGGCCGGAGCGGAGCAGCTCGGCGGCGCTCCCCTCCAGCAGGCCGGGCAGGCTCGCCGGGCGGATCTCCAGACGCACTCCCACCGCTTCGGTCACGCTCTCGACCACGCCCTTGAGGTCGAAGAAGTCGAGCGCCATCTCCCGCTGCCAGGGGCTCCCGGCATGCCCGCCGCAGACCAGGCCGACGTGCTCGGGCTGATCGGGGAGCTCGGAATCCCGGGTCTCGTAGAAGACCGTGGCGATCTCGAACAACCGCACCGCAGGCAGGCCGCGGCGCTGGTTGAAGCGCGCCGTTTCCATCAGGTTCGGGATCAAGGAGCGCCGCATGACGCTGTAGCGGTCCGAGAGCGGATTGGCGAGGCGCAGCGGCTTCACCTCGGGCCGCAGGCTCGGGAAGGACCTGTCCATCTCCTCGCCCTGGAAAGCGAAATGGACGGACTCGGCATGGCCGCAGGCGGCCAGGCGGTCGCGCACCTTCTCGCGCAGGATCTGGCGCGGCGTCTTCGGGGCGTCGGCTCCGGACAGCGCGGGCAGGGCCGCGGGGATGTTGTCGAAACCGAAATGCCGCAGCACCTCTTCGAACAGGTCCTGCTCGTAGACCGCGCCGTCCGGCCGCGGCTGGAAGTCGGACAGGCGCCAGGAGGGGACGGTGACGTCCCAGACCTGCCCACCGTTTTTTACCTCGAAGCCGAGGCCGGCGAGCCAGCGGTGGGCGTCCTCCTTCGGGACCGAGGCGCCGGCGAAGGCATCGAGCCTCCCGAGGTCGAGCCAACCCCGGAGCACCGGGGGGAAGCTCTCGGCGCGGCGGTCGATAGCGCCGGCCAGGACGGTGCCGCCCGCCAGCTCGGCGATCAGGGCGGCGGCCCGGCTCACGGCTTCCAGGCAGAGCTCCGGGTCGGTGCCGCGCTCGAAGCGATGGCTGGCGTCGGTGTGCATGCCGAGGCCGCGCGCCGTGGCGCGGACGTGCTTGCGGTCGAAGTGGGCACCCTCGATCAGGATGTCGGCCGTGGCATCGGTGACCTCGCTGTCGGCTCCGCCCATGACGCCGGCGAGACCGACGGCCCGATCGGCGTCGGCGATCACCAGCATCCCGGGATCGAGCTTGCGCTCGATGCCGTCGAGGGTGACCAGGATCTCGCCCTCCCGTGCCCGGCGGACGAGGAGCCGGCTCCCGCCCAGCTTCGCGAGATCGTAGGCGTGGAGCGGCTGGCCCATCTCCCAGAGGATGAAGTTGGTCACGTCCACCACGTTGTTGATGGGACGCAGGCCGATCGACTCCAGGCGGTTGCGGAGCCATTCCGGGCTGGGGCCGATCCTGACGCCGCGGACCACCCGGGCCACGAAGCGCGGGCACCCGTCCCAATCCTCCACGTCCACGGCGGCGGCATCCTCGACCCGTTCCGCGGCCTCTTTGGGCAGGGCCTCGGGACGCTTCAGGGATCGGCCGTAGATCACGGCCAGCTCGCGCGCGAGGCCCAGGTGGTTCATGCAGTCCGGCCGGTTCGTGGTGACCTCGACGTCGAGAATCGTATCGCCGCCCCGCTCCTCCAGCCCCTCGACCGCCAGGCCGACCGCGGTCAGACGCCGCTGGATCTCCTCGCTGTCGGAGGGCAGCTCCACGTAATCGGAAAGCCAGCTCCTGGAGAACAGCATCAGCCGCGCACCTGCCGCAGGAGCCGCTCGTCGTTGTCGAAGAGCGTCCGGATGTTCGGGATGTCGTAGCGGTTCATCGCTACGCGGTCGACGCCCATGCCGAAGGCGAAGCCGGAGTAGCGGTCGGGATCGATGCCGCAGGCGACGAGCACGCGGGGATCGACCATGCCGCAGCCGAGGAGCTCCATCCAGCCGGTGCCGGAGCAGGTGGCGCACCCGGAGCCCTTGCAGAACTGGCAGGTGATGTCCACCTCGGCCGAGGGCTCGGTGAAGGGGAAGAAGCTCGGCCGCAGGCGGATCTCGACATCGGGCGCGAAGAGGCGCCGGAGGAACGCGAGGAGCGTCCCCTTGAGGTGCCCGACGGTGATCCCCTCGGCGACCGCCAGGCACTCCACCTGGTGGAACATGGGCGAGTGCCGGAGGTCGTTGTCGTTGCGGAAGACGCGCCCCGGGCAGATCACGCGGATCGGCTTCGGCAGGTCCTTGGCCCGCGCCAGCATCGTGCGGATCTGCACCGGCGACGTGTGGGTGCGCAGGAGCAGGCCGTTCTCGAGGAAGAACGTGTCCTGCGTGTCGCGCGCGGGGTGGTCCTGCGGGAAGTTGAGCGCCTCGAAGTTGTGGTAGTCGTCCTCGGCTTCGGGCCCTTCGGCCACGCTGTAGCCGAGCTCGCCGAAGATCTGGATCATGTCGCGGATGACCCGGGAGACCGGATGGATGGTGCCGAGGGAGGGGCGGCGGCCGGGGAGGGTGACGTCCACGGCGGCGCTGCGGCGGACGGCCTCCTGCTCGCCGGCCGAGATCGCCTCGTCCATCTCGGCCAGGCGGCTCTCGACCTGCTCCTTGAGACGGTTGACGCCTTCGCCATAGGCACGGCGCTGCGCCGGCTCGACGCTCTTGATGCCGTCGAGCGCGGCGCGCACGATGCCTTGCTTGCGGCCGATCCAGCGGACGCGCAGGTCGTCCCAGGCGGCGCGGTCGGAGACGCCGGCCGCCTCGCGCCCGAAGCGCTCGGTCAGCTCGTCGATCTGCGAGAGGCCGACTGTGACGGCTGCGTCTTCGGCCATCAGGCCTCCGCGGGCGCGGGGGCGCTGGTACCGCCGGCAGCCTGCTCCAGAGCCTTCTTCGCCATCTCGGCGATCGAGGCGAATCCCTGCTCGTCGCGGACGGCGATGTCGGCGAGGACCTTGCGGTCGAGGGTGGAGCCGGCGGCCTTGAGGCCGGCGATCAGGCGGCTGTAGTTGAGTCCGTGCAGACGGGCGGCGGCGTTGATGCGGATGATCCACAGGCTGCGGATGTCGCGCTTCTTCTGCCGGCGGTCGCGGTAGGCATAGACCAGCGACTTGTCCACCGCCTGCTTGGCCATGCGGTGGTTCTTGGACTTCATGCCGAAGTAGCCCTGGGCTAGGCCCAGGATCTTCTTGCGGCGCTGGACGCGCTTGTTTCCACGCTTGACACGTGCCATTTCGAACCTCGTTTCAGCTCCGCGTTCTCGACGGGGAGCGGTCAAGACCCGCGCGGCTCTCTCGGAGCCGGGGGCCGCGATCTCCGGCGGACAGGTTCTCCCGCCGGCGATCGATTGGGTTGGGGCTTCTGAGAAGCCGGGCTACTGCGGATTCAACATCGTCTTGAGAGTGCTGGCGAAGGCGGGCGAGACCTCGGTGGCCTTGCGCAGATTGCGCTTCCGCTTCGTGGTCTTCTTGGTCAGGATGTGGCTGTGCATCGACTGATGCCGCATCACCTTGCCACCGCCCGTGACCTTGAACCTCTTCGCTGCACCCTTGTGCGTCTTCTGCTTAGGCAAGGGGCTCTCCTCTATCCTTCTGCTGCGTTGCGTCTCAGACCGCTTCCTGTTTTCCCGCCGGAGGTTCCGAGGGGGCGTCGGACGGGGTCTTTTCCTTTTCCTTGTCCTTCTTGACGATATGGCGCGACGGTCCGTAGATCACGTGCATCCGGTTGCCCGCCATTTCGGGCGACGATTCTAGCACTGCCGCCTCTCCCAGGTCAGCCGTCAACCGCCGGATCAGCTTGTGGCCGAGGTCCTGGCGCGCCATTTCGCGTCCCCGGAACTGGACGGTCGCCTTGACCTTGTCCCCTTCTTCCAGGAAACGGATGGCGTTCTTCAGCTTGAAGTCATAGTCATGGTCGTCGATGTTCGGCCGGAACTTGACCTCTTTGACATGGATGATCTTCTGCTTCTTCTTGGACTCGTGCGACTTCTTCTTCTGCTGGTAGAGGAACTTGCCGAAGTCCATGATGCGGCAGACCGGCGGCTTGGCCGTCGGAGCGACCTCCACCAGGTCCAGCCCCAGCGTACGCGCGCGCTGCAGCGCCTCTTCGATGGCGACGATCCCTGCCTGGCCGCCGTCCTCGTCTACCAGGCGCACTTCGCGCACCCGGATCCGCTCGTTGACCCGCGTCGTCTTGTCGATACTCAGCTCACCCCCTGGGAGCGCCGAGCCTCAGCCCGGATGATTCGTTTCAAATCTCTCTTCCTCCTCTAAGTCTCAGTGCCTCGAAAGGCCATGATGGAGCCCGTTGAAGAAACCGTCGAGCGGGATGTGATCTGGAGCGAGCGCCCCACCGGCCAGGGCGTCACGAGCGGGGGGATTGGTAGGCGCTGGCGGACTCGAACCGCCGACCTCTACCGTGTGAAGGTAGCGCTCTAACCAGCTGAGCTAAGCGCCTGAGCATCTAGTACCGATTGCTATCCATGGTAGGCCCAAGCGGACTCGAACCGCTGACCTCTACGATGTCAACGTAGCGCTCTAACCAGCTGAGCTATGGGCCTTTGTCAATTTTCCTCGCCCTCTGGCAACAAACCGTCCAAACGGCTGTCGCCGAGGGAAGCGTAGGGTAGCAAACACGAGGTCGGGTGTCAATTACGCACGTGGTTCGAGGCGCAGCGGTAGCCGCCGTTCAGGATGACGCTGCGGACCAGCGGCGGAAAGAGGTCGAGCCGGGCTCCGGCGGCGGCGAAGGCCTCCCGGGCCAGGCGGTCGCCCGCCGGGATCAGCGAGGAGAAGCCTTCGGAGCGGAGGCGACCGCCGCGGGGGGTCTCAGCCACGACGTTGTTCCAGGTGATCAGGAACTCGTCGTGGGTCAGCCCCTCCCGGTTGCGCAGCAGGGCTACCGGCACGGCGAGCAGCGGCAGCCGGCGCACCTCCATCCCCTCCTTCCGGAGGTGGTCCGCCACAAGGTCGAGGAAAGCGCCGAGGTCCGCTGATGGAGCCAGGGCTTCTCCCTTGGGCTGCAGGTCATAGCCGTCCCTCAAGGACTTCCAGTCCTCAGGAGTCATCTTCGCCAGCAGCTCGCGGCCGGCAGCCGCGTCCGCCACCAGGGCCTTCTTGCCAGGGAGCAGCGTGACGATCGAGTCGAGGTCGTAGCCGGCGCCTCCGCCGAGCCGGCGCATCAGGGTTGGGCTGGCTTCGGAGCGCAGCGGATGGACGAAGCGCACGGGGCGCCCATACAGGGTCTCCAGCTCCCTGGCTGCCTTCTCGGCGGCGGTCACATAGCGCTCGACCCCCTTGGCATCCGAAAAGATGTCGATCGGACCGCGGTCGAGCTTCAGGGCGGAGAGGATGTGCGGCTCCAGGGTATGGATGGTGATCCAGGCGGCGTCGCGGGTCAGCAGGACCTGGCCGTTGTGGAACGAGACCGGCGCTTCCGCCCAGGCGGCTCCTCCCCAGGCGCGGTCGAGGTCTTCGGGCAGGTTCTGGATCAGCTCGGGGCCGAGGCTCGCATCCTCCTCGCGGTCTGCCTGGAGGTTCGGACGGACCAGAACCCGCACGGCGCCCGACGGCGAGCGCACCAGGCTGAACGGGTCGCGCGGCCAGGGCGAGTACGGCCGGCCGTAGGTCTCCAGGAGCCGCAGCTTGAGGCCGCTCGCCTCCAGTCGGCGGCGCAGCGGCACGTCGGTGAGCACGATCAGGGGGCGGTCGGGAGCGGCCCGCCGGACCCCGGCGAGGAAGGATTCCGCGGCCTCGGGGCTGAAGAAGAAGGAGGGCAGAGAGTAGACCGACGCGGCGAGCGGGTCCTCGGCCTCGTCGAAGAAGCGGAGGCGGTCCGCCTCTGCCACCGGGAAGGGGACCTTTCTTTCCAGAGCGCGCCGAGGCGCCGCCCCCCAGCCCGTCTCGATCGCCTCGGACGCGGCGAAGTCGATCCCACGGACCTGGTTCAGCTCGAAGAGCAGATCGTCCCGGAGCCGGGGCGGGGCCGAGGGATCGAGACTGCGCGGCAGCGCCTCCAGCACCCGGGCGCGGAAGGCTTCATCGCTCACGAAGCGCTCGGGATCGACGAGCTGCTTCGTCACGAGCGCCTGAACATCGGCGAGGGTCCATGTCCCCTGGCGAGCGAGCTGGCGGGAGCTCTCCCGGGACCGGGCCGCGAGGTCGTCCGGCGAGGGCAACGCGAGGAGCGTGGCGATCAGGAGGGCGATGAAGGGCATCAGCTTGCCTGAGGCTTTGCTCCTACCCTACCCCTTCCCCTTCGCGCTCGCCATCTTCTTCAGGTTCTCCAAGCTCGCCTTCGCGTTCTGGTCGTCGGGGTTGATCGCGAGCACCTGCTCCAGAAGCCTCTGCGCCTCGGCCGGCTTGTTCTGGAGCATCTTGACCACGGCGAGATCGTTCATCGCCGGGGTGTGGCGGGGCACCATCTCCAGCGTCTTGCGGAGGTCCTTCTCCGCCTCGCTGAGCTTGCGCAGGGCAATCTGCACGGCGCCTCGCTGATAGATAAAGTCCGGGTTCTTCGGATCGGCCTGCACCGCGGCCTCCGCTGCCTTGAGCGCCTCCGGGTAGCGCTTGAGCCGGAGCAGGATCTGCACCTCCATCGCCCGCCCGCCGACGCTCGACGGGGTGGCCGCGATCTCCCGCCGCGCGGCAGCCAGGGCCTTCTCGGCATCCCCTGCGGACAGCAGGCGCTCGGCCTCGGCCAGGTTCGGAGTGAGCGCCTCGGCCTGCTGGGCCGGGCGCGCGGGAGCCGGGGCCGGGGCCGAGGCAGCCGCCACGATCTCACTGGCCTTCTGCTTCGCCTGCGCCGCATCCTGAGCGCGTCCCGCCGCGGTCAGGGCCTCGGCGTAGACCTCCCAGGCCTCCCGGCTCCCGGGATGGAGGTGCGTGGCCTTCTCCAGCAGGGGCAGAGCTCCTGCTGCATTGCCTGAGCCCAGGAGCAGACGGCCGTACTCGACCGCAACCCCCGCGGCAGGACGGGGATCGCCCACGGTCTTCGCGTCCACCGGCAGCTGATCGACGAGAGGCTTCAGGGTAGCCATGGCCGCCTGAGCGTTGCCCGACTGCCGCTGCGCCTTCGCGACCAGCAGGATCAGGCCGACATGGTTCGCCGTGTGACCCTGCAGAACCTGGAGCGCCGCGGCCGGATTTCCCGCCACGAGATGGGCCTCGGCAAGGCTGCGGCGCACTTCCAGGTCGAAGCTCGCGGGATGGTTCTTCTCCAGGGGCTGGAGCAGGGCGAGAGCCGCCTTGCCGTCCCCGCGCTGGATGCGCGCCTGGGCGCGCAGGAGCTGGATGGCCGGCTCCTTCTCCGACAGGCCGGAGAGGATCTCCTCGGCCTCGACCGGACGCTCCAGCCGCAGCGCCAGGTTGGCGCCGATGATCTTCGTCTCCAGGTCGTTATCGCGCAGCGCCCAGGGACGGAGCAGCCGGTAGGCCTCGATGATCCGGCCCTGGCGGCTCAGCAGCAGGCCCAGCTCCCGGCCCGCCGGAGAGAGGGGCATCTTCGCCACCGAGCGCTCCAGGTAGCGCTGCCCCACGTCGGTCTGCCCGAGGGCGAGCGCGGCGCGGCCGGCGTTGTAGAGCACCGCCGGATCGGTCTGCTCGGAATCGGCCAGAGGGCGAAGCACGTCCAGAGCGTCCTTGGCACGCTTCTCCTGGAGATAGACCGCGCCGAGCAGCGAGAGCATCGGCGGGGTCGCCTGCTTCTCCTGCCGCAGGGCCTCCAGAATCCGGATCGTGCCGGCCGAGTCCCCCTTCCCGATCAGGGCGAGAGCCTCCTGGAAGCGGGTCTCGGCAGGGGTCAGCGGCCGCTTCGGGGCCTCTGCTCCGGCCTGGCCTGCCGCGGCTTGGCCGGGTTGAGCCTCGGCGGGCTCCTGAACCTGACCCTGGCCCTTGGTCATGTCCAGGGTCGGACCCTGAACAGGGGCCTGGACGGAAGGCTGCGCCGGGTCTGCCGGGGTGGCTGGCTGCTGCTCCGCGTCGGCCGGGGAGTCCCCGGGCGAGCAGGCGGACAGGAAAGCGAGGAGAAGCGCGGTCTTGTGGATCTTCATCTTGGACTCCTGAGTTTGGAGCGTCAGCCGGCCAGCGCCCGCAGCTCCTTGCTGTCGGGATGCATGGACATGGCGTGCCGCAGCAGGGCGGCCGCGCCTTGCGGATCGCCCAGGATGCGAAGCGTCTTGACGGCCGCCACATAGGCGGCCGGCGATCTCTGGTTCTCGACCATGGTGCGGATCGCGGCGACCGCATCCTGGGGCCGGCCGGCCGAGGCGTAGAGGACGGCGAGCCGGGTGTAGCCGGCGGTGTCGCCGGGGAAGTCGCGGACCTCGCGCAGGAAGGCCTCCTCGGCCTCCCCGGCGCGCCCCAGGCGGGCGAGCAGGTCTCCCCGCACCAGGAACAGCCCGGGGAACTTCTGCCCCGCGCCCATCTCGCCGATGGCCTGGTCGGTGAGCCGGAGCCCCTCCTCCAGCTTGCCCTGGACCTGGAGGATGCTCGCCAGCGTCACCACGGGGCCGAGCCGCGAGCCGCGGGCCTCCAGCGCGGCGCGCGCCTCCTTCTCGGCCCTGGGCAGGTCTTTCTCCCGGAGGGCGATCTGGGCGAGCAAGTTGTGCGCCACGGCCGGGCTCGTCGGCAGGCCGATCTCGGCGTGCTTGCGCGCGTCGTCGAACCGCTCCATGTCGAAGAGCGCCGAGGCCATGGCGAGCGCCACGTGGCCCGCTCCGCCCGAAACCTTCATCGCCTGGTCGAAGGCGGCGAGCGCCTCGTCGTAGCGGCCGAGCTTCTGCAGCGACTGGCCGAGGTTTTCCCAGGCGTCGAGCATGAGCGGGTTGGCCTCGACCAGCCGCCGGAAGAGCGGCACGGCGTCGGCGTAACGCTGCTGCGAGAACAGGTTGAGCGCCTCGCCCAGATCGTCAAGCGTGTGGATCTTCCCCTTGGGATCGGCGAGGGGGCCGTCGCCGGCGTTCACGGCCGAGCCGATGTAGCCGAGGGAGGCGAGCTTGCTCGCGGTCTCCTTGTCCACGGCGGACGGCGCGGCCAGGGGCGTCTTTCCCCCCTCGATCGCCTTGCGCAGCTCCGCGTAGGTCCGCCGCTCCCGGGTGAGCACGTTCGTCTTCTCCGCCGGATCCGATGCCAGATCGTAGAGCTCGGGCTCGGGCGCCTCGATGTAATGCGAGCCGCCGCGGACCGCGGAGAAGAGCTCGCTCCAGCCGAGGTGGAGCCGCGGGTAGAAAGTCTCGGCGAACAGGGTGCGCTCCGGCGCGTCCGGACCGTCCAGGCTGAGGAGCGAGGCGCCCGGGGTGCCCTGGGGGACGGACAGCCCGGCGAGCTTCAGGAGCGTGGGAAAGACGTCCAAAAGCTGCGCCGGGGACTTGATCGTGGCTCCGCCCCGCTCGCCCTCGGGGAGCTTGAGCATCATCGGCACCTGCAGCGCCTCGCGGTAGAGGAAGATGCCGTGCTCCTGCTCGCCGTGGTCCCGCAGCCCCTCGCCGTGATCGGAAAGCAGGAGGACGATCGCCTTGTCATACACGCCCTGCGCCTTCAGCCCGTCCAGCAGCTCGCCGACGACGGCATCCGCGGTCGCCACCTCTCCGTCGTAGGGATCCGGATAGCTCGCGAAGGCCGGCTCGGGCGCGTACGGCGTGTGCGGCTCGTAGATGTGGACGAACAGGAAGAACGGCTCCGAGGAGACCGACTTCACCCAATTCAGCGCGGCGCGGGAGGTCTCGCGGCCCGAGCGCTGGCTGTTGCCGAGCGACTCGGTGGCGCGCACGTCGATGTCGGCCTCATAGAAGTCGAACCCCTGGGCGAGGCCGGTCTCGGCCCGCAGCACGAAGGTCGAGACGGCGGCGCCCGTCTTGTAGCCGGCCTCTTTGAGGATCTTCGGCAGGTAGGGCGTCCGCGCGGCATCGAAGAGGTAGCCGCTGTTGTCGCGCACGCCGTGCTCGCCCGGGAGCCGTCCCGAGAGGATCGTGGAGTGGGAGGGGAGCGTCAGCGGCACGTGGCTGTAGGCGCGCTCGAAGAGGACCGAGTCCTGGCGGAAGGCGTCGAACGCCGGCGTCTTGACGTTGCCGTAGCCGTAGGCGGGCAGCCGGTCCGAGCGCAGCGTGTCTACCGAGATCAGGATGATCGGAGCGTTCTTAAAGGGGCCCGGCTCGGAGCCCTCGCCCTGACAACCGGAAAGGACGGCAAGGACTCCAAGGACGGCAAGGACTCTTCTCATCCGCCGATCTCCCTCAGGATTCCCTGCGCCTTGCGGATGTCCGCGGCGAAGCGCTGCGGCGGCGCGGTGTCGACGAACTGGCGCAGGGCCTTGCGCGCTTCGGCCCGCTGCCCTACCTGCGCCGCGACCAGCCCCAGGTTGTAGAGGGCGTCGTACTGCTTCGGATCGAGCTCCACGGAATGCTTCCAGGCGTCGACCGCCGCGGCCGGCCCTTCGGTCTGGTAGAGCGCCACGCCCAGGGTGTTCCAGGCGATCGGCAGCTTGTCGTTGAGCTCGAGAGCGCGCCGCAGATGGCGGCTCGCCTCCTGCGGGTTGCGCAGACGCAGCGCGACCATGCCGAGCGTCTCGTGGACGTGGGCATTCTTGGGGTCCTTCTGCAGGGCCTGCTGCAGCACGGCGTTCGCCTCGGCGTGGCGTCCGGCGTCGGACAGGGCGATCGCCAGCGCGTTGAGCGTCGGCGGCTCGCCGTTCTGCGCGAGCGGCTGAAGGAGCGCGATGGCCTCGCCCGGCTGACCGCGGGCCGACAGGCTGAGAGCCAGCTGGCGCTGCAGGGCCTCGCTGGCCTGGCCCTCGGCGACCGCCTTGCGCATGACCGTCAGCGCCTCGTTTTCGTCGCCCTCCTGGAGAGCGATCTGGGTGAGCAGGTCGTAGGACCGCTCCGGGAGCTTCTTCAGGGCCAGCTCGGCGTGCGACCGGGCGTCGTCGAAACGGCGGAGCTCCAACATCTTCGCGCCTGTTGCCAGGGCGAGCTGCGGCGAGCCGCCCGAGAGCTTGAGCGCCTTCTCGTAGGCCACGGCCGATTCGTCGTCCCGCCCTAGCTTATGGAGCGCATTGGCATAGAACGCCCACACGTCCTGCATGTTCGGGTTCGCAGCCAGGAGGCGCTCGAACAGCGCCGCGGCGTCGGCAAAGCGGCCCTCCTGGTTGGCCCCGAGCGCGTCTTCCAGGTCGAAAAGGATGTGGCGCTGGGTCTTCGGGTCCGGCAACGGCCCCTCGTGCTCGGCCATGGAGCTGCCGATGTAGCCCAGCGCAGCCAGCTTGGCCGCGGTCTCCTCGTCGGCCTCGGCCGGAGCGACGAGCCGGCGGTCGTACGCCTTCATCGCCTGCCGCAGCGAGGCGTAGGTCCGGCGCTCGGCGGCGAGCACGTTGCGCCGTTCGCCCGGATCGGCCGCGAGGTCGTAGAGCTCCGACTCGGGCGCCTCGATGTAGTGGTGGCGGTCCGTGATGAGCGAGGCGAGATCGCTCCAGCCATAGTGGATGCGCGCGTAGAAGCTCTCCGAGTAGATCTGCCGCGGCTTCTCCGGAAGCTCCAGGAGAGACGAGCCGGTGAGCTCCTTCGGAACCTCCACTCCAGCCTGCGAGAGCAGGGTCGGCGCCACGTCCACGAGTTGGGCCGGGGTCGAGACGCGCTCGCCGCCCCGCTCCGCGCCGGGCAGCTTGATCATGAGCGGGACCTGCAGCGTCTCGCGATACAGAAAG
This sequence comes from Thermoanaerobaculia bacterium, assembly GCA_035536935.1. Classification (GTDB taxonomy): domain Bacteria; phylum Acidobacteriota; class Thermoanaerobaculia; order Multivoradales; family UBA5704; genus DATMER01. The sequence continues at coordinate 13,239 of DATLNC010000194.1, forward strand.
ATCCCGTGCTGCTTCTCCCCATGGTCGCTGAGACCCTCGCCATGGTCCGCAAGCAGGACGATCGTGGCGCGGTCGTAGATCCCCAGGCTCTTCAGCTCGGCGAGAAGGTCTCCGATCACCTTGTCGGCGGTGACGATGTCCGCGTCGTACGACGGCTCGTAGGGTGCGTGCGGCTCGTAGATGTGGAAAAAGAAGAAGAACGGCTTCGCCGCGCGCTCCCGGATCCACGGCAGGGCCAGCTTCAGGGTCTCGGCCCCGGGACGGATCACGCTGTCGAGGCTCTGCCCCAGCTTCTCATGGAGGTCGCCCTCGTAGGAATCGAAGCCCTCGCCCAGCCCGGTCTCGGGCCGCAGCACGAAGGCCGACACCGCGGCGCCGGTCTCGTACCCGGCCTGCTTGAGCAGCCGCGGCAGGTAGGGGTGCTTCGCGCTCTCGAACAGGTAGCCGACGTTGTCCCGGATCTTGTGCACCGGCGGTAGCTCGCCTGTGAGGATCGAGACATGGGACGGCAGGGTAAGCGGGTAGTGGCTGTAGGCCCGCTCGAAGAGGATCGCGTCCTTCGCCAGGCCGTCGATCGCCGGGGTCTCGATCTTGTCGTAGCCGTAGGCGGGCAGGTGGTCGGAGCGCAGGGTGTCGATCGTGATGAGGAGGATCGGGCCTTTTTCGGCCTTCTTGCCGCCGCAGGCGGAAAGGACGGCAAGGACAGCAAGGACAGCAACGACGGCAAGGACGGCAAGGACGGCGGAGCGCTTCATCCCCCGATCTCCTGAAGAAGCGCCTGCGCCTTGCGGATGTCCGCCTCGAAGCGCTGCGGTGGCGCGGTGCGGGCGAACTGGGCAAGGGCGGCGCGCGCCTCGTCCCGCCGGCCCAGGCTCGCTGCGACCAGCCCGGTGTTGTAGAGGGCGTCGTACTGCTTCGGATCCAGCTCGTAGGCCCTGCGCCAGGCGCCGAGCGCCGCTTCCGGACCCTCAAGCTGGTAGAGCGCTACGCCGAGGGTGTTCCAGGCGATCGGCAGCCGGTCGTTGAGCGCGATCGCCCTCTTCAAATGGTCGCGGGCCTCGGCCGCGCGGGTCATGCGGAGCAGCACGATGCCCAGGTTCTCGTGCGCCTTGGGATCGGTGTCGTCCTGGGCCAGGAGCTTGCGGAGTGTCTGCTCCCCTTCGGCGTGCCGGCCGGCATCCGAGTAGGCGATGCCGAGCGCGGCCAGAGTCGCGGGATCGGCGGCGTTGCCGGCGTCACCGCTCTCGGCAAAGCCCTGGAGGATGTC
>DATLNC010000195.1:0-23279 GCA_035536935.1 Thermoanaerobaculia bacterium
ACCCGCAGCGAGATCTCCTGGGACGGCGAGAAGACCGGGCGGGCGGACGGCAGCGCCGCGAAGGAGAGGCCGGGCGGAGGGGATGCGATGCCTGCGCCGCGCGCCTGCAGCCAGGCCCCGGCGGGCTCGGGCACGAGCGGAGGCAGCAGGATGCCCTGGCTCTGCGCGAAGTCGGGGACGGAGAGCGGCAGCATCCGCAGGCCGACCTCGCTCGTGGCGGCGTTGCGCACCAGGGTCCTGAGGGCGTATTCGCCCGGGGCGAGCTGCAGCTCGCCCATGTACTTGAGGCCGCTTTTCTCCAGATCGGGGCTGAGCCGCGCCAGGTCGATCTCGACCGTATCCATGCGCGACCCGACCACCCTGCCCGAGCCGTCGGGACCGCTGGTCACTGCGTAGAGGCAGATTTCCAGGCGGAGGAGATCGCCGGTCTGGCCTTCCATGGCCTCGGCTCCGTCCACCTCCAGGAGGACGGCGACCCGCGCCTTGCTGCCGGCTCCGGGGAAGGGAATGGCGAGGGCGGCAACCGGAATGGTGCCCCCTTCCTGGCCGCTCATGAGCAGCGCGGCGGTCTCCACGCGCAGCCCGCCGGTGCGCAGCACGCGCAGGGGGGGCTTCTCGGCAGGGGGGGCCTGGGCGAGGGTAGGGAGGGCGGCGAGAAGGAGCAGAATCACCGCAGCCGCGCTCCGGCCCCCTCTCCCGCGCGTCAGCGCGGGGGAGGGTTGGAGAGGGGGCTCCGCGCCGGCCGAGGGAAGACCCCCTCCCCAGCCCTCCCCCGCTTCGCGGGAGAGGGGGCCGGAGCCCCGGGAGCGCTGTGCCCAACCGGCCATTCGACGAGCGGCTCTCATCTTTCGGGAGCGGCCCCCGGCGCCGCCTCCGCGGCAGCCGGCTGCTCCTGCTGCCCCGGGGTGTAGTCGGCCTTCGCCGTGGAGTCGGCGTTGCCCAGCTCGTCGCGGACGGCTACCGCGACCGTGTGCGGCTCGGGCCGCAGCAGCATGGTCATGCGATAGGCGCCGACCTGGCCCAGGGCGGTCAGGAGCTGGTCGTTGGGGACGCGGATGGGCACCGCGATCTGCTGGATCGGCGAGCTGCGGCCGTGGCTGTCGCGCGCGCCGATGAAGAGCAGGAGCTTGCCCTCGTGGAACTTGTCCTGCGGCAGGAGGACCAGGTTGGCGAGGGGGAACTTCACCAGCACCTCCAGCTCGTACTGGCCCTTGTCGTTCTTCTTCTCCTTGCCGAACTCCAGCGTCACTTCCAGCGGGTTGTCCTCTTCGCCGAGGAGGAGGGCCGACATGGCCCGGCTCGTCATGCGCTCGGGCATGGTCCGCTCGCGGTGGGCCTCGCGGTGGCGGACGACGAGCGAGCGGTCGCGCACCTTCACCTCCACCGTGCGCCGCCTGCCGTCGCGCCCCTTCTGGGGGACGTAGCCCAGGGAGTAGTAGGTCTCGAAGTCCTGGCGCATGCGGTCGAGCATGGGGGTCGTCGCGGCGTCCACGCTGGCCAGGCCGCCGGTGCCGCCCGCGATCATCAGCAGCGAGGATTGCATTGCCGTCCGGTCCATGGCCTCCATGTTCGAGTCGTACGTGTCGCTCCCGCCGGATTCGGCCGAGACCCCGACGAGCTCCGGCGTGGAGCCCAGGCTGTAGAAGGTGATCCGGTTCGAGTTGGCGTGCTCGATCAGCTCCTGCAGCAGCGGCGTCGCATCGTCGCGGGAGCCGTCGAAGGGGGAGTAGCCGACCCGGTCGCTGAGGATCGCGAACTTCTGCTCCCAGGCCTGCATGAAGGACTGGATCGGGCGCAGGGAGAAGCCGCCGCTGACGTAGAGCAGGGCCTTGCGCCCCGGCAGGCCGGCCAGCGAGTCGACGAACTCCCGGAGCTGTGCCATGGCAAGGCGGTTCTCCTCGGACACCTGCATCCCGTACTGGCGGATGTTGTTATAGAGCTGCTCGGCGAGCAGGATCGCCGCCTGGTCGCGCTGGCTCTCTCCGCCCGGTCCGCCCACCGGATAGGCCGCATCGAGCTCCGCGAGCAGGCGCCGGCGCTCGGAGTTGCGGGTCATGCCGCCGGGCGCCACCCTCGCCATCTCCTCCAGCGCGGCGGACAGGGCAACCGGATCGTTGGTCAGCCCCTGGCGGACCTGCACCGAGCCGTCGTAGGCAGCGATCAGGATGCGGTCCTCCGGGCGGAGCCGGGCCACGAACTCCTTGATCGATTGCAGGATCTGGTTGCGGCTTGCCGGGACAAGGCTGCGGTTGTCGAGGAAGATGGCCAGGTAGAGGCGCTGGTCTTCGGGTTCCAGCGCGGGAGCTGCGGCGGCGGGAGCCGGTTCCTGCTCCGGCAGCGCCTCGGCAGGAGCGGCCTGGGAAACCTGACCACCGGAAATTGCGTAGAAGTTGGTGATCTCCACTGGCTTTCCGTCTTCGAGGACCTGGAAGTCGTCCTGGGTAAGGCCCTGGACGCGCTGTCCTGCCCGGTCGGTGACGTAGACCTCGACGTTCACGACATTGACGTCGATGCTTTCGAAGAAGGTGGACTCGGAGTCTTCCGCCGGGGCCTGGGGCAGGGCCAGGCCGGGCAGGAGTGCTGCCGACAGGGCCGCGATGGCGAGACCCAGCCGGAGGGAGGCTGGATACGAGGTCGCGGGTACGGACATGCTGAGCCTCCTGTTTCCTGCGCGGTCGGTACCACCCATCGTAGCATTCCCACCCATGAACCTCCACGACCTCTTCGCCATCCCCCTTCGCCGCTCGCCGGACCGGCCGGCCCTGCGGTTCTCCGCTGCGGACGGGACCCGCACCGATCTCACCTACGCTGGGCTCTTTGCGGAGTCGCGGCGGCTCGCGGCAGGCTTCCACGCCCGGGGGCTGCGCCGCGGCGACCGGATGGCGTTCTTTGTCAGCAACCGGCCGGAATTCGTCACCGCCTACCTGGCCGTGTTGCACCTCGGGGCGATCATGGTGCCCTTGAACCTGGCCTACCGGCGCCGGGAGATCGCGCACATCCTCGGGGATGCCGGGCCGCGCCTGCTGCTGACGGAGAGGAGCCAGCTCCCCGTGCTGGAGGAGCTCGATCCGGCCGAGCGCGTCGCGGAGGTGATCCTGGCCGAGGATCTGAGCTCCCTCTCCCGCGAAGCGGGGGAGGGCTGGGGAGGGGGCTCCGTCGACTCGGACGATCTGGCGATGATCCTCTATACCTCGGGGACGACCGGGCGGAGCAAGGGAGCGATGATCACTCACGGGAACGTCCTCGCGACCGTGACCGGCCTGCTCGCCGCCTGGGCCTGGGAGCCGGCGGACGTCCTCCTCCTCACCCTGCCGCTCTTCCACACCCATGGCCTCGTCGTCGGCCTTCACTGCGCTCTGGCCGCCGGGGCCACGGTCCTCCTGCACCGGCGCTTCGACGCTGTCGAGGTGGCGCGCGAGCTTCTGGGAGGACAACCGACCCTGTTCTTCGGCGTCCCTACCATGTACGTCCGGCTGGTGGAGGAGCTGAGGAAGGGCGACGCCAGGCCCGGCCTCCGCCTGTTCTGCTCCGGCAGCGCGCCGCTCTCCCCGGAAACCTTCGCTGCCTTCCGCGAGCTGACCGGGCAGGACATCCTGGAGCGCTATGGCATGACCGAGACCGGCATGAGCCTCAGCAACCCATATGCGGGGCCGCGCATACCCGGCACCGTCGGCACCCCCATGCCCGGGGTTTCGGCCCGGATCGTCGATGCTGAAGGAAAGGATGTCGAGCCCGGCGGCGAGGGCGAGCTGCTCGTGCGCGGCAGCCATGTCTTCCCCGGCTACTGGAACGACCCCGCCAAGACCGCCGCGAGCTTCCTCCACGACGACCTGGGCCGGCGCTGGTTCCGTACCGGCGACCTCGCCCGGCGCGACCCCGCGACCGGCTCCTACACCCTCCTCGGCCGTCGCCACGAGCTGATCCTCCGCGGCGGCTTCAACATCTACCCCCGGGAGATCGAGGAGGTGCTGACCTCGTTTCCCGGCGTGCGCGAGGCCGCGGTGGTTGGACGGCCGCACCCGGAATGGGGGGAAGTTCCGGTCGCTTTCCTCGTCGTGGACTCCCCTGTGGACGAGGCCGTTCTCATTTCCTGGTGCCGTGAACAGATGGCCGGATTTAAAATCCCACAAGAAATCCGGTATCTTGATGCTCTACCCCGAAACGCTTTGGGAAAAGTGCAGAAGCATCTGCTCGCGGAATAGGTACGGTAATTGCTACAAATTTATTCAAGTACTGGTGTCAGCACGGCGGTTTCCTCCTCGGCTCGAAGGTCCAGGTCGCTCCACCGGCACGCATCTGGCTCCGGCCGACACTTAGTAGGAGAGAACCTGAACAGCGAGGAGGGCCATGAGCTCACCCTGGAGATCCGCGGGTGATCGGTGAAACGATCTCCCATTACGACGTGATCGAGCTCCTCGACCGGGGGGAGGCGGGCCTCGTCTACAAGGCCCGCGACCGCCGGGACGACAGCCTGGTCGCGATCGAGCTCCTGCCGGTGCCGCCGGACTCGGCTTCCGGAGACCGGCTCCGGCAGGAGGCGGAGACCGCGTCGGCCCTCGGCCACCCGCACATCTCCCCCGTGCTGGAGGTGGGCGAGGTTCTGGGCCGGGGCCTCTTCGTGGCACGCAGGCTGGAGGGGGAGACCCTGCGCACCCGGCTGGAGCGCTGCCCGCTGGCGCCGGAGCAGGCTCTCGGCGTGGCGTCGCAGATCGCCGCGGCGCTCGGCCGGGCGCATGAGCAGGGGTTGGTCCATCGCGACCTCAGGCCCTCCAACGTCCTCGTAACCTCCGAGGGCCAGGTCCGGGTGGCGGGCTTCGGCCTCTCCTGGGCCCGTGGAATTGGCGGCATTGGCGGCATTGCCGCGAACAGCTCCGGCGGGTCTGCCTCGAGCCTGCTCTACCAGTCGCCCGAGCAGCTCCGCGGCACTTCCGCGGACGCTGTGGACGCCCGCTCCGACATCTGGTCGCTGGGCGTGCTGCTCTATGAGATGACCACCGGGCGCCTGCCTTTCCCGGACGCCGAGTCCATCCTGGAGCGGGAGCCCGAGCCCATGGACGCGATCCATCCGGGGCTGCCGCCGGAGCTGGACGGAGTCGTTGCGCGGGTGCTCTCGAAGGAACCCTCGGAACGGCCGGCGCGGATGGACGACCTCCTGGTGTCCCTGCGCGGCCTGCTGGCGGGCGGCGGTCTCCTGGAGACGGATGCGACGCTGGTCCAGGTACCCGGCCTGCGTTCCGGCCGTCCTGAGCCGGAGCCCGGTTCCTTGGATAAAGAGGGCGCCGGCCCGGCGGAGCACACCAATCTGGCCGCCCTGCCGGGCACCGCGATCGCGCAGTACCGCATCCTCGAGCCCCTCGGCGGGGGTGCCATGGGCACCGTCTACGAAGCCGAGGACACCCGCCTGCGGCGGCGGGTCGCCCTCAAGTTCCTGCCCGACGAGCTGACCCGGGACCCGGTGGCCAAGGCCCGCTTCCTCCAGGAGGCGCAGGCCGCATCGGCCCTGGACCATCCCAACATCTGCACGGTGCACGAGGTGGGGGAGACCGAGGACGGGCACCTCTACCTGGCCATGGCCGCCTACGACGGCGAAACCGTGAAAGAGCGGATCGCGCGCAGCCCGCTCTCCGTGGACGAGGCGCTGGACATCGCCTGCCAGGCTGCCCAGGGCCTCGCCAAGGCCCACCGCGAAGGGATCGTCCACCGCGACGTGAAGCCCGCCAACCTCATGGTCACCCGGGACGGGATGGTGAAGATCCTGGACTTCGGCGTGGCCAAGCTGCGCGGCGCGGCCGGGATCAACGTGGTCGGCTCCTTCCTTGGCACTCCGGCCTACATGTCTCCCGAGCAGGCGCGCGGCGAGGAGGTCGACCCCCGCTCGGACGTCTTCTCCCTGGGCGTCGTGCTCTACGAGATGCTCGCGGGCGCGCGGCCCTTCCGCAGCGGCGAAGGGGTGACCTCCGCGCTCCGCTCCCTGCTGGAGGACAAGCCGGCGCCGCTGCGCAGCGTCCGTCCGGAAGTGCCGATGGAGCTCGAGCGTGTGGCCCTGCGGATGCTCGCCAAGCCGCCGGCCGACCGCTTTCCCACGGGCGCGGAGGTCGCCGCAGAGTTGACCGACATCCAGAAATCGCTTGCCGAGCCGGCTCCGGTTCGGGCGGCAAGCCGGCGGACCTGGTTCGCCGCCGCGGCGATCCTGGGCGTGGTCCTCGTCCTCGTAGCCGTGGCGCTGCTCCGGCGTTCCGAGCCGGCCCCGGTCCAGCCCGTCTTCAGCCGCGTCACCGAGGAAGAGGGGCGCGAGCTCTACCCGAGCCTGGCCCCGGACGGCCGCTCCTTCGCCTATGCCAAGGCCGACCTCGCGGGGCAGAAGGACATCCTCCTGCAGAAGATCGGCGTCGAAGGCGATCCGCTCAACGTTACCGAGGGCTCGGAGGCCGACGACTCCCAGCCGGCCATCTCGCCCGACGGCCGCTGGATCGCTTTCCGTTCCGAGCGGGAGGGGGGAGGGATCTACATCGCCTCGGTCGAAGGCGGGCCGGCGCGGCGCATCGCCGAGGTGGGCTACAGCCCGGCCTGGTCGCCGGACGGCCGCGAGCTTGCCGTGGCCACGGAGCCGATCATCGATCCGGCGATGCGCAAGGATGTGAGCGAGATCCTGCGGGTGGACGTGGCCACCGGCAGGAGCCGCGTCATCGTCGGCGATATCGACAAAAGCGGCGACGATGGCGTGCAGCCGAGCTGGTCGCCGCACGGCTGGAGGATCGCCTACTGGGGGGTGCCCACCGGCAGCGCGCGGCGCATCCTCTGGACGGTCCCTGCCGAGGGCGGCGAGCCCCGCAAGGTGCTCGACGACGGCTTCGTGAACTGGAACCCCGTCTGGTCGCCGGATGGCGCATGGCTCTACTTCGGCAGCGACCGCAGCGGCAGCCTCAACCTGTGGCGGCTGCAGATCGACGAGCGGAGCGGGGAAGTGCGGGGCGATCCCCAGCCGGTGACGACGCCCTCGACCGCGAGCGGCTTCTGGAGCCTGTCGAAGGACGGCAGCCGGATCCTCTACGCCGCGAACGAGAGCAAGTCCAACGTCGAGCGCTTCCCGTTCGATCCCGTGGGCCTCCAGGTGACGGGCCCCGTGGAGGCGGTCACCCGCGGCTCCCACATCATCCGCTCCTGCGCCGTCTCGCCGGACGGCAGCCGGATCGCCTTCCACGCCGCGCTCCCGGGGGAAGAGCTGTTCGTCGCCGCGATCGACGGCAGCGGCTTCCGGCAGCTCACCGCCGACAAGTTCAATGACCGCCAGCCGGCCTGGTCGCCGGACGGCCGGCGGCTGCTCTTCTACTCCAACCGGGGCGGCGGCTACGAAGCCTGGATCGTGAACGCCAAGGGCGGCGAGCCGCAGCGGGTCCTTCCCCAGGGCGGCCAGCCGGTCACGGTCCCCATCTGGTCGCCCGACGGCCGGCGGGTGGCCTGCACCTATGGCGGCAAGGCGGCGGTGATCGACCTCACGCGGCCGCTGCAGGCCCGGCGGGCGGAGCTGCTCCCCGCGGCGTCGGGCGAAACCTTCTATCCGAGCTCCTGGTCCGCCGACGGCCAGGGGCTGGCCGGCAACATGGCGCGGCTCGACGGCTCGACCGCCGAGGGCATCGGCTTGCATTTGCTGGGCTCGAGCACCTATCTAAGGTGGACGAGCCGCGGATTCAACCCGGAATGGCTGCACGACGGCCGCCGGCTCCTTTATCTGGAGGCTGGGAAGATCCTGGCCTTCGACACGCAGACGAGCGAGGCGCGGGACGTTCTCGTGCCTCCACCGTACTCCGCCTACGAGCTGGTGACCATCAGCCCTGACGACCGCAGCCTGTTTGCCGTCCGGGCCGTCGACGAAGGCGATATCTGGCTGCTTACGCTGCGCAACCAAAGGGGCGACGCCCCTGAACAGGAGGAGAAGAGATGAGCTTCAAAGTGAAGGACCTCATGATCAACGTAGGACCCCTGCAGGACGAGGCCGATATGAGCACGTGCACCCACTGGACCCGGACCACGGGAGGCGTCGGTTGCGTCGACTCGGTCTTCGATCATGCCCAAAGGGCGAGGCATGAGCTCTCCCTGCTCAAGGCACAGCTCCGACAGTCGGCCACACGGGCCTGAAAGGGATGAGGGCCGGATCGAAGAGTCCGGCCGGGTCCCAGACGGGTGGCCGGCGTAGAAACGCAGTACCGGCCGCCCGGGTCCGGCGAGAGGGAAGCGAAGGGGCCCTACGAAAACCAGCCTGATGCGCTGGCGCGGGTGGCGGGCCGATCGGCCGCACAGAAGTAGCGCACGAAGTCCGACTCGGTGAGGATCCCGACCAGCTTCGAGCCCTCCAGCACCGGCAGACAACCGTACTTGTTCTCGAACATGACCTGGGCGGCCTCGCTCAGGGGGAGGTCCGGCCCGGCCGTCTCGACCTCCGACGTCATCACCTCCTCGACCCGGGTCCGCCGCAGGATCTCGCGCACCAGAAAGGTCGGCACCTCGGCGCGCTCGATGGCAGAGTGCCGCAGCAGGTCGCGATGGGACACCAGCCCGACCAGGTCGCCGTCCGCGTCGACCACGGTGAGATGGCGGATGCCGCGCTCGTTCATCAGGTCGTAGACCTTCTCGACCGTGTCGTCCGGGTGGACGCTCAGAGCCACGCCGGCCATCAGGTCCCGAACCTTGAGGTCCCTCATGAGAGCACTTTGCCAGAGCCGCGTGACCATGTAACCACCCGTTTGGGCGGTTTTTTGGTGGTGTGGAGGTAAACTAGGAGGTCTGACTGTCTCTGCTCCTGAAGGAGGAAGTATCCCCATGCGCTCCAAGCTCCCGATCCTCTGCGCTCTCCTGCTCTGTCTCGGCGCGCTGCCGGCTGTTGCTGTTGCCGCCGATGAGATACCTCGTGGCGACCTGTTCCGCTTCCTGGACCGCGGGGCTTCGCGGGACTCGGTATCCGTCCTATCCGCCGTCGCCGGCCGGGAGATCCTGGCCGAGCGCCGGATCGCCGTCGATGCCTCCGCGCTGGAGGGGCCGTTCCGGATGCGCCTCCTCGACGAGCGCGACTACGAGATGAAGGCCACGGAGATCGAGCGCCGCGGCCCGGGCGACCTCGCCTGGCGCGGCAAGGTCGTCGATCCCGTCCTCGGCGAGGTGGGGACCGCGACCCTGACCGTGATGGGCGACCTGATGGCCGGCTTCATCGTCACGACCGACGCCCTTTACGAGATCGAGCCGGGAGCGCCCGGCGAGCACCGGCTCCTCCAGGTGGAGAACGCCGTGGAGAGCTGCGCCGGCACCCTTCGGCCGGATGTGACCCCCAAGTCCCCACGGCAGCGCCAGGCGGCCCGGATCGCGGCCCAGGCCGAGGCGAAGGCCGCCAAGATCAATCACGAACGGATCACGGCCGGCCTCGCCGCGCCCGTCCGCCTCGACCTGCTCGCCCTCTGGACCCCGGAAGCGCGTGTCGGCCTGGGAGGCACCCGCCAGCTCCGCCTGATCGTCCAGAACGCGGTCGACGTGGCCAACACGGCCTTCGCCAACAGCCAGATCGACGCCCGCCTGAACCTGGTGTACGCCCGGGAGATGAAGATCCCCGAGACCGGCAACCCCGAGGATGACCTCATCGCCTTCCAGAAGAACAAGGAGGTCGCCGCCCTGCGCAAGACCGTCGGGGCCGACCTCGTGACACTGTTCGTGAACCAGATGGTCGGCGCCTGCGGCATCGGCTTCCTGATGACCAACGACGCCTTCAGCAACGAGTTCGCGCCCTATGCCTATTCGGCGGTGAGGCGGGCCTGCGGCCCGCTGGTGCTCGCCCACGAGGTCGGGCACAACATGGCCGCCAATCACGACCGCCCGAACGCCGGCAACGCCTCCGAGGCGCTCTTCCCGTTCGCCTTCGGCCACATCGTCGAGGGGCAGTTCCGCACCGTCATGGCGTACGGCAACAACTGCTCGGTCTGCCCCTGGGTGGAGAACTTCTCGAATCCGAACGTGACGCGCGGCGGCATCGCCACCGGCGTCGCCGGCCAGACCGACAACGCCCAGACGCTCAACGCCACCAAGGTGCTGACCTCGAACTACCAGGCGCTGCAGCCGTGCAAGAAGGGGACGAACAACCTCTGCCTGCTCGGCAACCGTTTCCGGGTCGAGCTTTTCTGGGAGAACCAGTTCAACAAGGCCCAGGGCGTCGGCACCGCGGTGCCGCGCACGGACGCCGCCGGCTTCTTCACCTTCGGCGACCCCTCGAACATCGAGCTGATGGTGAAGCTGCTCAACTTCGGCGACGTGGTCAAGGTGTTCTACGGCCAGCTCACGAACCTGAAGTTCAGCCTGATCGTCAGCGATACCCAGACCGGGGTGAGCAAGGTCTACGAGAACACGCCCAAGGAGTGCGGCGGCATCGACCAGGGGGCCTTCGCCGGATCGGCATCGACCCTCGCGGTCTCGACCGGCCCCTCGATGTCGTCAATGTCCTCGACCAGGACGGCCGCGGCCGGCACCTGCAAGAAGGACAAGAACACGCTCTGCCTGCTCAACAACCGCTTCGCGGTGAAGGTGGACTGGCGCAACCCGGGCAACAGCACCAGCGGCACGGGCGGCGCCGTCCCCATCTCGGCCGTGACCGGCGCCTTCTACTTCACGGACACGAGCAATCTGGAGCTGATGGCCAAGGTCATCGACTACGGCGACCGGATCGACTTCTTCTACGGCACCCTGAGCGACCTGGAGTACACGATCACGGTGACCGACACCAACACCGGCCAGATCAAGACGTACCACAACGCCGCGGGCAACTACTGCGGCGGCCTGGACGGCAACGCCTTCCCCAGATAGGTTGATCCCATCCCCCCTCTCCCCCTCCTGTATCCGGGGGAGAGGGGGCCTGATAAAAGGATGTAAAACGTTGTACCGTTGTTTCCTCTCTCTCCTGCTTCTGACCAGTCTGCCAGCCTTTGCCGCCACCGGAACCGTCACCGGCGAGCTCAGGAAGTGGCACCGGATCGACGTCACCTTCAGCGGGCCGCAGACCAGCGAGACCGCCAGCCCCAACCCCTTCCGCGACTACCGCCTGGATGTGACCTTCGTGCACCGGGCGACCGGAGCCAGGCGGGTGGTGCCCGGCTACTACGCGGCCGACGGCAATGCCGCCCAGACCGGCGCGACGAGCGGCAACAAGTGGCGCGTCCACTTCGCTCCTGACAAGGAGGGGACCTGGGATTACAAGGCCTCGTTCCGGGCGGGCAAGGACGTCGCCGCCGGAGTCGGCACGGGCACGGCCACCTCGTTCAACGGCGCGAGCGGCGCCTTCACGGTAGGCCCGACCAACAAGACGGGGCGCGATTTCCGCGGCAAGGGGCTGTTGCGCCACACCGGAGGACATCACCTGAGGTTCGCGCAGACCGGCGAGCCCTTCCTCAAGGGCGGCGCGGACAGCCCCGAGAACTTCTTCGCCTACTTTGAGTTTGACAACACTCAGGACAACGGCGGCACCGCCAACAGCCTGGTGGACGGGCTCCACCGGTACGAACCCCACGTCCAGGACTGGCGGACGGGCAACCCCACCTGGGGCAGCGGCAAGGGCAAGGGCATCATCGGCGCTCTCAACTACCTGGCGGACAAGGGGATGAATTCGGTCTACGCCCTGACCATGAACGTCAACGGGGACGGGCGCGAGGTGTACCCCTGGACCGCCTATGGGGAGCGCTACCGGTTCGACTGCAGCAAGCTGGGCCAGTGGGAGATCGTCCTGGCGCACATGGACGCCCTTGGGCTCATGCAGCACCTCGTCACCCAGGAGACGGAGAACGACCAGCTGCTCGACGGCGGAGCCCTGGGCGTGCAGCGGAAGCTCTATTACCGCGAGCTGATCGCCCGCTTCGGGCACCACCTTGGCGTGGTCTGGAACCTGGGGGAGGAGAACACCAACACGGACGCGCAGCGCAAGCAGTTCGCGGACTTCTTCAAGAGCCTGGACCCCTACGACCATCCGGTCGTCGTCCATACCTACCCGACCCAGTACGACGCCGTCTACAACCCGCTTCTGGGATACCCGACCGTCGAAGGCCCCTCTCTCCAGATGGGCAGCCTCGGCCCCGTTCACTCCGAGACGGTCAAGTGGATCGACCGCTCGGCCGCGGCAGGGCGGAAGTGGTTCGTCTCGCTGGACGAGATCGGCCCCGCCGGCACGGGCGTCAAGCCGGACGCCGACGACTTCTGGCACGACGCGGTCCGCAAGCAGGCGCTGTGGGGCAACCTGATGGCCGGCGGCGCGGGTGTCGAGTGGTACTTCGGCTACAGCTATCCGGATGCGGACCTGAATTGCGAGGACTGGCGCTCGCGCGACCACATGTGGGACCTCACCCGCCTGGCCCTGGACTTCTTCCGGACGCACCTGCCCTTCACCGAGATGGTGCACGCGGACGGGCTGACCTCGGCCAGCGCCGACTACGTCCTGGCGAAGGCGGGGCAGGTGTATGCCATCTATCTGCCGAACGGCGGCACGGCCAACCTGAGCCTGGCGGGCGTGTCCGGCTCCTTCGACGTGCGCTGGTTCGACCCGCGCAACGGCGGCGACCTGCGGATCGGATCGATCGCCACGGTCAGCGGCGGCGCGACGGTCACGATCGGCAATCCGCCGGGCGGCGCCACGACCCAGGACTGGGTGGCCCTCGTCCGCAAGCGCTGATTTCTCCCTCTCCCCCGGCACGGGGAGAGGGCCGGGGAGAGGGGGGATGGGATCAATTACTTCGGCGCGACCGAAAGTATCCTGTCGATCTTCTTCTGGTCCTCCGGCAGCAGCCCCGAGGCGGGCAGCCGGGGGACCAGCGCTGCCCAGCGCGGCTCCTTGGCGAAAACATCCTTGAAGAGCGCCAGCGCCTTGTCCTCCTGGCCTGCCACGAACAGCGCCACCGCCTGCCAGAAGGGGAGCTCCACGATCCCCGGGGCGAGGCCCGTCGCTTTCGTATAGTGGCCGAGGGCGGCCTGGAAGTCGTTCTTGGCGACCGCCTCGTCGCCGCGGTTCATCTCCTCGTAGGCGCGGTGCAACCCGAGCAGCCGGCGCAGCTCCGCGAGCGGTTGCGGGTTGTCGTCCACCCGGATGTCGACCAGCCGGTCGTTCCAGGGCTCGCCGGAGGACTTGGCCTTGACCACGATCAGGGCCGCGCTCTGGCTGCCGCGGATGTCGCCGCCCTCGCCCTGGGCGGCCTCGAGCGCGGCGAGCATGCGGTCGGCCAGGTCCCCCTTGGCATTCTCGAAGGCCTTGGCCATGGCCGGCCATACCGTGGCTTTGTCCATCAGGTTGGCCTGCACGGAATAGCCTTTCCCGGTCTGGTGGCCGGCGGCGATGATGCACCTCGGGCCGGTCCAGACCGCGGCCCGTCCCTGGGCGTCCACCATGGCCACCTGCCGCACGTCCTTCTCGGGATCCTGGGCCACGAGCTGGTCGAGGGCCTCCTTGGCCGACTTGCCCTGGCGCATCAGCTCCAGCCCCTTGGGACCGTAGTCGATCCGGGAGAACGACTGCGTGGCCACGGCTCCCACCCCGGCCTCGGCCCAGGGCACGACGGTCCCGACCTGGAACCAGTGGCTCTGGACCGCCACGCCGAATTCCCCGGTGGCGGGGTCGCGGGCCACGATCGAGTAGGTGTGCGCCAGGGGATCTCCCGCGTGCGCCGCGTGCGCGACGGTGGGGATCAGGATGGCGGCTGCCAGCCAGGGGATCAGCTTCATAGGGGGCTCCTCCCGGGGATCGACGGTGCCGCTTGGCGCGGCGCCTGTCCCGGCATATCATTCCATGGCTAACCGTCGTAGAAGCGCCGCGGACCGATCCGCACCCGCATCCCGAGGTCACGAAGTCATGACCGTCGAGAACGAACCCTCTGCCCGGCACCTTCCGCTCCCGGCGGTAGGGATCGCCGTAGCCCTGAGCCTGGGGGTGATTGCGCTCTGGCGCTTCGCCCCCAGGCTGCTGCCGGCCCTGGCTCTCCTCCTCGCCTGGGGGGTGGCCCTGTTCTGGGGAATGGCGCTGGCGGCTCGGCACCAGGGCCGCGAAAGCGAGGAGGCTCGCCGGCGCCTGGAGGACTCCCTGGCCAGCAGCGCGCACGATACGGACTCGCTGCGCCAGGAGGTGGAGGGCTACCGAGGTTTTTTCGAGAGCCGCCCGGCCGAGCGCAAGGTCCCGGCGGTCCCTGCCCCGGCCAACGTCCACAGCTTCATCCGCGACCCCCTGACCGGGCTCTTCCACCGCCGCTACTTCGAGGCTTCGGTGGAGCGGGAGATCCACCGGATGGAGCGGCGCAACCTGCCGCTCGGGATCATCCTGATGCGGTTGGACGCCTCCGAATTCTCCGATGAGCTCCTGCGCGCGGTCGGCGCCCTGCTGAACCGCCGCGTGCGGGGCGGCGACGTGGCGAGCTACCATGAGGGAGGGATTTTCGGCCTGATCCTCCCCGAAGCGCCGCTCGCAGGAGTGCGGACGCGCGCCGAGCAGATCCGCAGCGCCGTCCGGGAGATGGAGCTTACCCTCTCATTCGGCGTCGCGGCCTTCCCCGACTGCGGGCACTCCTCCGAGAAGCTGCTGCGGGCGGTCAGGGCCGCCCTGGACGAGGCCAGGGCAGGAGGCGGCGACTGCGTGGCCATGGCGCCCGGCGCCGTGCTCGACCGCCGCCTGATGCTCCCCGATTGAAGCTGTGCCTAGAAACCTTTCCCTGACTCCGCTGAAGCTCGCCGGCCTGCTCGGCGGGCTCCTGGCGTTCTTCCTCCTCGCCTTCCTGGACACGCCCCTGCGCCACGATCCCGAATTCGGGTCGCGGCCGGCGTTCGCTGCCGCGGGCGCTGCGCTCATGGCCATCTGGTGGCTGACCGAGGCGCTGCCGATCTACGTCACGGCCTGCGTGCCGCTCGTGCTCTTCCCCCTGACCGGAGTCTTCGGCGGCGGCCTGGGCGCGGGCGTCCGGCAGTCGGTGCAGCCGTATCTCGACCCCTACATCTTCCTGTTTGCCGGCGGCATGGGGATCGCCGCGGCCATGCAGCAGTGGAACCTCCACCGGCGCATCGCCCTGGGGATCATGGACCGCATCGGCAGCGATCCGCGGCGGCTCCTGGCCGGCACCCTGGTCTCCACCGCGTTCATCTCCATGTGGATCTCGAACACGGCCACCGCGGCGATGATGATGCCGATCGGGCTCGCCGTGGTGCTCCAGGTCGAAGACCAGCGCGGGGCCGGCCGGCTCCGGCACTACGGCATGGCCATCATGCTGGCCATCGCCTATGGCGCCAACGTCGGCGGCATCGGCACCAAGATCGGCACGGCTCCGAACGCCCAGTTCTCCGGCTTCATGGAGCGCCTGGGCATCGAGGTCACCTTCCTCCAGTTCCTGGCCGTGGGGCTGCCGTTCGTGCTGATGTTCCTGCCGGTCGTCTGGTGGATGCTCTGGCGGATCGGCCGGCAGGAAGGGCTGGTGGGGGAGATCGGCGAGGAGGTGATCGCGGACGAGCTGGCCAAGCTCGGCCCGGTGCGCCGGCCGGAGCGCATCGTCCTCGGCGTCTTCCTGGTCACCGCCGGCCTGTGGATCGCGGGCAAGCTGCTGACCGACTTCCTCAAGACGCGGGTGCCGTTCGAGCTGACCTCGGCGCACGTGGAGGGGGGGATCGCCATGCTCGCGGCCCTGGTCCTGATGCTCTGGCGGACTGAGGGCCGGCAGGTGCTCGGCTTCCGGGCGCTGGCCCAGGTGCCGTGGGAGACCCTGCTGCTCCTCGGAGGCGGGTTCGCCATGGCCGCGTCGATCCAGAAGAGCGGCCTGTCCGCCTGGCTGGGGGCGCAGCTCCTGGCGATCCGCGGCGTGCCCCCCTTCGCCCAGGTGCTGCTGTCGAGCGTGGCGGTGGTGGCGCTCTCGGCCGTGGCCTCGAACACCGCCACGATCGCGGTGATGCTCGTGGTGCTCAAGGACGCGGTGGCGCCCGAGGTCATGACCACGACGCTCTTCGCGGCCACCATCGCCTGTTCCTGCGACTTCGCCCTGCCGGTGGGGACGCCGCCCAACGCGATCGTCTTCGGCAGCGGCTACGTCAGCATCCCGCGCATGGCGAGGACCGGGGTCGTGCTCGACCTGATCGCCTCGATCCTCGCCGCGGCCTGGTGCTGGCTCGTCGTCCGGCTGGTTCTCTAGAGCCGCAGCCGCACCAGCGCTCCGAGCGTCACGGTGTCGGTCTCGACCTCGTCGATCAGGTCCCAGTTGTCGAACCGGTAGTTCGCGTTGATGTCCAGGCTGAGCCTGGGGATGATGGAGATGTCGAAGCCGACCTTCGCGGCGTAGAACATGTCCGAGGTCTCGCCATCGGACTGGGTCACGCCGACGCCCGCGCCGGCATAGAGGCCGTGGCCGACCAGCAGGTAGGCCTGGGGCGAGAACGCCTCTTCGGTGGAGCCGGCGAAGCCGTCCGCGAAGTACTCCAGGTCGAGCTCCAGCGAGAAGATCCCCTCCGGCATGTACTGGTAGGAAACGATCCCCGAGGAGCCTTCGTCATCGACTCCCTCGAAGCCCTCGTCCGCCAGGTCGTCGACCGTCTGCCAGTGGTGGATCCCGGCGCCGATCCGGTGATCGGCTGCGGCGGGGACGGCGATCAGCGCCAGCAGTATCAGCAAGAGGAACCCTCTTTTCATCTCGTCTCCTTTTGGGTTGCCTTCCGGAAAACCTCCATGGACAAGGAGAAGTTTCCCATGAATCGACCCGGCCTCGCATGACTGTCCGATACCTTCCCTGAGCTGTCCGAAACCGTCGCGAGATTGTCCGAAACCATCCCAGGATTGTCCGATACCCTCTGCATATTGTCCGATACCATCGGGTTATTGT
Source organism: Thermoanaerobaculia bacterium (assembly GCA_035536935.1). GTDB lineage: Bacteria > Acidobacteriota > Thermoanaerobaculia > Multivoradales > UBA5704 > DATMER01. The sequence goes on from DATLNC010000195.1 coordinate 16,857, forward strand.
CCGATACCCTCGCGTTTTTGTCCGATACCTTCTCGATCTTGTCCGATACCTTCTCTATTTTGTCCGGATTTGCCTTTAAATTGTCCGGTTCCTTCGAGAGATGGTCCTGAAACTTCTCTAATTTGTCCGGAAACTTCAGGCGTTGGTCCGGAAACTTTGAGGATCTGTCCGAAGAATTGAAATGAAATCCTGCCGGCGGACACCCGAGTCAGGCTGCGCCTGAAATCAAAGGAGATCCCCGTGTCTGGAAAAGCTCTATCCGCCGCTTTTGCCGTTCTCCTCACCCTTGCCGTCTCCGCCTCCGCCCAGGAGGAGCCGGAGATCGAGTGGACCGCGGGTCCCACCACCGCCGAGCTCGGCGACAACCTGGCCCGGATCGACGTCCCCGAGGGCTACGTCTTCGCCGGCGGCGACGAGACGCGCAAGTTCATGGAGATGACCGGCAATCCGCCCTCGGGCGACGAGGTCGGGGTGATCATGCCCGAGGGGGAGGGGAAGAACTGGTTCCTCCTCTTCGAGTACGACGAGGTCGGCTTCGTCAAGGACGACGAGAAGGACAAGATCGACGCCGACGCCATCCTCGAGTCGGTGCGCGAAGGCACCGAGGCCTCCAACGAGGAGCGCAAGAAGCTCGGCGGCGGCGAGATCCACGTGACCGGCTGGTTCGAGAAGCCCCACTACGACGCGAAGAGCCACAACCTGGTCTGGGCCATCGAGGCCAAAGGCGGGGACACCGAGGCAGGCACCGACCGCAGCGTCAACTACGACGTCCGCCTGCTCGGCCGGAAGGGCTACATCTCGGCCACGCTGGTGACCGACCCGAGCTCGCTCCAGGCAGACCTGCCGCACGTGCAGACGCTGCTCTCGGGCTTCTCCTTCCAGGAAGGCAAGCGGTACGCGGACTGGGTGAGCGGCGACAAGGTGGCCGAGTACGGGCTGACCGCCCTGATCGCCGGGGGCGCAGGCGCCGCGGCCGTGAAGCTCGGCCTTTTCGCCTATCTCGGCAAGCTGCTCGCCAAGGGCGGCAAGCTGATCGTCGCCGGGCTCGTCGCGCTCGGCACCGGCATCAAGAAGATGTTGGGCGGCAGGAAGAAGGACGAAGGGTCCGGCGATACCGGGACCGCGATCGCCCCCTAACAGATGCTCGCCGTCTTCCGGGAGATCTTCCCGTTCCTCGCCGTCCTCTACGCTCTCGACGGCCTCGCCTGGGTCGGCGCGCTGGATCTACTTTTCGCGCGCCGGCTCTGGGGTTGGAGCGCCGTCGAGGGCCGCGGCGTGCGCCTGGCGGGCATCCTGCCTCTCGATCTCGCCTTTTCCGCGGCCGGACCGGTGGCCATTCCTACAAGAGACGGGCTTCTCCTCACGGAGCCGACGGTCCGCGGAGCGCATGCCTACGATCCCGAGCGCTGGACGCGCCTGCCCTGGGAGCGGATCTCTCCGGAGGTGGAGGAGGCCACCCTCCGGCTCGGCGGCCCGCACCGCGTCCGCCTTCCTTCGCGCAGCCACGCCGAGGCTTTCCGGGAGCTCCTGGAAGAGGCCCGCGGCCTGGCTCCCGAGGCGCGGGAGAAGCGCCTCGCGAAGCACGCGGGCCAAACCCTGGACCTCGACGCCGCGCAGGTCCGTCTGGAGGCGTTCCGGGAGGAGACGCAGTTCCTGCGCTTCCTGAGCTGGGCCCTCTTCGTCCTTACCCTCCTCCTGCTCCCCGCCGTCCTCTATCTCCATCCCAGGCCCGAGATCCTCCTCGCTCCGCTGCTCGCCGGAATCCTGGCGCTCTACCTGGCCGTGGTCGGGGCTGCCGCGTTCGCCGGCTCCCGCCTGCGGCGGGACGGGTTGCTGCGGCGCTCCGCTCCCATTTCGACCCTGCTGCTCTCGCCGATCTCGGCGACCCGCGCCGTGCCGGCCCTCGGGCGGCACCTCTTCGAAGGCTTCGATCCCCTCGCCGTCGCGGCGCTGCTGCTGCCGCGGGCCGGGTTCCTCGCGCGCGTCCGGGCCGAGCTGCACGGCGCCGCCTTCGCCGCGCAGCGGGGAGAAGAGGGCTGGCGCCGGCACTGGACCGAGAGGCGGGATGCGCTGCTCCGGCTGCTGGAGCGGATGGGGATCGGCGAGGCCGAAGCGCTCGCGGCGCCGGATCGGCGGGATTTCGAAGCGCAGTCCTGGTGCCCGTACTGCAGCACCGAGTACAAATCCGCGGGCGGGGATTGTGAGGATTGCGGGCTGCCTCTCGAAAGGTTTTCCTGACTGGCACGCCTCTTGCGAAAGGATATCTCCAGATGCGGTGACCTGTTTCCAGGTCCGGTGCTGGGCTTCTTGGTTGGAGTAGGGCACGCCGCAGTAACACACAGAAAGGAAAGGTGCTATGGCGAGACTTGACAATCCGGGCGATAACCGCCCGACGGCCACCCCACCTGCCTCCACGAATCCAGATCCTTTCGCATCGAACACGAACGATACGCAGGGCGTGGGGCAGCAGGCAAAAGAGCAGGTCCGCAACCTGGCCGAAGAGGCCAAGCGCGAGACCTCCAAGGTCGCGGGCCAGGCGAGCGACTACGTGTCGGGCCTCGTCAGCCGTCAGAAGGACCAGGCGGCCGACAGTCTCGGCGGCGTGGCCGGCGCGATCCGCGACGTGGGCAACCGCCTGCAGGAGCAGGATCAGGCCGCCGGGGTCGGGCAGTATGCGATGCGCGCCGCCGACCAGGTGGACCGCCTCTCCAACTACCTCCGCGACCGCGACCTGAACACGTTCTTCCGCGACACCGAGACCTTCGCGCGGCGTCATCCCGATGTCTTCCTGGGTGGCACCTTCCTCGCGGGGCTGCTCCTGGCGCGGTTCCTCAAGAGCTCGTCCGAGCGCGGCTTCGGCGGCTACGACGCCAACTCCTACGTCTCCTTGGACGAGGGCTACGGGCAGCGCCGTTACGGCCGGAGCGGCTACGACGGCGACGACACCAATGCCTACGCGTCCTATCCCGGTGAGCGGTACGGCCGGGGAAACGATTACCAGGGCCCGCAGGAGGCGTTCCGCACGCGCGAGAAGGAAGGCCCTTATGGCGAACCCGAGGGCTTCAAGGTCCCTGACACGCCGGGAGGTGCTTGAAGATGCAGCCGTTGCGCGATGATCGTTCCCTTGGACAGATCCTGAGGGACCTGCGTGACGAGACCAGCCAACTGCTCCGGCAGGAGGTGGATCTCGCCAAGACCGAGATGTCGGAGAAGATGTCGCGGCTGGGCACCAACATGGGCTCGGTCGCGACCGGCGGCGCGGTGCTGTTCGCCGGGGCCCTGGTCCTGCTGGCAGCCCTGACTCTCGGCCTGATCGCTCTCTTCTCCCAGTTCATGGACCGTGACGTGGCAATGTGGCTCGCGCCGCTCCTGGTGGGCGGAGTCCTTGCCTTCATCGGTTACGGCATGGTGAAGAAAGCCCTCCAAGCCCTCAAGCAGGAAGGCATCGCTCCACAGAGAACCACCCAGAGCTTGAAGGAGAACAAGGAATGGCTTACCGCGAAGATGAAGTAACGGGCCGTACGAACCTTTCTGACAACGATGACAACGGGCCGAACTCGCGGCAGATCCGCAGCGAGATCGAGAACACCCGCCGCGAGATGGACCGCAACCTGGACGCCCTCGAGTCGAAGCTGACTCCCACGCAGCTCGCGATGGAGGCCTGGGGCCTCTTCCGCGGCGGCTCCACTGCCGGCGCCAGCCGGCTCTGGCGGATCGCCAAGCAGCACCCCGGCCCGGCCGCGGTGATCGGCGTCGGCATCGCCTGGATGCTGAGCGATAATACGAAGGGCAGCGATGACCGCGCCGAATACCGCGCCGAATACGGCTACCGTCCGGGCTATGCCGGTGCCTACGGCTACAGCGGCCGCAGGGGCTACACGGGCACGGGCTATGCCGGCACGACCGGCGGCTACGAGACAGGCTATGCAGGGGATTATGACCAGAGCTATGACGAGGGCGAAGGCCGCGTCAGCTCCGCCCTGCACTCGGCCCGCGACACGGTCTCCGGCGCTGCCGGCACGGCCAAGGACGCGGTGACCGGGGCAGCTTCCACCGCCAAGGATGCGGTGGTCGATGCGGCCAGCACGGCCAAGGATGCCGTGATCGGTGCCAAGGATCGGGTAGCCGAGGCCGCGGGCACGGCTCGCGAGAAGGCTTCCGAGCTGAGCTGGCAGGCGCGGGAGCAAGCGCGCTACCGGACGCGCCAGGCGCGGGTCGGCTTCTGGGAGACCATGGAAGAGCGGCCCATGGCGCTCGGCGCCGCGGCGATCGCCCTCGGCGTCGTCGCCGGTCTCATGATCCCGTCCACCCGCAAGGAGGACGAGCTCATGGGCGAGACGCGCGACCGTCTCATGGAGCGCGCGAAAGAGGTGGGCGGGGAGGCCCTGGAGAAGGGCAAGCAGGTCGCCACGGTGGCGGTGGACACCCTCAAGGAAGAGGCCGAGCGTCAGGACCTGACGCCCGAGAAGCTCGCCGAGAAGGTGCGCACGGTCGCCAAGGAGGCCACGAATACGGTCAAGGAGGAAGGCAAGCGCCAGGCCTCCGATCTCAAGGAGACCGCCAAGGGCGGAACGACCGGCACGCCCGGGATGACCGGGAATGCTGGCGGCGACTTTGGCAGCACCACGCCCACGACCGGCGGCAACGTGACCACCTCCTCTGTTACGGGTGGCCCGCAGGGCGTTGAGCAGCACGAGCCCGAGTTCACCCGGAAGTAGCCGCGGTCTCTGTATCCGGGGGGAGGCCAGGAGGGAGGGTGCTTTGACAGGCCCTCGCCTGGCCTCTTGCTCTATAGAATGGCCGTGTCATGACGACGATCCCGCTCCCTGTCGAACCCGTCGAGCCCGGTCCCGGTCAGGAGTCCGTCTGGGACTATCCGCGCCCCCCGCGGGTGGAGGATTCGGCACGCCATATCCAGGTCTGGTTCAACGGCGTATTGCTGGCCGAGACGCGCCGGGCCAAGCGCGTGCTCGAGACGAGCCATCCCCCGACCTGGTACATCCCGCCCGAGGACGTGAAGCTGGAGCACTTCCGCGAGAACGAGGATTCGAGCTGGTGCGAGTGGAAGGGCCTCACTCACTACTACGACGTCGAGGTGAACGGCCTCCGGGCGCCCTCAGCCGCCTGGTTCTACCAGATGCCCACGCGCATGTTCGAAGAGCTCCGCCACCGCGTCGCCTTCTACCCCCACCTCATGGAAGCCTGCTACGTGGACGGCGAGCGCGTCACCCCTCAGGCAGGAGGCTTCTACGGCGGCTGGATCACCAGCGACGTGGTCGGGCCCTTCAAGGGAGAGCCGGGGACGGCGGATTGGTGAGGGCCTTCGCAAGCCGGATCCCCGTGAACTGGAAGCGGGCATCCGCCGGCCAGAAGTTGCGGTAGCTGGCGCGGATGTGGTTGGCGGGCGTGGCGCAGGAGCCGCCGCGCAGCACGCGCTGATTGTCCATGAACTTTCCGTTGTACTCCATGAGCGCGCCTTCGAACGGCCGGTAGCCCGGATAGGGCTCGTAGTGGCTGGTCGTCCACTCCCAGGCGTCGCCGCCCATCTGGACGAGGGCATTGCCACCACTTGCGGCACGGGGGTGGAGGAGGCCGCTGTCGAGGAAGTTCCCCTCGCCGGGGAACCCGGAGGTCCGCGCGGCGTGCTCCCACTCCCGCTCGGTGGGCAGGCGGGCTCCCTTCCAGCGGGCATAGGCGTCGGCCTCGTAGAAGCTCACGTGGCAGACCGGCTCGTCCGGATCGATGTCGCGGGTTCCGGAGAGGGTCCAGACCTGCCCGTCCTCCCAGTACAGAGGCGAGGTCCAGCCCTCATCCCGCACTCTCGCCCAACCGTTCGACAGCCAGAGGAGGGGATTCGAGTAGCCGCCGTCCTCGACGAACTCCAGGTACTCGCGGTTGGTCACCAGCCGGTTGAGCAGGGCGAAATCGTCGAGCCAGGCCTTGTGGACCGGCACTTCGTTGTCCCAGCACCAGCCTCCCTCCACGTTCCCGAACTCGTGCAGGCCCCCCGTAATGTCGCACCACCGGGCTTCCGGCGCCGGGCCGCTGCCGGTCTCGACAGCGGCCTGGTAGGGCTCGCGCAGCTCGGGTCTGTTCGACCCAAGGATGTGCTTGACCTCCGTCACCAGCAGCTCCTGATGCTGCTGCTCGTGCTGGATGCCGGTGACGATAAGGAAGCCGAGGCGCTCCAGGTCGGCCTCGGACACGCCTTGGATCAGCTCCGCCATGCGGTCGTCGACCGACTCGCGGAAGCGGTAGACCTCGTCGTTCGTGGGCCGGCTCACGAGCCCGCGGTGATCGCGGCGGATGCGCGGCCCCAGCGCTTCATAGTAGGAGTTGAGGACGTACTCCAGCTTCGCGTCGTCCTCCGAGTAGACCCCGAAAGGCTCCAGCACGTTCTTCGCGAAAAACCAGGAGGTGTGC
>DATLNC010000196.1:0-2625 GCA_035536935.1 Thermoanaerobaculia bacterium
TGCGGCTGGCCATCTACGAGATGCTCTTCGAGCCCGCCACGCCCAAGCTGGTGGTGGTCGACGAGGCCATCGAGCTGGCGAAGAGGTTCGGCTCCGAGCAGTCAGGGAGGTTCGTCAACGGCCTCCTGGACGGCCTCCTCAAGCAGCACACCTTCCCGGGCAGCCTGACCTGACCCCAGGGCGCGGCGCGCCGCCGCAATATCGGATCGAAGCGCGTGGAGAGACTCTAGGGATGAGCACCCCATACGATCACAAGGCCGTCGAGGCCAAATGGCAGGACCGCTGGGAGAAGACGCGCGCGGCCGAGGTCGACCTGCGCCAGCCCCAAGACAAGTACTACATGCTGATGATGTTCCCCTATCCGTCGGGAGACCGCCTCCACGTCGGCCACGGGCGGAACTACATCCTGGGCGACGCCCTCTACCGCTTCCTGCGGATGAACGGCAAGCGGGCCCTCAATCCCATGGGCTGGGACGCCTTCGGCCTGCCCGCCGAGAACGCCGCCATCCAGCGCGGCGTCCATCCCAAGGACTGGACGGTCGCCAACATCAAGGTGATGAAGGAGCAGTTCCGGCGCTGGGGCATCCTCTTCGACTGGTCGAAGGAGATCGCCTCCTGCTTCCCCGAGTACTACCGCTGGAACCAGTGGCTGTTCCTGCGGATGCTGGAAAAGGGCCTCGCCTACAAGAAGAAGGCGCCCGTCAACTGGTGCCCGGGCTGCCGCACCGTGCTCGCCAACGAGCAGGTGGTGGACGGCGCCTGCGAGCGCTGCGGCACGCCGGTGGTGCAGCGCGACCTGGAGCAGTGGTTCTTCCGCATCACCGACTACGCCGACCGCCTGCTCCAAGGGCTCGACACGCTGGAAGGCTGGCCCGAGAAGGTCAAGACCATGCAGCGCAACTGGGTTGGCCGCTCCGAGGGCGCCGAGATCCGCTTCGCGGTCCCCGCGCTGGGCGAAACGGTGACGGTGTTCACCACCCGGCCCGACACGCTCCACGGCGCCACCTTCATGGTGCTGGCCCCGGAGCACCCGCTCACCCCGCGGCTGATCGCGGGGCATCCGGACCGGGAGAAGATCGAGGCCTGGATCGAGCAGGTGCGGAACACGCCGCGCATCCAACGCTCGGCCGAGGAGACGCCCAAGGAAGGGCGCGACACCGGCTCGGTCGCCGTCAACCCGGCGACGGGGGAGGAGATCCCGGTCTGGCTCGCCAACTACGTGCTGCCCGAGTACGGCTCGGGCGCCGTGATGGCGGTGCCGGCCCACGACGTGCGCGACCTCGCCTTCGCCCGCCAGGAGGGACTGCCGATCCGGCTGGTCTACCACCCGGAGGGGCCGGAAGGGGAAGCGGCGGATCCCGCCGAGCTGACCGAGGCGATCCTCCACACGGGAGTGATCCGCAACGCGCCGCCGTTCGACGGCGCCGTGGACGGGCCCGAGACGATCGCCCGCTTCATCGAGTGGATCGAGAAGAACGGCTGGGGCCAGGGGAAGGTCGTCTACCGGCTGCGCGACTGGCTGATCTCGCGTCAGCGCTACTGGGGGACGCCGATCCCGATCGTCTACTGCGACAAGGACGGCATCGTGCCGGTGCCGGAAGGTCAGCTCCCCGTCGAGCTGCCCTACGACGTCGAGTTCACGGGCCGCGAGGGGAACCCGCTGTCGCGCTCCAAGGAGTTCGTGGAGACGAAGTGCCCCAAGTGCGGCGGCCCTGCACGGCGCGAGACGGACACCATGGACACCTTCGTCGACAGCTCCTGGTACTACCTGCGGTACCTCTCGCCCCGCGACTCGACGAGGATGTTCGACCCCGAGCTGGCCAACCGCTGGATGCCCGTCGACCAGTACATCGGCGGCATCGAGCACGCCATCCTGCACCTGCTCTACGCGCGGTTCATCTGCAAGGTGCTGCACGACTTCGGCATGGTGGGGATCGAGGAGCCGTTCCAGAACCTGTTCAACCAGGGGATGATCACCCGCTGGTCGGAGAAGTCCGGCCGCATCGAGAAGATGTCGAAGTCGCGCGGCAACACCGTCTCGCCCGACGAGCTGATCGAGGAGATGGGGGCGGACACGGAGCGGGTCTACACCCTCTTCATCGGCCCGCCGGAGAAGGAGGCGGAATGGAGCGACGAGGCGGTCTCCGGGGCCTACCGCTTCCTGCAGCGGGTCTGGCGCATGCTGGAGCGCCTGCCCGAGGCGCCGCCCACGGCGCCGGCGGACGCCGACCTGGAGCGCGACCGCCACGCCACCATCCAGCGGGTGACGCACAGCCTGCAGCGCTTCTCCTTCAACACCGCCGTGGCGGCCCTGATGGAGCTGTCGAACAGCCTCAACCGGGCCCTGGAGGAGAAGACGGCCTCGCGGCTGCGCTGCGAGGAGGCGTTCGACACGCTGGTCCAGCTCCTGCACCCCCTGGCTCCCCACGTCACCGAGGAGCTGTGGGAACGGCGGGGCTACACCGAGAGCCTGCTCGAGACCTCCTGGCCGGAGTTCGACGAGAAGAAGCTCCACCGCGAGCGCATCCACCTGGTCGTCCAGGTGGACGGCAAGCTGCGCGACCGGGTGGAGGTGGATGCCTCGGCGGACGAGATGGAAGTGCGGGCCGCCGTGCTCGCCAGCGC
>DATLNC010000197.1:0-4823 GCA_035536935.1 Thermoanaerobaculia bacterium
CGGCCAGGGTGACGCTCCGCACGTCGTGGCCGTCGAGCCGCACGGCGCCGCCGGTGACGTCGTAGAGGCGGAGGAGGAGCTTGATCAGCGTCGACTTGCCGGCGCCCGTGGGGCCGGCGATCCCCAGGGTCTCCCCCGGCGCGACGCGGAAGCTCAAGTCACGGAGGACCGGCACGTCCGCCCGTCCCCGGGCGTAGCGGAACTCCACCCGGTCGAAGACCACCTCGCCCCGCGCCCGGCCCAGCGGCTCGGGCCGCTCCGGGTCCTGGATGGCAGGCTCGGTGTCCAGCAGGCCGAAGGCGCGGCGGGCGCTGGCCCGGGCGCGCTCGAAGTCGTCCACCGTCGTGCCCAGCCGGGTCAGGGGCCAGAGGAGCCGCTCGGTCATCATGGAGAAGAGCACCAGCTCGCCCACGGTGATGATGCCGGAGCCGTTCAGGATCCAGTAGCTCCCCAGCAGCAGAACGCCCGCGAAACCGGCCACGATGGCCATGCGGATGAGCGGCGTGTAGACCGCGGACAGGCGGATGGCGTCGAAGTTGGACCGCTGGTACTCCGCCGAGGCCAGGCGCACCCGCTCGGTCTCGAACGCCTCGGCGGTGAAGCTCTTGATGACGTGGATGCCGGCGAGGTTGTTCTCCAGCCGGCTGGCGAGGCCCCCCACGCTCTCCCGCACCCGCCGGTAGCGGGGCTGGATGCGGCGCTGGTAGAGCAGGCTGCCCCAGAGGATGACGGGCATGGGGGCCACCGCCACCAGCGAGAGCTGCCAGGAGATGGGGAACATCACGGCGAAGGCGAAGACGAACAGCACGGCGAGCTGCACCAGCTCGTTGAAGCCGGTGTTCATGAAGCGCTCGAGCTGGTTGACGTCGTCGTTGAGCATGGCCAGGATCTCGCCCAGCCGGTGCTCCTCGAAGAAGGCGATCTCCCGCTCCTGGATGCGGTTGTAGACGTCCATCCGCAGGTCGTGCTGCACGCGCTGGGCGAGGCCCATGAACCCCGCCTGGTACATCCACTGGAAGAGGCTCTCGAAGAAGAAGATGACGACGGAGAGGCCGGCGAGCACCACGGCCATGCTCCAGGGATCGCGAGTGCCCGCGAGCGACGAGATCCACCCCGGCGGCTTGCCGCGCAGGGAGTCGATCACCCAGCCGACCAGCAGCGGCGGCATCAGGTCCAGGATCTTGTTGGCGACGCTCGCGCTCGTCGCCAGCGCCAGGCGCGACCGGTAGGAGCGCAGGTAGCCGAACAGGCGGGCCATCGGCCGCCGGGCTTCGGGCAGGCGGGCCGGCTCCATACTACTTGGGGCCGCCCTGAGGGCCGCTGCCGAACTTCTCCTCGTTGAACCGCCGGGTGCCGCCGCGGGGCACGGAGAGGTTCCGCCAGCTCGCGGAGGCGAGATGCTTCGACAGGAAGACGATCTGGCCGACGTGGTACGCGTAGTGGGTGAGCTGGCGGTTGATCGCCTTGACGACGCTGTGCGGCTCGGCCCGGATGAGCACGGTGAGCGCCAGGTCTTCTTCATGGAGTGCGGCCAGGGCCTGGAACAGGCACCGCCAGCCCTCCTCCCAGCGGTCCAGGAGCTGCGCCCGCGTCGTTCCTCCCGACACCTCGAACTCGGAGTCGCGGTCGCGGTCCGGCTTCTCGCCGTCGGAGCTCAGGAAATCGGTCCACCGGGACCGCAGGTTCCCGGCCATGTGCTGGATCAGGACCGCCAGGCTGTTGGACTCCGGGTCGAGGGCGGCGAAGAGGTCCTCGTCGCGCACCTGGGCCAGGGCCCGGTCGCCGAGGTCCTTGAGCTGGCGGAACTGATCGACGACATCCGTCAGGTAGAGAGACGCGGGAGAGTCGTTCACCGTAAGGCCTCCTGAGAGGGCGGGCCGGGCGGACCGGCACGCCGGGGAAAAAAGGGTATCACCGTTCGGGTGGAGGCCCGGCACCGAAAGGGGCTATAATCCTATGGTTCCAGTCATGTCAATTCGCCGGAGGTGAGTCGCTTCGATGCGAGCGTTTTTGCTGGAGGACGATGCCGCGCTGCCGCGCAGCCCCTCGGAGACCGAGGAGGTTCTGCGGCTGATGCAGTTCCTCCTCGACCGGGCCGGCGAGGGCGTCTTCTGGGCCGATCCCAACGCCCGGTTCTTCTACGTCAACGACGCGGCCTGCGCCCTGATGGGGTACACCCGCGAGGAGCTGCTCGCCCTGTCGGTGCCCGATCTCCTGCCGCCGGAGCTGGGGGCCGAGTTCCAGGAACGCTCCAGGCAGGTCCGCGAGAAGGGCTCCGCCACCTTCGAGGTGCCTCACGTCAGGAAGGGGGGCGAGCGCTTCCCCGGCGAGGTCACTCTCACCTACCTGGAGTACCAGGGGCACGAGTACTACTGCGCCTTCACCCGCGACATCACCGCGCACAAGCGGGCCGAGGCGGCGCTGCGGGAGTCGGAGGAGCGGTACCACGGCCTTTTCGAGGGCGTGCCCGTGGGCCTCTACCGCACCACCCCCGAGGGGCGGATGCTGGACGCCAACTCCACCCTGGTGCGCATCCTCGGCTATCCCAGCCTGGAGGCCCTGCGCGAGACCAACGTCGGCGACATCTACGTCGACCGCGAGGAGCGCGGCCGCTGGCAGCGCTCCATGGAGAGCGCGGGCCTGGTGCAGAGCTTCGAGGCGCGGGTGCGCCGCTTCGACGATGCCGTCATCTGGGTGCGCTTCACCGTGCGGGCCTTCCTGGGCGAGGACCGCCGGATCCTGCGCTACGAGGGGGCCCTCGAGGACGTGACCGACCGCCGGCTCGCCGAGGAGGCCCTGCGCTCGAGCGAGGAGCGCTTCCGCTCGCTGGTGCAGAACGCCTCGGACCTGATCTCCATCCTCGACGCCGACGGGATCGTGCGCTACGAGAGCCCCTCGCACCAGCGGGTCCTCGGCCTCGCGCCGGAAGAGCACACCGGCCGCGGCATGCTGGACCTCGTGCATCCGGGCGACCGGCAGGCCGTCGAGGAGTCCCTGCTCCGCCTGGTCGAGAGCCCGGGAGAGATCGCGACGTTCGAGTACCGCATCCTGCACCGCGACGGCGCCTGGCGGACCCTCGAATCGACCGCCTCCAACCTCCTGCGCCAGCCCGCCGTGACCGGCATCGTGCTCAACTCCCACGACATCACGGACCGCAAGCGGTCCGAGGAGAAGCTCCTCCACGACTCCCTGCACGACGATCTGACCGGGCTGCCCAACCGGGCGCTGTTCATGGACCGCCTGCGCCAGTCGATGGAGCGCTCGCGGCGCGAGCCGGAACGGCTCACGGCCGTGCTCTTCCTCGATCTCGACCGTTTCAAGATCGTCAACGACAGCCTCGGCCACCTCGTGGGCGACGAGCTGCTGATCCAGATCGCCGGCGCCCTCGCCGGCGCCCTGCGCCCCTCGGACACCATCGCCCGGGTCGGCGGCGACGAGTTCTCGATCCTGCTCGAGGGCGGACGCGACGTGAGCGACGCCGTGCGCGTGGCGGACCGCATCCACGAGCGTCTCTCGGCGCCCATCAACCTCGGCGGGCACGAGGTCTTCGTCACCGCCTCGATCGGCATCGCCATCCACACCCCCGAGTACGACCGGCCGGAGGACCTGCTGCGCGACGCGGACACGGCCATGTACAAGGCCAAGGCCAAGGGACGAGCCCGCCACATCGTCTTCAACCGCGAGATGCACCAGTTCGTCATGGCGCGCCTGCAGCTCGAGACCGATCTCCGGCGGGCCATCGAGCGCGGCCAGTTCCGGATTCACTACCAGCCCTTCGTGGACCTCGCGACCGACGAGGTCGTAGGCTTCGAGGCCCTGCTGCGCTGGCACCACCCCCGGCGCGGCCTGCTGCAGCCCGAAGAGTTCCTCGACGTCGCCGAGGAGACGGGCCTGATCGTGCCCATCGGCCGCTATGTGCTGGTCGAGAGCTGCCGCCAGATCCGCGAGCTCCAGCGCAAACATCCGGAGATGGGCTCCCTCAAGCTGAGCGTCAACCTCTCCAACAAGCAGTTCTTCCAGGCCGACCTCTTCGATCAGATCCGTGAGGCGCTCGAGACCTCGGGCCTCGCTCCCGCCTGCCTGGGGCTGGAGATCACGGAAGGCGTGATCATCCGCAACGCCGACTCGGCGGCCAGCCGCTTCTCCAGCCTGAAGAGCATGGGAGTGCAGCTCTACATGGACGACTTCGGCAAGGGCTACTCCTCCCTCAACTACCTCCACCGCGTCCCGATGGACATCCTGAAGATCGACCGCTCCTTCACCGCCCGTATCGAGGAGGCGGAGGGGAACCTGGCGATCGTCCGGGCCATCGTCACGCTCGCCCACCAGCTCGGCATGGAAGTCGTCGCCGAGGGCATCCAGACGGCGGAGCAGAAGGCCAAGCTCCGCAACCTCGGATGCGAGCACGGCCAGGGCTTCTTCTTCTCCGAGCCCGTGCCCGCCGAAAGGGCGGAAGCCCTGCTCCTGCGCCAGGTGCGCAGCCTCAGCTCATAAAGCCCAGCCACTGGAATGCGTCGGTCCTTGGAATGCGTCGGTCCTTGGAATGAGTCGGTCCTTGGAATGCGAAATAATGCGCGCCCTGTTATCCATTCGGTATGGATATCGGGAACCGGCCCTCCAGAGTCTTTCTTCTCTCCCCCGCCACCCCCGACGGGGTACGGGGGGCGCAACTGACGTCGCCGCGAGCCCGGTTCGGCGCCGCCGAGCGCTACCGGAGCCCCGAGGGGGTGACGATCCAGGAGGCTTTCACCTTCATGAGCTCCCTCTACTTCCGGGGCAAGATCACGTATGCCCGCCATTTCGCGGCGCCGGCCCCGGAGCTT
>DATLNC010000198.1:0-30262 GCA_035536935.1 Thermoanaerobaculia bacterium
GTCACCAGATCCATGGTGACGCTTAATTCTACCACCTCGACCGATCACCTCGCGAAAGGCAGACAAAGGCAGCGGAGGCGTGCCAATCTGGCACGATCGGGGCTTGAGAGATCTCCTTCTCCCTCTGGAATTTCCCTGGCAGGACGATTGCTTGGAACGTTTGCGAGAAGAGAAAGGAGATTTCGGTCCCCATGAGCACAACCCAGAGGCGCCAACTCACGACGTTCCTGCTCGTCCTAGGGGCGGTGGTATTCGGCATGGTCCTGGCCGGCGGGCTCAACCTGACGGTTCCGGGACGGGCTGCCGACGCCGAGTCGTCGCTGTCCGCCACCCAGATCGCAGGCAACAATTCGCCGATCACCGCGCTGCCCAGCTTCGCCGACCTCGCCCAGGCGGTCGATCCCGCGGTGGTCTCGATCCAGGCCGCGACGATCGAGAACCGTCCCCGCGGCCGTGGCCAGGGCCAGGGCATGGACCCCTTCGAGTTCTTCTTCGGCCCCCGCAACCGGCAGGACCAGGAGGACGAGGAGGGCGCGCCGCGCGGCCCCGGACAGGCACCCCGGGCGCCCCGGGGACCCCAGGGACCCCAGGGACAAGGCGAGGAGGGCGATCCGTTCCGCTCTGACGCCGGCGGCAGCGGCTTCGTCATCAGCCGCGACGGTTTCGTCGTCACCAACTACCACGTGATCGAGGGCGCGACCGAGGTCAAGGTCCACCTCAACGACCGCGACTTCCCGGCCGAGGTCAAGGGGACCGACCAGGCCACCGACCTAGCCCTGCTCAAGATCAACGCGGGCGAGAACCTGCGGTTCCTGGAGCTCGGCGACAGCGATGCCGTGCGCGTCGGCGACTGGACCATGGTCATCGGCAACCCGCTCAACCTGGACAAGACGGTCACCACCGGCGTGGTCAGCGCCAAGGGCCGGTCGCTGGGCATCAGCGACGCCTCCTTCGAGAACTTCATCCAGACCGACGCGGCGATCAACTTCGGCAACTCCGGCGGCCCGCTGGTCAATCTGCGCGGCGAGGTGGTCGGCATCGCCACGGCCATCAACTGGGGCGCCGAGAACATCGGCTTCGCCGTGCCGGTCAATACGCTCAAGGAGGTGCTGCCGCAGCTCCGCGAGAAGGGCAAGGTCAGCCGCGGCTACCTGGGGATCCAGATCAACAACCTGAACTGGAACCAGGCGCGCGCCTTCGGCCTGGAGTCCACGGACGGCGCCCTCGTCGCCTCGGTCGAAGCTGACACCCCCGCGGGGCAGGCCGGCGTCCGCCACGGCGACATCATCACCAAGGTCGACGGCCGCGCGATCAAGACGACCCGCGACCTGATCAACTACGTGGCGAACAAGGGTCCGGGCTCCTCGGTCAACCTCGACGTGCTGCGCAACGGCAAGCCCGTGCAGCTCAAGGTCAAGCTCGGAGAGCGGCCGGAGCGCAACGCCACCGCCGAGAGGGAGGAGGAGCGCGAGGAGGATACCGAGAGCGGCATCGAGTGGATGGGCATCCAGTACCAGGACCTCAGCCAGAGCCTGCGCCAGATGCACGACATCCCGACCAACATCGACGGCGTGGTCGTGACCCAGGTCGCGCCGACCAGCCCGCTCTACGAGCAGTTCGTCCGGCCGGGCACGATCATCACCGAGGTCAACGGCCAGGAGGTGGACGGAGTCGAGTCGTTCGAGCGCGTCGTCAAGGATGCGAAGAAGGGCTCATACCTCCGTCTCTATGTCATGTCCTTCGCGCAGGGACAGCGCAGCCAGCCGTTCTTCGCAGTCGTGCAGGTGCCGTAGACTGCGGACACGGGACACTCATCCGGGCCGGCCTCCATTCGGGGGCCGGCCTTTTTCTTGCTAGACTCTGGGACGACAATGGCCAGAACCACTGACAACATCCGCGCTTCCGTGCTGGTGGTGGACGACGAGGCGGCGATCCGCGACAGCCTGCGCATGATCCTGGAGTTCGAGGGCTACCGGGTGGACGAGGCGGGCAGCGGCCCGCAGGCGCTCACCCGCGTGGCCGAACGGCCTCCGGACGCGCTCCTCCTCGACATCAAGATGCCCGAGATGGACGGGCTCGACCTGCTCAAGGCCCTGCGCGAGCGGGGCTACGACATGCCGGTGCTGATGATCAGCGGGCATGCCGACGTCCAGACTGCCGTCGAGGCCACCCGCCGCGGGGCCTATGATTTCTTCGAGAAGCCGCTGCAGCGCGAGCGGGTGCTGGTCGCGCTGCGCAACGCGGTCGACGCCTGGCGCCTGCAGTCGGAGAACAGCGTCCTGCGCCAGGAGCCGGACGAGCTGATCGGCACCGCGCCGGCCGTGCGCCGGCTGCGCGAGACGATCGACAAGGCGGCGCCCACCCCGGCGACTGTCCTGATCACGGGCGAGAGCGGCACCGGCAAGGAGCTGGTGGCGCGCGCCATCCACCGCCAGTCTTCCCGGCGCGAACGGACGCTCGTGCAGGTCAACTGCGCGGCGATCCCGGACGAGCTGATCGAGTCCGAGCTGTTCGGGCACGAGAAGGGGAGCTTCACCGGCGCGGTCCGGCGCCAGACCGGCAAGTTCGTGGCCGCCGACGGCGGCACCATCTTCCTCGACGAGATCGGCGACATGTCCGCCCGCACCCAGGCGAAAGTCCTGCGCGTCCTGCAGAGCGGCGAGGTCGAGCCGGTCGGAGCGGAGAAGACCGTGCAGGTAGACGTGCGGGTGGTGGCGGCCACCCATCGCAACCTGGAAGAGGAGATCAAGGCGGGACGGTTCCGCGAGGATCTCTACTACCGCTTGAACGTGATCCCGATCCGCACCCCGGCGCTCCGCGAGCACTTGGAAGACGTCCCCCAGATCGTGGACTACATGGTGCGGCGCTACGCCGAACGCAACAACTACCGGCCGAAGGAGTTCGTGCCGGAGGCCCTCGCGCATCTGAAGTCGCTGCCCTGGAAGGGCAACGTGCGCGAGCTCAAGAACCTCGTCGAGCGCCTGCTGATCCTCTCCCCGGGCGACAAGATCACCCGGGAGGATGTGATCGCGGCCACCGGCGGAGCGCGCCCCGAGCTGTCCAGCGCGCTCCTGGCGGTGCAGACGCTGCGCGAGTTCCGCGACCTCTCCGAGCGCATGTTCCTGATCTACAAGCTCGAGGAGAACAACTGGAACGTCACGCAGACCGCGCAGGCGATCGACACCCCGCGAAGCAACCTCTACAAGAAGCTGGACCAGTACGAGATCCGGCGAGAGGAGCACCCAATCCGTGAGAGCTGACAATCTAGGTGAGAACGAGCAGGTCGTGATGCACCTCCTGGAGGAGAGCGGCGCCCTGAGGCGCGGCCACTTCCTCCTCTCTTCCGGACTTCATTCGACCGCGTACGTGCAATGCGCGCTGCTGCTGGAGGACCCCGTGCGGGCGCGCAGGGTCGGCTCCGATCTGGCCGAGCTGCTGCGCAACCAGCATCCCGACTCGGTGGTTTCGCCGGCGCTGGGCGGGGTGATCATCGGGCACGAAGTGGCGGCGGCCCTCGGCGTTCCCTTCCGCTTCACGGAGCGCAAGGGCGAGGACATGGGCTTCCGCCGCGGGTTCAGCCTGCACCAGGGGGAGCGGGTGGTGATCATCGAGGATGTGGTCACCACCGGACGCTCGACCCTGGAGTGCGCCGCCCTGGCCACCAGCAAGGGCGCCAGGGTCGTGGCCATCGGCTCGATCATCGACCGCACCGTGGGACGCGATCCGTTCGACGTGCCCTTCCGCTCGCTGCTGAAGCTGGATCTGCCGTCCTATCCGCCCAACGAGTGCCCGGCCTGCCGCTCCGGAGCCCAGGCCCCGGAGAAGCCCGGCAGCCGGCCGGATGCCGAAACGGCCACGGCCGAGGCGGCGGGGATGTCGGGAGTTTCCGGGATTTCGTCAGAGCGGGCGGAATAGGCCCGCGCCTGGGGTTGAAACCCCAGGCTAGAAAAGTACAGCCCCTCCCCGGGGCTGGAGGCACAGCAGGCTGCGCCTCGTCACAGAAGTTGCCGAAAGCTCGCGCCGGGAGGCGCGATACTCTTCTAGCCTGGGGTTTCAACCCCAGGCGCGGCCTACACCTCGCCCCGCAGCGCCAACTGCGGATCCGTTCTCGACGCCCTTCGCGCCGGCAGATAGCTCGCCAGCCCGGCCACCAGGACCAGCACGGCCGCCACGGCCACGTAGATTCCCGGGTCTATCGCGCTCACCCCGAACAGCAGGCTCTTCATCCCGCGGGTCGCTACCAGCGCCAGCCCCAGCCCGAAGACTGCGCCGAAGACCGCCAGCACCAGCGCTTGCTTCACGACCATGCGTACCACCCGGTCCCGCGAAGCGCCCAGGGCCATGCGGACGCCGATCTCCCGGCTGCGCTGGCTCACGCCATAGGCGATCACCCCGTACATCCCGATCGCGGCGAGGATCAGCGCGACCGCGGCGAAGCCGCCGAGCAGGAGCATGTAGAAGCGCGGCTCGGAGACCGACGCGGAGACCACCTCGTCGAGCGTCTGCAATTCGTAGAGAGGGAGGTCCGGGTCCACCTCGCGGACCTGGGCCCGCGCCGCGGCGGCCACGGTGCCGAGATCGGCCGTCGAACGCACGATCACCGACAGGCTGCCGAGCGGGGACTGATCGAAAGGCAGGAAGATCTGCGGATCGGCCTTGGTATCCAGGGTGGACTGCTTGAAGTCGCCCACGACGCCCACGACCTCGCCGCTGCGGCGGACGCCATCGCTGACCCAGCCCAGGAGGATGCGGCGACCGAGCGGCTCCTCGTTCGGGAAGAACTGGCGGACCGCCTCCTCGGTAAGGATGGCGACCGGGGTGGAGCCTTCGCGGTCCTGGTCCGTGAACGCCCGGCCGCGCTTGAGGGGGAGGCCCAGCGCCTTGAAGTACCCGGGCGTGACCAGGGCGACGCGCATCGCGGGCTCCTCGCCTGGGAGCGCCTCCGGCCGTCCCTCCACGTCGAAGCTCAGCACGAACCCGGAATCGTCGAGCGGCCGGCCGAACGCGGCGCCACCGGCCGCGGTGACGCCAGGCAATTTGTCCATCCTTTCGATCAGCGAGCTCGCGAGCTGGCGCAGCTGCGGGTCCTCCGCGTACTTCGACTCCGGCGGCGCCAGGTTGAAAACGATGGCGCCCTCCGGGTCGAACCCGGGATTGACGTCGATCAGCGCGCCGAAGCTGCGCAGAAGGAGGCCGGCCCCGGCGAGGAGCAGCACGGCGAGCGCCGTCTCCAACACCACCAGCGCGCTGCGGGCGGCGGTGGCGGCCCGGCCCTTGCCGCCGCGCGCGCCCTCCTTGAGCACGGACCCGAGGTCCGGGCGCGACGCCTTGAGCGCCGGGGCCAGCCCGAACAGCAGGCCGGTGAGGAGGCTGACGCCCAGGGTGAAGAAGAGCACCGGGCCGTCCACCCCCACCTCGGCGAGCCGCGGCGTCCGCTCCGGAGCGAGGGCCACGAGCGCCCGGGTCGCCCAGACGGCGAGGGCCACACCGGCCGCTCCGCCCAGGAGCGAGAGCACGACGCTCTCGGTCAGGAGCTGGCGGATGATGCGCAGGCGTCCGGCGCCCAGCGCGGTCCGCACGGCCAGCTCGGCCTCGCGGCCGGAGGCCCGGACGAGCAGCAGGTTGGCCACGTTGACGCAGGCGATCAGGAGCACCAGGAGCACGGCGCCCATCAGCACCAGCAGGGGGACGCGGACATCCCCGGTCATGTACGTCTGCATCCCCACGATGTCCATGCGGTAGCCGGTATTGGCCTTCGGATACTCTGCCGCGAGAGCGGCGGCGATGGAGCTGGTCTCGGCGCGGGCCTTCTCCAGGGATACCCCGGGGGCGAGGCGCGCCACGACGGAAAGATAGATGGCGCCGCGGTTGTCCGGGTCGAGGGCGTTCTCGCTCAGCTCGAAGGGGAGCCAGAGGTCGGCGATGGAAGGCCAGCGGTTGCGGCCTGCGATGCCGATGACCGTGTAGGGCTCGCCGTCGAGATTGATCGTCCGGCCGACCAGGCCTCGGTCGCCCCCGAACCGGCGCTGCCAGAGCTCCGAGGAGAGGACCACCACGTTGGGGGCCTTCGGCTGGTCCTCGCCCTTGGCGAAACCGCGGCCGGAGAGGAGGGGAGCCTTGAGCACGGAAAAGAACTCGGGGCTGACCCAGGCGCCGGAGAGCCGCTCGGGCTCGCCGCCGGTCCCGGTCAGGTTCACGGAGCCGCTGTTGAGGAGCGACGCCGCCTCGATCGTGCGGCTCTGCTTGCGCCAGTCGAGGAAATTGAGCACCGAGATGGCGTTCGGCTCGCCCTTCTCGGTCAGGGGATAGACGCGGACCAGGCGGTCCGGGTCAGGGAAGGGGAGCGGGCGCAGGAGCACGCCGTCGACCACGCTGAAGATGGAGGTCGTGGCGCCGACGCCGAGCGCCAGCGTGAGGATCGCGATCAGGGTGAATCCGGGGCTCTTGGCGAGCTGCCGGAAGGCATAGCGGAGGTCCTGCCCGATCTCCTCGAGCGCCTTCATCCACTTCATTTGCTTCTCCTTGTGAGCGTCGAGCTGCCGGCAGACCTTGCGCGTCGTTTCCACATCCCCGAACCGGCGGACCGCCTCCATCCGGGCGGCATCCTCGGGCCAGCCGTCGTCGATCAGCTCCCGCGCCACCATTTCGAGATGGAACTGGAGCTCTTCGTCGACGTCGGCCGCCACTTGGGCAGCCGTGCGCCAGGGGAACTGGAAAATGCGGCGCATCTAGGCGGTCTCGAGGACCTTGGAAACGGCCGTGGCGTAGCGTTGCCAGGTGGAGAGCTCCAACTGGAGCTGCTTCCGTCCGTCGTCGGTGAGACGGTAGAACTTGGCCTTGCGGTTGTTTTCGGAGACGCCCCACTCGGACTCGATCCACCTCCTGGCTTCCAGGCGGTGGAGCGCCTGGTAGAGCGCGGCGTCCTCGAGGCCCAAAGCCCCTTCGCTGCGCTGGCGGATGGTGCGCGAGACGTCGTAGCCGTGCATCGGCCCCCAGGAGAGCGTCTTCAGGATCAGGACCGCGACGGTCCCATGCATCAGGTCGAGCGAAGTTCGTGCCATGGGTTCAGCCTCTCCCCTAACATTGTGAGGGAAGAATGCGGGAGGGGCGGCGGGCTTGTCAATCCCCCTCATGACGTGAGGGGAAGCCAGCCGAAAATGGAGATCCTCATGACGGCAGAGAAGGAGGAGCTTATAATCGAGCCATGAGTCCCACGACTGTGACGCTGCGCCGTGCCAAGAAACGGCTTGAGACCCTTTCTCCCGAAAGGCTGAGGGTGGCCGATGACTTCCTCGCTTACCTGGAAGAGCGGGAATCCAACGAGGCTACCGAGGAGCTTGTACAGATCCCCGGGTTCCTGGAACGGCTCTCGGCCGCGGAACAGGACGCCCGAGAGGGACGCCTCACCTCGTTCGAGCACCTCCGGCGAAAGTCCTGAGCTTGCATCAGATCCTGCTCACTGACTCCGCCCTGAGGTTTTATGAACGCGCGGAGCGGTCGCTCCAACTGAGGCTTGACCGGTGTTTCGAGCAGCTCCGAGCGAATCCCCACGCTCATCCCAACATCAAGCGACTCAGAGGGAAGCTCAGCGGTCGTTTTCGCTACCGCATCGGCGACTATCGTGTCATCTACCGGCTGGAGGAGGGTGATCGAGTCGTGATCGTCTTGCTTATCGAGCATCGAAGCGAGGTGTACCAGTAGATGCCTGATCGTCTGGTGGTCACCGATGAAGGCCCCGTCCGCATCCTCCGCATCCATCGGCCCGAGGTGCGGAACGCCATCAACTCGAAGACGGCCAAGGCGCTGCGGGAAGCCTGGCTCGCGTTCGACAAGGACCCGGGCGCGAAGGTAGCCATCCTGACCGGCGGCGACGAGGTGTTCTGCTCCGGCGCCGACCTTGCCGATCTGGAAGCGCTCTCCGCGGAGATCGAGGGGGACGACGGTCCGCTCGGGTTCACGCGGCTCTCCGTGAGCAAGCCCACGATCGCCGCGATCGCCGGCTACTGTGTCGCGGGCGGGCTGGAGCTGGCCTGCTGGTGTGACCTGCGGATCGCGGACACCACCGCGGTCCTAGGCTGCTTCGAGCGCCGCTTCGGAGTCCCCCTGGTCGACGGCGGCACCCAGCGCCTGCCGCGCATCGTGGGCCTTGGCCGCGCACTCGATCTCATCCTGACGGGCCGGCCGGTTTCGGCCGAGGAAGCCCGCTCCATGGGCCTCGTCAACGAGATCGTCCCCCCGGGACAGTCACTCCGCCGCGCCCTGGAGCTGGCTCAGCAGATTGCCGCGTTCCCCCAGGGCTGCCTGGTCCAGGACCGCAGGTCCGTCTACGAAGGGCTGGGGAACCGGCTCGAAAAGGGGCTCAGGATCGAGGCCCGCAATGGCGCCGAGGTCATCCGCAGCGGCGAGGCTGCCGCGGGAGCGGAAGCGTTCAAGAAGGGGAAGGGACGCAAGGGCCGCGTCGATTAGGACTGCTTCAGGTTGCGGGTCCAGTTTCGAACATCTGAATCCAGAAAGCTTCCGAACCGCGCCACCAGCGTCCTGATGAGCTCCCACTCCTCGGGAGAGGGGTCCTCGAGGACCCCCAGCCATCGCCAGCCCGACTCATAGCGCCGGAGCATGTCGAGGGGGGAGAGGTCCCGGTACTTGACGTCGAACCAGGAGATGCTCTTGAGGAAGGGCAGATCCTCCGGGACGGCGATGTCGGGGGCCGCAGCCTCGCCAGATGGCTTCATGACCTGCCAATCCTACTCTCTCTGTGGTAGGGTCCGCCGCAACGATCTTTGGAGATGTAATCGCTGTGAAGTATCACCCCCTCTTGCCGGGGCCTGAGGCTTCCGAATTCCTCTGGGCCAGCGGCATCGAAGACACGTTCGTCCCTCAGACACGGCCCGGGCAGCGCGCCCTCGACGAGTACCAGCTCATGGGGCACTACGAGCACTGGCGCGAGGACCTCGACCTCGCCCGCGACCTCGGCGTGCGCGCGCTGCGCTGGGGCATCCCCTGGTACCGGGTGGAGATGCTGCCCGGGGAGTTCGACTGGAGCTGGACCGACCAGGTGATTCCCTACATGGTCGAGGAATTGAAGATCAACCCGATCCTCGACCTCATGCACTACGGCTGCCCCTTCTGGCTGCGCCGCGAGTTCGCGAGCGACGAGTACCCGCAGGCCGTGGCGTCCTATGCGAAGGCCGTCGCCGAGCGCTACAAGGGGCTCGTGCGCTGGTACACGCCGCTCAACGAGCCGCTGGTCAATGCGCTGTTCTGCGGCAAGCGCGGGCTCTGGCCCCCCTATCTGCGCGGCGAGGGCGGCTACATCCGGGTGCTGCTGCAGCTCGCCAAGGGGATCGTCCGCACGGTCGAGGCGATCAAGGAGGTCGACCCCGGCGCGCTCATGGTCCACGTGGAGGCGACCGGCCTCTCGCGGGCGGCGAGGGCCGACCTGCAAGTCCTGGCGGTCGAGGACCAGCGGCGGGGCTACCTCGCGTTCGACCTGATCTCGGGCCGGGTCGACCACGACCATCCGCTCTTCACCTGGCTCGTGCGCAACGGCGCCGGCCCGGACGAGCTCCGCGATCTCGCCCTCCAGCATGTCCCGCTGGACGTCATCGGCCTCAACTTCTATCCGCAGTGGTCCACCCAGCAGTTGTCCGTGGACCGCAACGGCCGGCTGCGCTACCGGGCGACGGAGCACGACGGCTTGGGGTTCGAAACGCTGATCCGGGACTATCAGGCCCGCTATGACGCGCCGGTGATGATCACCGAGACGAGCGCCCGCGGCTCGGTCGAGGTGCGGGAGCGCTGGCTCGAAGCCTCCATCGCGGCGATCCGCCGGCTGCGCACGGACGGCGTTCCGGTCCTGGGCTACACATGGTTCCCGATGTTCACCATGATCGACTGGAAGTACCGCATGGGCCGCCGGCCCTTGAAGGATTACCGGCTGGACCTGGGGCTGTACACGATCCAGGACGAGGGCCCGCGCTGGAAGGCGACGCACCTGGTCGAGCGCTTCCAGGCATACACGGCCGATCCGATGGAAGCGGTGGGAGATCTCGCTCCGGCCTTGGAGCTGGCCTCCGCTTGACCTACGTCAACCCGGTCTGGCCGCACTCGTTCCCCGATCCGTTCGTCCTCAAGTTCCGGGGCGAGTACTGGGGCTATTGCACGGGATTCTGGACGGACGGCCGCTGCTTCGGGGTGATCCGGTCGCGCGACCTGGTCCACTGGGAAACGATGTCAGGAGCCATGGAGCCGCTCCCCGGCGGGCATACCTGCTACTGGGCGCCCGAGGTCACCTACGACAACGGGCGCTTCTATCTCTATTACAGCGTCGGCAACGAGGAGCGGATGGAGATCCGGGTGGCCGTGTCGGAGCACCCGGCCGGCCCGTTCGTGGACAGCGGCCGGCGGCTGACCTCGGAGCCGTTCGCCATCGACGCCCATGTGTTCGTGGACGACGACGGCTCGCGCCATCTCTTCTATGCGACCGACTTCCTGGACCGGAGCCATATCGGCACGGGGACGGTCCGCGACCGGATGCTCGATCCGTTCACCCTGGCGGGGGAGCCCGTGCCGGTCACGCTGCCGCGCCACGACTGGCACGTCTACCATCCGAACCGGCCGGAGAAGGGGTATGTCCGCTGGCATACGGTCGAGGGGCCGTTCGTGCTCAAGCACGGGGGCCTCTACTACCAGATGTTCAGCGGCGGCAACTGGCAGAACCCGACCTACGGCGTGGGCTACGCGGTTACCGGCAGCCTGGAAAAGCCGGGCGAGTGGGAGCAGACTCCGCTGCCCATCCTGCGCACCATCGAGGGCACGGTGATCGGGCCGGGCCACAACTCGGTCGTGCGGGGTCCGGACAACCGGCAGCTCTTCTGCGTCTATCACCGGTGGCACGAAGGAGCCCGCGTGCTGGCGATCGATCCGATGGGATGGGAGGGGGAGAAGCTCGTCGTCGACGGCCCTTCGACGGAGCCCCGCACGGGGCTTCCGCATCCTGCCTTCGTGGACTTCTTCGACAAGCCGGGTGGTCTCGATCTCGCGTGGGACATCCGCGGCACGTGGTCCACCGGCGGCGGGTCCGCCCGGCAGCCGCTGTCAGGAGCTTCCGGCGAGGCCCGGCTCGACGTGAGGAAATCCACCTTCCTGGTGGAGGTCAGCGCCCGCGCCCGCGAAGATCCGGGGGAGGGCTCCGGCTACGGCATCGCCCTGCAGGGATTCGTGTTCCTGATCCCCCCGGGCTGCGATCCGCGGGTCTGGCATCTGATCCGGGTGGAGGTGGAGGAGCTGAACGTCCGCATCTGGCTGGACGGACTGCCGATCTGGCAGGGGACTCTCCCCCAGCCCAGCCGGAGCGTGTCGCTGCTGACGGATCGCTTGGCTGCCGAGTTTTCGGGTTTTGCCCTGAGCTAATCCGGTCCCCTCTTCCCCGCGCAGGCGGGGGAGAGGGTTAGGGAGAGAGGGGATGGGATCAATTAAAAGAGGCGGAGGCAGGCGAGAAAGACGCTCCCGTCGGAGAACTGTGGCGGGGGGCTTACCAGAGAGCATCCCTCGACCCTGGGGCCGCCTGCCTGCTCCGCCGCCAAAGCTCCACCTGAGCAAGGATCGAGCCAACGCGCTAGGATTCAGCCGTGATGCGCGGCTACGTCGTCAACGAGATCTTCTACAGCCTGCAGGGGGAGGGAGTGCGCGCCGGCACGCCCAACCTGTTCCTGCGCCTCTCGCGCTGCAACCTGGCGTGCAAGGTCGAGACGCACGGCTTCGACTGCGACACGGAGTTCGAGTCCGGCCGTTCCATGGCGCTCGACGACATCGTGGCGGAGATGCGCCAGCTCTCCGCCGGCTGCGATTGGCTGATCCTGACCGGCGGCGAGCCGGCCCTCCAGGTGGATGCGGAGATGATCGACGGCCTCCATGCAGCCGGATTCAAGCTCGCCATCGAGACCAACGGGAGCATCGAGCTGCCGCCCGGGATCGACTGGATCACGGTGAGCCCCAAGATGGCCGAGCACGCCATCCGCCAGCGTACGGCGCAAGAGGTGAAGTACGTGCGCGGCTACGGCCAGGCGGTCCCGCGGACCGTCGTGAAGGCCGAGCACTACCTGATCTCTCCCGCCTTCGACGGAGAGCGGGTCGATCCCCGCACGCTGGACTGGTGCATCCACCTCTGCAAGGAGAACCCGCCCTGGCGGCTCTCCGTGCAGCAGCACAAGCTCTGGAAAGTCCGCTAGGCCGGACAAAACCCGAGAGTTTCCGGACAGAATCGCGAAGGAACCGGACAAATTGCCGAAGTTTCCGGACTACGCCGAGAAGTTTCCGGACTACGCCGAGAAGTTTTCGGACAAAAGTCGAGAGTTTCCGGACTAAATCGCAAAGTTTCCGGACCAAACCCAGAAGGAACCGGACAGAACCGGAGAGTTTCCGGACAATAGCGAAGAGTTTCCGGACTACAGCGTGTAGTTTTCGGACAAAACCGGAAGGGTATCGGACAACATCAGGAGGGTATAGGACCATACCAAGAGGGTATCGGACAAAACCAAGAGGGTATCGGACAAAACCCGGAGGGTATCGGACAAGAGCCGGAAGGTATCGGACAAGAGCCGGAAGGTATCGGACAGCGGCGAGGCGTTTTCGGACAGCTCCAAGGCATTACGGGACAAAATAGCCGGTGACGTCCACCACCAACTGCGTGGCGCTCGTCGACCAGGCCTCTCTCTCGCCAGCCACGCCCAAGGCGACGATTGCGCTGCTCGCGCGCCTCTGCCGAGCCGCGAAGCTCACGTTGCTCGCCGTTGGAAGCGGCGCGCCCGAGGGGAAGACCCGGAGGTAACCTGCTTCGGAAGGATCGACCGCGGTCACGTTCACGGCCAGGGCCCGCGCATTCGCCGGGATTCCACAGGACCCCGCCGCCGGGAACGAGGCCCGGATGCCCGCGGCCAGGGGCGACCCGGTCCGCGTATCCACCAGCCGGCAGGGGAGCAGGGTATAAAAGTCCAACGGCTCCGTGGGAAGCGCGGAGTGGCAGAGACCCTGGCCCGAGTCGAGGGTCGATCCGTTCACGCCCACGAACCGCCACTCGTATCCGCCGGGCCACAGCTTCAGCTCCAGCACTCCGTACGCGCCGTAGTTCCGGACCTCGCTGTTGGCCCGCACCGTGGCCACGGTAGTGAGGTTCTTGCCCCCGGTCCCCACCACGAGCTCGCGGATTCCGGCCGCATCGGCGGCTCCGGAAGACGACTGCGGCGCGAAGCGCTCGTAGCCATGGTCGTGCCCCGCGAGCACCAGGTCCGCCCCCGCGGCCTGGAGCCGCGCCCAGAAGTCCGCGGTCGTGGCGTCGTCGCCGTGCGGCCCGGAGGAGAAACGGGGGTGGTGCCAGTACGCGAGCGTGCAGACGCCCGGGTGCGCGGCCAGATCCGCCGCCAGCCACTGGCCCTGGGGAGAAGCGGCGCCGCACCCTCCCACCGCGCTGCAGTTCGAGTTGAGCCCGATCAGGTGCCATCCCGCCAGGTCGAAGCTGGAGTAGCCTTTCGCCGGATTGCCCGCCGCCGTGCCGAAGTAGGCGTAGTAGCCCGCGGCCCCCGGGGTCACGTACTCGTGGTTGCCGGGAATGGGATGCGTGATCGCCTTCAGCCGCCCCCAGCTCGGATCGTAGGACGCCTGGTACTTCGCCAGCGCGCCGTCCTCGTACTGGTTGTCCCCGAGGAGGAGGACCGCCGCGGGCGACAGCGACAGCGCCAGGTCCGACGTGGCGAGCATGCGGCACCTCGCCGCCGTGCCGGCGCCGCCGCCGTAGTCGGTATCCGCCGGATCGCAGGCGATGTCGCCCACCGCGATTACCGTCATCTGGGCGGACAAAGGAAAGCCCGCGAGCAGCGCGCACACCAGGAATCGGAGAAACATGTAAGAACGAGTATAAGGCTGTCTCCCCGAAATGGATGGGTTAAGATTGTCACATCGCTGCAGTGAGCTGAATCTTTCGGGTAGAGGAGGACCCAGATGGCACAGGCGTGTGCGCAGCACTCGGGTGTCAACGCCGCCTTCCGGTGCGAAGGCTGCGGCAAGCTTCTCTGTCAGGACTGCATCAAGAAGGGGCATGCCCTGCTCTTCTGCTCGCTGTGCGGCGAGCGGGCCATGCCGCTGGAAGCGGGGCAGCCGGCCACGGTGCGCGAAGTGGCGCGGCGGCAGGCGATCTCCAAGCCCTACAGCTTCCAGCAGGCGCTGTCGTACCCCTTCCGCGGCGTGGGGCTGTACATGTTCCTGGCGACGCTGATCGCGCTGGCGTTCGTCTCGTTCCTGCTCCAGTACAGCGGCGGATGCTACTCGATCATGCTGGCCGTCGGCCTCTGGTCGCTCATGATCGGGCTCCAGTTCAAGATCGTGCGCTCCACGGCCGAGGGGGAAGACCAGCTGCCCGACTGGCCGGAGTACATGGATTGGGGGGAGAGGCTCGGCGACATCCTGCTCTACCTGGTCGTCGCCATCCTCCAGTTCTTCCCGGTGGTGGCCTTCACCCTGTTGAACATGGGCAAGCTCCTGAGCCCCGAGCCGAGCCTCCTGTTCTGGGCCGGATTCGCACTCTTCGCGTGGCTGGGCATGGCCCTGGGCACCGTCGCCTTCGGCGCGGCGGGCCGGTTCAACCGCTCCAGCGTCATGCGCATCGACCTGCACCTGAAGGCATTGAAGATCGGGGGCGTGGACACGGTGACGGCGACCAACCTGGCCTTCGCAATCGGCATCTCGCTCTTCGTGGTTCGTGCCCTGCTGCAGCAGATCCCCTACGTGGGGGCCGCCGTAGCGGGAGTCCTCGGCGCCTACTGGACGTTCACGAGCGCCCACCTCGCCGGTGTGCTCTTCCGCCGGCACATCCTGGAGCTGGAGAAGATCTATGAGTGAACCGCTCGAAGCGAAACGTCCGGCGACCGCCGTCAAGTGCGAGAAGCACGGCTTGCACTACAACCCCGCCACGATGGATGGCTGCGTCATCTGCCGGCGCGAGGCGGGAGGCAGTGTTCCGGCCCGGAGCGATGGCTCGATGGGAAAGGCCCTGGCCATCACCGCCGTCCTCCTCCTGCTCACGACGGCCTGCCTCTACTTCGCCCACGGCATGGTGATGGAGAGCTTCCAGGGGGCACCCGAGGTCAACGCCCTGGACGGCGGCCTCGAGGGGGCAATGCCGGAGCAGATGCGGGAGATGAGCCTCCCGATGGAGGATACGGGCGGGCCGGTTTACTCGGGCTCGGAGGGGAACTGACCTTTCCGGTCCAGCACCATGATCTCCAGGTCGAGCTCGCGGAACCGCCTTGCCCGGGTCTCCTGCCATGACGGGTCGGCCTGCAGGATCTTGAGCGCCTCGAGCTGCCAGGCGTTGTAACGCTGGAAGTCGGGGCCCTGGAAGAGCGGACTCCTGGGCAGCAGGCGCAAGGCGAGGATGCGCCGGGGCTTCTCCCTTTCCAGCCATTCCGCCAACTGGCGAGGGACCTCGCCCGGCTGGGGCCTCTGGAGCGAGCGCGCGAGCTCGATGTTCTTCTGCGCCAGCGACCAGCGGACCAGGTTGTCGCTGAGCTCGTTGAACGTCCCGATCAGCGCCACGCGGCCGCGCCCGGCCGCCTTGCGCTGGAGGAGCTCCAGAGGGTCCGCGTAGCGCGGATCGGCGGAGTAGAGAAGGTAGTCCCTCCTCAGGCGGTCCTCCAGGCCGTTCGCCTTGGAGACCAGGCTGAGCAGAGCCGCAATGCAGACCACGGCGGCCAGCGTGACCCGCCAGCGCGCGAAGACCGCCGCCAGTCCGATCCCCGCGAGCAGGAAAAAGAACGGAGCCGTGGTCGCGAAGAAGCGCGCCTCCTTGTAGGGATGGAGCGTGGCGAGCAGCCATCCGAGGCCCGCGAGGAGAGCCACCACCCGGGACCTCCACGCCCCCACTATTGCGAGCCCGATGACGGCCACCCCGATGATCGCCTCCGGCGCGTAGTGCGTCGTCAGCGAGCGGACGTAGAAGCCGATCGACTCCAGGGAGTAGAGAGGCGGCCCGGTCGCCCGGTTGCGCAGAAAGGCGTAGATGTTTTTCGGATGGATCGGGTTCGGGCTCAGGCACCAGATCCAGACCGGCAGCACGAACGTCTCCAGCAGCGCCCTCGGCGCGGGAGGGAGCGATTGCCACCAGGAGCGGAAGCACTGCCAGCGCGCGACCGCGATCCCCGTGAAGACCAGGATCAGGGCGTAGACGCCGATCCCCGGGTTGATCCCCACCACCGCGCAGATCAGCAGCAGGCCGAGCACCACGGCGAGCGCGGCCTGCCCCCGCGTGGCTCCGGGCCAGGGCCAGAGAAGCCGCCGGATTCCGCGCAGCACCTCCGTCCGGCGGCCCCAGAGCTGGTCGACCGCGACGCAGAGCCCCCAGATCAGGGCGTAATTGACCTTGATGAGGAAGAGGGCCAGAGAGGCGAGGCCCGCGAGCCGCCAGGCCCTGAGGGTCTCAAACCGCCGGGCGCGCAGGTAGAGCCCGAGCGCGAGCAGCGTGAAGACCACGCCGGCCAGCTCGCGCATGACCACGATCGCGAGCACCCGGTGCAGCGGGCTCGCCATGAACAGCCCCGCGGCGGCCAGCCCGCCCCACATCCCTGATTTCCGGTCTGCCTCGTGGGCCACCCACACCAGCAGCGGCGGCGTCATCGCGAACAGCACCAGGCTCAACCAGGTGGCCGAGGCGAACGTGGAGCCGCCCGCGGCGAGGAAGGGGAGCAGGAGGAGCGAGTAGCCGAAAGGCCACTTGTCCTGCGCGTTGAGGCGCTGGAGGAAGCGGAAGACGCGGCCCTCGGAGAGCGCCTGGAGCAGCTCGACCCCGCCGTAGCCGTTCCCGGCCATGTCCCACATCGGCGTGCGCTCGTTGACCAGGTAATGAAGGTAGAGGGGCTTCGCCACCCGGACCGAGAGGTACAGCGTGGCGAGCAGCAAGGCAGGCAGCGCCAGTGCGCGAAGGTGTTTCATGGGGAGGCGGCATTCTAACGCTAGAATCCCCCCATGCGGACCAAGACCTGCCTCCCCCTCGCCCTGGCCTTCGTGTTCCTTGGCGCTGCCTCGGCCCAGGAGTGGACTCCTCCCGACCCGGCGCTCGTCACCCGCGCGCGCAAGCTCCTGGACGAGGTGCCGCTGGTCGACGGGCACAACGACGTGCCCTGGGAGTTCCGGCAGCGGGTCAAGAACCATATCGCCCAGCTCGACCTCCGCTCCGACACGGGCGCGCTGGAAAAGCCGATGCACACCGACATCGCGCGGCTGCGCAAGGGGGGCGTGGGCGGGCAGTTCTGGTCGGTGTACATCCCCGCGGACATGGCCGGCCCGCAGTCCGTGCGCGCCGTGATGGAGCAGATCGACGTGGTCCACCGCCTCGCCGCGGCGTACCCCGACGTCTTCGAGGTGGCCACCTCTTCCCAGGACATCTACCGGATCCACCGCGAGGGCAAGATCGCTTCCCTGATCGGCATGGAGGGGGGGCACTCGATCGACAACTCCCTCGGCGTGCTGCGTCAGCTTTACAACGCGGGAGCGCGCTACATGACCATCACCCATTCGAAGAACGTCGATTGGGCGGACTCGGCGACCGACGCGCCGAAGCACGAGGGCCTCACGAAATTCGGGGAGGAAGTCATCCGCGAGATGAACCGGCTCGGCATGCTGGTCGACCTCTCGCACGTCTCCCCGGACACGATGAAGGACGCCATGGCCGTCTCCGAGGCGCCGGTGATCTTCTCCCACTCCTCGGCGCGCGCGATCGACGCCCACCCGCGCAACGTGCCCGACGAGGTTCTCCGCCTGCTCCCGCAGGATGGCGGCGTGGTGATGGTGACCTTCGTCCCCTCGTTCATCTCCGAAGAGGTGAGGGCCTGGAACGCGCAGGAGGACGCGGAGGAAGCGCGCCTGAAGGCGCTCCATCCCGAGGATCCCAAGCGGGTCGAGACCGACCTGGCGGCCTGGACCAGGGAGCACCCCGTGCCGCGGGCCACGCTCGCGCAGGTGGCCGATCACATCGAGCACGTCCGCCGCGTCGCGGGCATCGACCACGTGGGCATCGGCTCCGATTTCGACGGCATCACCAGCGTGCCGGCCGGCCTCGAAGGCGTGGACGACTATCCGGTCCTGTTCGCCGAGCTGCTGCGCCGCGGCTGGAAGGATGAGGAGATCAAGAAGCTCGCGGGCAACAACGTGCTGCGCGTCTTCCGCGAGGCGGAAAAGGTCTCCGCGCGGCTGCGCAAGGAGCGGCCGGCGTCGGACGCGCTGATCGAGGAGCTGGACGGCACGCCTCTTGCTGCCGCGCAATAGGCGGGCGGGTCGGGGGAACCTATACCGGAGCGCTCGGCGCCGCCACAGCGGAGGTCGGCGATGTCTTACCGGTACTTCCTTCCCTGCTTCCTCCTCTCTCTCTTTCTCTGTGCTCCCCTCGCCGCTGAAGACCCCTGGCTGGACGACGTTGCCCTCCTGATCGGCAACGCCGAGCGCGAGGCGTACCTTCAGGTCCCGGGGGAGGCGGAGAGGCAGGAGTTCATCCGCCGCTTCTGGGAAGTGCGCGACCCGTTCCCCCAGACCGGGCGCAACGAGCTGCAGGAAGCCTGGACCGCGCGGATGGCCGAGGCGAGGCAGCGCTGGGCGCTCGACGACGACCGTTCGCGCGCCCTGCTCCTGCGCGGCGAGCCCGACACCTCCTTCGACGCGAGCTGCCCCGGCGCTCCGCTCTACGAAATCTGGGTCTACGAGCCGACCTTCCAGGTGAAGCACAGGTCGGTGCTCGTCTTTTCCTTGGCTGATGGCACTGCGAAGCTCTGGCAGCCCGGTCCGGACGCGCCGAAGCTGCATCCGCCCTCGACGGAGGGCTGCACCAAGGAGCTTCTGCGGGAATCGAGGTGGATCTTTTCCCTGGGTGACGAGCAGTACCGCGCGCTGGTGGAGCGCACCCTGGCCCGTCCGCGTCCGAATCCCAGGGACTGGTACACCCGGCTGGTGGCCATGCCAGCCCAAGCGCCGCCCGCGGAGGAGGCCCTGGCGGCGGACCTGGAGGTGGAGTACCCGGCGCGCTTCGAGGACAACAGCGTCGTCCGCGTGATGATGACCCTCCCCGCGGAGTCTCTGGCCCCGCCGACGCACGAGCTGCTCGTCACCGGCCAGGTGCTGCAGGACCGGGGCGTGCTCGAAGACTTCCGTTACACCTTCCAGGTCGATCCCCGGATCGCGTCGCCGTTCATCCCCCTGGTCTTCGAGCGCTACCTGCGGCCTGGCCTGTACAAGCTGCGGATCAAGCTCGTGGACCTCATCACCAAGCGCTTCTTCCTGGGCGAGCGCGAGCTTTCCGTGCCGGCGTTCGATCCATCCATGGCGGCCTCGCTCGACAAACTGTACAAAGAGGCGGACGAGGCGCTCGCGGCGAGCCGGCCCGGCATCCGCCTGCTGCGCCCGGCCGACAAGCTGCTCGCCGGCAGCACGCGCTTCGAGGCGCGGGTCGAAGGCGCGGTCTCCCAGGTCGCCTTCCTGCTCGACGGCCGGCGGATCTACACCCGCACGCGTCCGCCCTACGCGGTGACGCTCGACCTCGGCGACGTGCCGCGGCTCCAGAAGCTCGCGGTCGAGGGGCTGGGCGCGAAGGGCGAGGTGCTGGCGCGGGACGAGCTCGTTCTCAACTCCGGCGCGCAGCGCTTCGCCGTGCGCCTGCTCGATCCGCAGCCCGGTAAGACCTACCGTGACAGCCTGCGCGCGCGGGTCCAGGTGGAGCCGCCCCAGGGGGAGCGGATCGAGCGTGTGGAGGTCTGGTTCAACGAGGACCGGGTGGCCACGCTCTACCAGCCGCCCTACACGCAGCCGATCCTCCTCCCCAAGGGCAAGGAAGTGGGCTACGTGCGGGCGGTCGCCTATCTCCCGGATGGCCGCGCCGCGGAGGACCTGGTGCTGCTCAATACCTCGGCGGTGCCCGACGCGATGGCCGTGCGCCTGGTCGAGCTCTTTACAACCGTGCTCGACGTCTCCGGCCGGCCGGTGCAGTCGGTCGAGCCCGGCATCTTCAGCGTGCTGGAGGACGGCGTGCCGCAGAAGGTCCGGATCGTGGAGCCGGTGGGGGAGACGCCCATCCGCGTGGTGACCCTGATCGACAATTCCCTTTCGATGCGCGAGCGCCTGGAGCAGACCCGCGAGGCCGCGCTTCAGTTCCTGCAGAGGACTCTGCGGCCCATGGACCAGGCAGCCGTGATCACCTTCAACCGGACGCCGCGGATTGCCGTGCGCCTCACCAGCGACCTGGAAGAGCTGCGCGAGGGGCTCACCGGCCTGCTCGCCGAGGACCAGACCTCGCTCTACGACAGCCTGGCCTACGGGCTCCAGTACCTGAGCGGAGTGAAGGGGCAGAGGGCGGTGCTGCTGCTCTCCGACGGCATGGACCGTTCGAGCCGCCTCACCTTCGAGCAGTCGCTGGAGTGCGCGCGCCGGGCGGGGATCGCCGTTTATACGATCGGCCTGGGCCTGCCGGAAGGCGCCAAGGGCGAAGCGGGGGACAAGCTCCACCGCATGGCCGCGGAAACGGGAGGGCGCAGCTACTTCGTGGAGAGCACGGCCGAGCTCGACGGCGTCTATCAGCAGATCGAGCGCGAGCTGCGGTCGCAGTACCGGATCTCGTACCAGTCCTCGAACAACAGCCCGAAAGACGGCTTCCGCGCGGTGAGGGTCGAGGTGGCGCGGAAGGGCATGGAGGCGCGGACGATCAGCGGGTACTACCCCTGAAAGGACAACAAGGACAACAAGGACACCAGGGACAACAAAGACAACAAGGACGGTCCTTGTGGTCCTTGAAGTCCTTGGTGTCCTTGTTGTCCTTTCCTCACTCCCCGATGTGCACCAGAAGCTGCCGCGCCCCCGACCGCTTCCGGTGCTCCCAGACATAGATCCCCTGCCAGGTGCCGAGGCCGAGCTCGCCGTCCGTGATCGGCACCGAGAGCGAAACCGCGGTGAGCGCGGCCTTGATGTGGGAAGGCATGTCGTCCGGCCCTTCCTGAGTGTGGGTGTAGAGGGGGTCGCGCTCGGGCACGAGCCGGTTGAGCCAGTTCTCGAGATCGCGCCGCGCCGAGGGATCTGCGTTCTCCTGGATGGTCAGGCTCGCCGAGGTGTGCTGAAGGAAGAGCGTGCAGAGCCCCTCGCGCACGCCGCTCTCGCGCACCGCCTCCGCGACCTCCCGGGTGACCTCGTGGAGCCCCTGGCCGGGGATGCGAAGGGAAAGCCTCTTTACCATGGCACGACGATAGCACCCCAGGGGAAAGCAAGGAGGATCAGCATGGCAACCATGGAAGACGAAAAGAACCGCCGCCCCGACTCGCAGGACGAACGCAACCGGAAGGAGCGCGAATCCGTCAGCGAAGGCCGCACCGAGCAGAAGCGTCCGGTCGAGGACAAGACCTCGGGGGCCGGCCCGGGCGTCAGCTCGGGCAAGCCCTAGAAGCCCTAGGCCGGAACGTACAGAACCAGCCGCTGCCCCGGCCGGAGGATCTTCTTCGAGGTCAGCCCGTTGACGGTCAAAAGGTGCTCGATCGACACCCCGAACCGGCGGGCGATCCCGGCCAGGCTGTCCCCGCGGCGGACCTTGTAGGTGCGGGTCTCGTAATCGCGCGGCGGGTAGAGGGTCAGCTTCTGCCCGCTCTTGATCTTGCGGCTCCTCAGGCTGTTCCAGCTCAGGATGTCCTGGTCCCGCACCGAGAAGATCCCGGCCACCTCGTCGAGCGTATTGCCCGACTTGACCGTGTAGACGACCCGGGTCACGCTCTTGTCGCCGGTGCTCCCGGGGAGGACCAGGCTCTGCCCGATGCTGAGCGTGTACGGGCTGCGGATGTCGTTGGCCTTGGCCAGGGTCCCCACTTCGACGTCGTAGGTGCGGGCGATGGAGCTCAGGGTCTCGCCGGGCTTGACCACGTGCGTCCGCCTCTCGGAGGGGCGGCGCTCCGGCTCCTGGATCTGAATCTCCGGCACGGAGCTGGAGGCCAGCATCACCTGCGGCTGGTCGATCGGCAGGGCCGCGAGGGCCGTGCTGAACTGGACCCCCTTGCCGACAGGCAGGTAGAGGGGGAAGTTGCGGCCCGGGGTGGTGGACAGGTTGGGATCGAGATCGTTGTTGGCGAGCCTCACGTCGACCATGTCGACCCCGGAGAGCTCGGCGATGCGGGCGATGGACATGACCTGCGGCACCACGACCACGTCGTAGCGCTTCCGCATCTCCTCCGCGCTCGGGAGATAGAACCCGAAGCGCTTGGGATCGGAGCTGATCACCGCGGCAGCCATGATCTTGGGCACGTACTCCTGGGTCTCGACCGCGAGGCAGCTCCGGATGTCCCAGAAGCTGCGCATGTCGTAGCCGTCGGTCCGGCGCAGGCAGTTCATGATCTTCCCCTCGCCGGCGTTGTACGCCGCGGTCGAGAGGAGGAACGAGCGCGCGCCGAAGATGTTCAGCAGGTCGACCAGGTAGGCGGCCGCGGCCTCGGTGGACTTCCGCACGTCATAGAAGTCCTCCTTCTGGATCAGGCCGTAGCGCTGTCCGGTCTCGGGGATGAACTGCCAGAGCCCATGGGCGTTGGCGTGGCTCATCGCCTTGGGCTGGAAGCCGCTCTCCACGAACGCGATGTAGCCGAGCTCGCCGGGGAGCTTGTGGGAGGCGAACACCTCCTGGATCGTCGGCCAGTACTTGTGCTTGCGGAGGAAGGAGCGCTCGAAGAACTCGCGGTACTTGCCGCGGTAGAACGAGACGTACTGCTGGGTTTCATGGACGATGACGTTCAGGTAGGCCTGCTCGGGCGAGACGTCGCCGAACTGGCGGAGGATGCGGCGCACCTCGGTCTCGATGGCGGAGCGCTCGGCAAGCTCGGCGGGGTTGAGCTTGTTGGTCCGCTCCAGCTCGCGGGACACGGCCTCGAGGTCGTAGTGGCGGAGGTTCTCGGGCAGCCCGGAGCGGATCGCCTCGAGGCCCTGCCTCTCCCAGAACTCGGGCAGGTCGGCTTCCAGCAGGATCAGGCGCGCGTCGCTGAAGCTCTTGCGTGCCTCGTCCCATTTGCCGGTCTGGTAGAAGGTGATCCCTTCGACCGCCCACGCGACCGCCTTGTCCATGGCCTCGCGGGTGGAGAGGGGGGCGCCGAGCGTGGGCAGGTCGCCCTCGCTCTTCACCGGCACTGCCGCAACCGGCGGCGGTGGGACAGGAGTGGGCGCCGGCTGGATCTCGGTGTACCGGACTTTGACGTTGGGTTGAGGCTTGCCCGCGCAGCCTGCAAGGACCGCGAGCGAGAGAACGAGAGCGAATCGTCCAACCATGCTTGATACCTATGAGAAACGGACCATTGCTGACACGCGCGATTCTAGCATATCGACGCGACGCTATGCATAGTTCCTTGTGCTATCGGCGGCTCGCTTTCCCGCCACCCGCGCACCCTACTTCAGCAGAGAAGACTCCGAGCGCTCCGCTTTTGCGGAGCCCTGGGGGAGAGCTGGTGTTCTTTACAACAAGGAGATCGGAATGAGGACACAAAGGATGCGTGCAGTGGGTCTGGCCGTCGTTCTCGCGCTATCGGCCGTCTCGACCCAGGCAGCAGGGGCGGGCAATGCCCTGTTCTCCCCCCTCGAGATCGCTTCCGTCCATGGAGCCTCCCTCAGTCTGGATACCTCGTTCCAGGCCCTGCTCGACAACCCGACCACGGCCTCGCTGCAGGTCGTGCGCGCCAATGCGGACATGGTCAACCGCAAGGCCCAGACCCTCCGGCTCAATCTCGGAGACGGCCTCGACCTCCGGGCTCACCAGGTCAGGTCCTACGTCAACAACTTCGGCAACCTGGTGTGGTACGGCGTCATCGAGGACCAGGACGCGGCGGTGATCGTGCCCTGGTCGGCCGAGGCGCTCAAATTCGACCCCATCAACTCGGTGATGCTGGTCCGCGACGGCAAGACGATCACGGGCAACGTCCACTTCGGCGGCGAGCTGTACAAGATCCGCCCGCTCAAGACCGGCAACCATGCCATCGCGGCCGTGGACTTCAGCTCCCTGCCGCCGGACCATCCGGCCGAGTACGCCGACCTGCCGACGTACAAAATGCCCCCCACCATCACGGCCCAGGCGGACACCGTGATCACCGTCATGGCCAACTGGACGTCCTCCGCGGCTTCGGCCTCGGGCAACATCAGCGCTTTGGTCGACCTCGCGGTCGCCGAGACCAACCAGGGCTACACGAACAGCGGCGTGCTCATCGACATGATCCTGGTCCACAAGTCCCAGGTCACCTACACTCAGAGCGGCAGCTTCAGCACCGACCTCTCGCGTTACCGCGGTACGACCGACGGTTTCATGGACTCGATTCACACGACCCGCAACTCGGTGGGAGCGGACGTCGCCCTCCTGGTCATCAACAACTCGTCCTCCTGCGGCCTGGCCTCGGGCATCGGCTCCACCGCGAGCACGGCCTTTGCCGACGCGCACTGGGACTGCATCACCGGCTACTACTCGTTCGGCCACGAGATCGGGCATCTACAGTCCGCCCGCCACGACATCAATACCGACGGCACCCTGTCGCCCTACGCGTACGGCCACGGCTACCGCTACACGGGCTCCCCGAGCTGGCGCACGATCATGGCCTACGACTGCCCGTCCGGCTGCCCGCGCCTGAACTACTGGTCCAACCCGAACAAGCTCTACAACGGCGTGCCCATGGGCAACACGACCCGGGCCGACAACACCCGCGTGCTGAACACCACGCGCGGCACGGTCGCCGCGTTCCGGTAAGCGAAGGGTTTTTTCAGAAGGGAATCACACCGGCTCGGGCCGCTGCGCGCAGGCGCGCGGCCCGTCGCCGTTCCAGACTCCCCAGTCCGGGACGATGCGCCTCGACCGGCGGAGGAGTTCCACGTCGAGACCGCGCAACTCACGGAGCGCCCGGATCAGCTGCGAGGATTGCTCCTCCTCTTCCAACTGGTGCGAGAACTCCTGAATGTTCATCGCGTCTCCTTTCGGATCTACTTCCGCTCTATTCTACTCCCCCAGCTCGAGCTCCGCCTTCAGATCCCGCTGGAGCTCGCCGGGCGGGACCAGGACGCCATCTCCCTGCGGGCTGGGGAAGACCGCGACGCGGATTCCGTCCTCTTCCAGGAGAGGGAGGAGATCGTCCAGCAGCTCGTCGAGCGGCACCGAGGCGGGGGAGGTGCCTTCCCAGGAACCGTGCGCGCAGGCCTCGGCGAATCCCGCATGGGGCCAGAGGGGGAGCACGTCGCGGCCGTCCGCTCCGCTCGAGAGGACCCAGCCGTCCGGGCTGTGCAGGCCCCAGGCCTCCTCCCAATCCACCGTGATCTGCAGGAAAAGGCCGTAGCGCTCCCGGGCCGGCATGGCGAGGATCTGCCTGCGCTCCTGATCGGTGAGCTCCCACGTCCCTCCATCGGAATGGCTCATGGCCGCGCCACTCCGCGGATGATCCAGCGCCGCTGCGCTCCGCTGGCATCCGGTCCGGGGCCCACGAACAGCAGCTCCTCGATCTGGTCGTCCTCGCGGCGGATGCGCACCCGCGCCTCCCACGAGCTCGCGTCCGCGGCGTTGAGGGCGAGCAGATCCCAGCCCGTGAAGGACATGGAGGTCAGGGGGAGGATGTCCTTGGGCGCGGCGTACTGCTCCAGGGCGGTTGGGGAGAGATAGTCGCGGGCGCGCACTTCGTCGCCCGTCATCCGCATGTCCATGAACATGGTCACGAAGTCGCGGACCCCGGCCTCACCCGGGTCCGACGGCATCTCGACCGGGACCGGAAGCGCGGGCGGGACCGCCCGCGGCTCGGAAGTCTGGGGGGCCGGCGTGGCCGCCTCCTGCGCGCAGGCCCCGAAGAGCAGGAGAAGAACTATCCAGTAGCGCATCAGGCCTGAACCTCCTGCGGCTCCGGCTCGGATTCCTGCGGAGCCTCCTCGGGGATGGGCTCCGGCCCGGGTTCCATCTCCGGGCTCGGCTCGCCCTGGATCCACTGGCCGAGGATTGCGCGCTCCTCGTCCGTGAGCGGCAGGCCCGCGCTGTCGCACAGGCCGATGACGTTGCGGAAGAAGGCCTGGGCGAGGGTCGAGGCATCGTCGCCGTTCTGGCCGAAGCGGTGGCTGCCGAAGGTGATGCCGCGCAGGATGAAGTTGACGCTGGCGCGGGCGATGGTCGCCCCCTCCTCGATGCAGCGGTCGCGCACGGCCTTCGAGGTACGGGTGAGGAAGTAGCCGTTCCTGCTCACCTCCTCGGAGATGTGGCGGAAGATCAGCGCGTACTCGTCCGGGGTGAGGTACGGGGTATCGGTGAGCTGGTGGACGCGCCAGGCGAGCTGGCTCAGCTTGGGATCGGTCGACGGCAGCTCGTCGGGGCGGCCGTTGGCCGGGAGCTGGTGGCGCTGCGGGTCGTAGAGGTAGCCGGGCTTGAGCGCCGAGACCGCGAAAGCCTGGCTGTCGTTCCCCTCCAGCAGATCGCGGAACGTGCCTGCCCCGGCCCAGCGCGAGTCGAGCACCTCCTCGCCGAAGCGGCTGATGACCATCTGCGCGGCCCGCGCCATGGGCACCGCCACCTCGGACTCGTCGACGAGCGTGCGCACGTAGTCCAGGATCTCCTCGGTGAGGGCCTGGAACGCGGCCGGCGTCGGCCGGTCGCGGGAGATCACCACCGGCGGCTCATCGCCGTCCTCGCCCGGCTCGATGCCTTCGCCTACCCGGACCCGCCAGGGATCCCCCTCGAGCATCTCCAGGTCGCGCCGCGCCTGGATGACCGCGCTGGTCATGCCGCGCAGGCTGTTGAAGCCGAGCCAGTTCGTGCTCGAGGTGAACTCGGAGAACTCGCGGAAGATGCCGGGGAGGTCGGTCGCCACCAGTTCGCCGAAGGCGCTCGTCTTCTCGTAGACCTTGTCCGCGATGCGGCGGAGCAGCTCCTGCATGACGGTGGTGCGCGGCCCCTCGGCGCTGCCCGCGGGCAGGACCGTCACGCCGATCGCCTCCTCCAGGAAGGTGTCCTGGTCGATCAGGAGGTCGCAGGCAGCCTTGTAGGCCACGGACGCGGGGCCGACCGCCAGCACGGCGCTGCGCCGGTCGTGCTTGGACAGGCGCAGGAGGACCGGCGTGAAGTCGGCGTCGCCCGACAGGATGATGAACTCCTCGAAGCGCGTGGCATGCCCGAGGGCGTCGAGGATGTCCATGACCATCTGGATGTCGGCGCTCGTCTTGCCGCCGCTGGTGAGGGGCGGGCAGTCGACCACCTCCACGGCCGAGCGGGTGAAGTACGGGCGGAAGCGGCCGAACTGCGACGGGTTCAGGTAGCAGCGCCGGAACAGGATCTTGCGCCTGGATCTCTCCAGGCCGTCGCCCAGGTAGTCGAGCGGCAGCTTCTCCTGCAGCCATTTCAACCAGTGGCCGGGATCGGTCGCGAACTGCTCGGCGGCGGAGGGGTCCTCCCTCTGCAGGCCGAGATAGATGTTGTCGAAGTCAACGAAAAGGGCCGACCGGACGTGTGAGGCCGACATGTCTTGCGCCATTGGATCCTCCACCCGACCAACAGGGAAAACGGGCCAGCCCGGCCTGCCGGCCCCGTCATGATGAAGGACATTCTAGCGGATCGATGTGACAGGGGGGGCCGAAACATTCCAGCTACCCGGACGTCAGGTCGAATGAAGGAGGGGGGCGAGCCACGTCTGGCCGGCGGTGACCGCCTCGATGTGCACGACGTTGATCGTCTTCCTGCCGCTGATCGTGGGCGCGAGCAACCAGCTCACGGCTTGCCGCAGCCCGTCTAGGCAAGATCTTACCTCCCTGGTAAGATGAACCTCATGAAGTCCGCAACCCGTGTGACCAGCAAGGGCCAGGTCGTCATTCCCAAGCCCGTGCGCGAGCAACTCCGCTGGGTGTCGGGCACTGAACTGGCGGTCGAGGTCGTGGCCGATGGTGCCGTGCGCTTGACACTGCTCGAGGCTGGAAATCCGATTGACCTCCTCTACGGCTGCCTGAAGGATCTCCCGCGGGATCCCCTCGCCGATCTCGAAGCCGAGCACCAAGCCGAAATCGAAGCCGATGAGCACTGGCGGCGTCGCGGTCGTTGATTCGTGGGCAATTCTGGCGTTCCTGCGCGCTGAGGAACCCGGCGCGGAGGCGATGCGCCGCTACCTTCGCCGCGCGCAAAACGGCAACCTCCGCTTGCTGCTGAACGTCGTCAACCTCGGCGAGGTTTTCTATCGTCTCCTCCAACTCACCGATGAGACACAGGCCGAGGAACGCCTCACCCAGGTGAAGGCACTTCCGATCGATATCGTACCGGCTCGCGAATCCCTGGTTCTCGAAGCAGCGCGAGTCAAAGCGGCGCACCCGCTCTCTTACGCTGATGCCTTCGCTGTTGCCACCGGTCGGCTGGAGAAGGCGCCCGTGCTCACCGGTGACCCCGAGATCCTGGCCCTGCCCGCCACGGTGGTCCGCGTCCGCAAGCTCGACCGGCACAGGTGAGCCTGAGCTCCTCCGTTTCGTGGCTGGCGCTTTGGAGAAGCTCGGGATCCGCTACTTCGTGACGCTTCGCTAGTCCGGAATCTCGGGCTCTACAAGCTTCGCAAGCTGTGCCAGCGATTCCTGCCAGCCGAGATAGCACATCTCGGTCGGGATGACCTCGGGTAGTCCCTCCTGGACGATGTTGAGCTCCGTTCCGCAGGATACCTGCTTCAGGGTGATCGTCGTCTCCATCTCTCCGGGCAGGTTGGGGTCGTCGAAGCGATCGGTGTAGCGAATCCTCTCAGACGGCACGAGCTCTCGATACTCGCCACCGAACGAGTGCCCGTTTCCCGTCGTGAAGTTCGTAAACGACATTCTGTAGGTGCCGCCCACCTTGGCGTCCATATGGTGAACCTTGCAGGTGAATCCGTAGGGCGGGAGCCACTTGGCCGTGGCGTCAGCGTCTAGAAACGCCCGATAGACGCGATCCGGTTTGGCGCGGAGAACTCGGTGGAGTCGAACGGTTCCTGTAGGCATGATGGTCTTCCTTTCGCTTGGTTGTTGATGGCCTCTGTGGATGGTCGAACGACGATCCTGGAAATCGACAAGGGCGGGTGCGGAATCTACCAGACGGACGGTTCGGGGCATTGACCGAGGTGCGCGAGCGGCGGCACCGGGGCCCGAGCCGTCCGCAAGGCTCCTCCCGGGTTATAGTCTTCAACCGGTGCAGCCTGCGATCTGGCCAGTTATAACCTCTGCGCGTTAGAGTTGGAGGTACCACTCATGCGACTCGACCGGCTCTCTGGACTGTTGATGACGCTGCTCGCGCTCTCGCCAGCCGCGCGCGCGACGCCGATCCCGCGCAGCGGCGACGTGCTGCTGACTTCGGATTTCCATGAGCTATCCCTGAGCTGTCCGGCTGTGGCGGTCGGTGTGGATGGCGCGGCCGTGGCCGTCTGGAGCAGGACCACCAACTTCCGCGGTCCCGTGCTGTCGCGCCGGGTCGAGACCGACGGCACGGTGGGGCCGGAGATTCAACTCTCCGAGGAGGGCGAGCTCGCTTCCGATCCAGGCATTGTCGCCCTGGAAGGCGGCTACGTCGCGTTCTGGACGCGCGATACCTTCTTCGGCTCCCCGTTCGGCCCCGCCGGGACTGTCGTACGTTTCCTCGACGCAGACGGCATGCCGGCGGATGTTCCCCGCATCATCGACGATGGCACTGATTCGCGGGTCGCCGCCGTCGGGGATCGTCTGGCCATAGTTACCAGGCATGATGCCGGTCTCCGCCTGCGGCTGGTCGATCGGCAAGGCGCCGACGTCTACGCGCCGCGCCAACTCGCAGCCTCGCCCGACGTTCTGTTTTCCTTCGCACTGGCGAGCGACGGCGAGGGGGGCGTCGTCATCGCCTGGCAAGTGAATGTTCAGTTAGGTGGGGGGCTGAAGGCGCAGGCCTTCGACGCCGCCGGACAGCCGCGGAGCAAGCCCGTCGTCGTCGCGCGGTCGGTCTTTCCCGGCACGATCCTGCATGTCGCCGCGGGTGGAGGGAGGTTCGTGGTGGGCTGGACGGAGGACCGTCCGAATGGTGTGGAGCTGAGGGTCTTCTCGCTCGCGGGCGAGCGACTGGGTGCGCCGCGCCTGCCGCGGGCGACAGGGATCCGCCCTCTCAGGATCCGGGTGCTCACCGACCGGGTGTCCGCCCCGCAGGGTGTGATGGTCGTCTGGATCGGCATGAGCCGTCAGGGCGGCGAGGACCTCTTCGCGGCCGGCCTGGAGTGGGCTTGGGAGAGGACGGCGCGAAGCA
>DATLNC010000199.1:0-18562 GCA_035536935.1 Thermoanaerobaculia bacterium
TCGGAGGAGAACTTCCTCTCCGAGCGCGACGTGGTCAAGGAGGAGCGGCGGATGCGGATCGAGAACCCGCCCTTCGGCCGGCTCTTCGAGGTGGTGCTGGACAAGACGTTCTCCACCCATCCGTACCGCATCCTCCCCATCGGCAGCATGGCCGACCTGAACGCCGCCACGATCGAGGACGTGCGGGAGTTCCACCGCACCTATTACGTTCCCAACAACGCCACGCTCGTGGTCTCCGGCGACTTCCAGGCAGACGAGACACTGGGCTGGATCGAGAAGTACTTCACCCCGATCCCCAAGGGGCCGGCGATCCAGCGCAACGTCCCCAAGGAGCCGGCGCAGACGGCCGGGCGCCGGACGGTCGAGTACGACGCCAACACACCGTTGCCCGCGGTGATCTTCACCTACCACATGCCTGAGGCTGGCAACCCCGACCTCTACGCGCTCCAGGTGGCCGCGAACGTGCTCTCCAACGGCCAGAGCTCGCGCCTTTACCGCAAGCTGGTCTACGACCAGCAGATTGCCCTCCAGGCCACCGGCCAGACGATCATCCTCGAAGACCCAGGAGTGTTCTTCTTCTTCGCCATCGTCCAGGCCGGCAAGACGGTCGAGGAGGTCGAGAAATCCCTGGCCGAGGAGGCGCAGCGCCTGATCGCCGAGGCGGTACCGCAGGAGGAGCTGGAGAAAGCCAAGAACCAGCTCGTGGCCGGCCAGGTCTTCGAGCGCCAGACGGTGCAGGAGAAGGGCACGGCCATCGGCTACGCGAGCGTGATCCTCAAGGACGTCTCGCGGGTGGAC
The DNA here is from genome assembly GCA_035536935.1 of Thermoanaerobaculia bacterium. GTDB lineage: Bacteria > Acidobacteriota > Thermoanaerobaculia > Multivoradales > UBA5704 > DATMER01. Next base: position 799 of record DATLNC010000199.1, read on the forward strand.
AAGGACCTCGCCGAGCTTCAAAAGGTCACAGCCGCGGACGTGCAGCGGGTCGCGAAAACCTACTTCCGGTCCGAGAACCGCTCGGTGGTCCACATGTTGCCCGCGGCCATGAAGCCAGGCGCGCAGGAAGGCGAAAAGGAGAAGCAGCCATGAAGATCGTCAGCACCGCCTTCGCTCTCGCCCTGATGGCTGCGCCCACGTTCGCGCAGCAGAAGCAGACCCCTCCTCCGCCGAAGCCGGCCAAGGAGATCCACTTCCCCGCCTTCGAGGAGAAGACGCTCGCCAACGGCCTGCGGGTGGTGGTGATCGAGCAGCACGAAACCCCCTCCGTCAGCCTGCGGCTGCTCTTCCCCGGCGGCAAGGTCCACACGCCGGCCGGCAAGGCAGGCGTGGCTGACGCCACGGCGGCGCTGATCCGGGAGGGGACCGCTACCCGCTCGTCGCAGCAGATCGCTCAGGCCATCGACTCGGTAGGAGGCGAGCTCAACACGAACGCCAGCCTGGAGTCCGGCTTCGCCACGGTGCGCGCGACCTCGGACCAGATCGACCTGGGCTTGGACCTCCTCTCGGACGTGATCCTGCGGCCGAGCTTTCCGGCCGAGGAGCTGGAGCGCTGGCGCAGCCAGACGCTGAGCGGCCTCCAGATCGAGCAGACCGATCCCGAGTACATCGCGGACTCCGCCTTCGAACGGCTGGTCACGGGCGGCCATCCCTATGGCCTGCCGGCGGGCACGCCCGAGTCGGTCAAGGGGCTGACGCGGGATGACCTGGTCGCCTTCCACAAGCGGCAGTACGTGCCGAACGATTCGATCCTGGCGATCGTCGGCGACGTCAAGGCGGCGGACGCCTTTGCCAAAGCGGAGCGCTTCTTCGGCGGCTGGCCGAAGGGAGCGGCGCCGGTCATCCCAAAGGTCAAGCAGGCCGACGCGAAACGGCAGATCGTGATCGTGGACAAGCCGGACGCGGTGCAGACGCAGATCCGCGTCGGCCAGGCCGGGCTCGCCTACCGCGATCCCGACCACTTCCCCGCGCAGGTCTACGACGCGGTGGTCGGCTCGAGCTCGAACTCGCGGCTGTACGAGGAGGTCCGGCGCAAGCGGGGCCTGTCCTACGGGGCGTTCAGCGAGTTCCGGATGCCGAGCGAGCCCGGCTGGTTCGCGGCGAGCACGTTCACCAAGACGGAGTCCACGGCCGAGGCTCTCGGGCTGGTGCTGGAAGTGCTCGAAAACATGGGAAAGACGCCGGTCCCGGCCGAGGAGCTGGGGGCGCGCAAGACCTACCTGACCGGGGCCTTCCCGCTGGAGATCGAGACCCCCGACGGCATCGCAGCCAAGGTGCTGGAGGCGCTGAAGTTCGGCTACGGCCGGGAGTACCTGGAGAGCTACCGCGACAAGCTCGGAGCCGTGACCGCCGAGCAGCTCGAGGCCTTCGCCGAGCGCCGGCTTCACCCCGATCGCATGCTGATCGTCCTGGTGGGCAACGCCAAGGCCTTCTCAGCGGATGTCGAAAAGCGTTTCGGCAAGGCCGAGGTCATCTCCGCGGCCGAGCTGGACCTGCTCCAGCCCGGGCTGCGGAGCGCCAAGTCTGGAACGCGATAGACTCTCCTGCGTGAAGGTGGAAGATCCGGTCGTCGAATCCCTGAAGAAGGCGTTGCGCGGCCGCAAGGACGTCCGCCTCGCCCTCCTCTTCGGCTCCCGTGCAAAGGGGCGGGCCCGCCCGGATTCGGACGCGGATGTGGCCGTCCTGGGCAAGGACCTCAACGTGTTTTCTCTGACCTCGGACCTGAGCCATGCCGCCGGGGTCGAGGTCGACGTGGTCAGCCTGAAGGACCCTGGCTTTCCGCTCCTCAACGTACTGCTCCGGGATGGCATCGTCCTTCATGAGGGAGAGCGAGGCGCTGCCGCGACGTGGAGGTCCCGGGCGTGGCTGCAAGCCGAAACGGACCGGCCGTGGTTCGAGCGCATGCGGGATTCCTTCTTGAGACACATGGCAGAGGAGCGGAATGGTTGATGTAAACGTGGTCGCCTTCAAGATTGGTGAGCTAAAGGACCGGATGGACCGCGTCCGATCGCACTGCCCGGACCGTCCTGAAGACTTTGTCGCCGACCGTGACGCGCTCGACATCGTCTCTTTCAACCTGCTGCTGGCCGTCCAATCCAGCCTCGATCTGGCAAGCCACCTGATCTCCGAAGAGAAATGGCCACCAGCTGCAACGGCTCGGGGAGCTCTCGAAACTCTGGAAGCCCATGGGGTCATCTCCAAGGAGACGGTTCGTTCCCTCAGCGATGCTGTGGGCCTGCGGAACATCGTCGCGCATGGATATTCCGGGGTCGATCCAAGAAAGATCCATGCCGCTGCCAAGACCGGCCTTCCCGACCTCGAGCGCTTCGCGTCCGAGGTGAGTGTCTGGCTCCGTTCTGAGAGCTAACGCGGCGGCCGGTTGCGCCAGACTCTCCAGTCGTCGTTGAAGAGGATGCTGAGCACCAGGGCGAAGCCGCAGAAGGCCGCCAGGAGGAAGAGGATCATCGCGAGGCCCGGGTAGCCGAAGAGGGTGAAGGTGGTCCTCACCTGCATCAGCAGCGCGGCGCCCACGATCAGGGCCGCTAGCACCAGCCCCGTGGCGATCCGGTTTGCGATCTTCTGCAGGTTGTCCATCAGCCGGCTCTCGTCGAAGGCGTTCACCTTGAGCTCCAGCCGGTTCCCGGTCAGCGTGTCGAAAAGCGTGTTGAGCCGGCTCGGAAGCTGCTGCACCAGCTCGTACATCTCCAGGCTCGAGGAGAACAGCGCGCTCGGCGAGAGCCGCTTGAACATGTGCCGCTGCATGATCGAATCGCTGTGGCGGCGCACGCTCTCCGTGGGATTGAACTCGGGATCGAGCGCCCGCGAGACGTCGTCCATGTGGAGCAGGGCCCGGCCCAGCAGGGTCAGCTCCGGCGCGGGCCGGATGCCGTTCTCCGCGGCCTTGCGCGAGAGGCCCATCACGATCCGCCCCACCTTCATCTGCTCGGGCGTGGCATCCTGGGCGACCCCGACCAGGTCCGCGATCTCCCTCTGAAAGCGCGTGTCGTCGGCCCCCTCCATGCGGGTGCCGATCTGCATCACGATCTGAGCCACGTCGTTGCCGCGGCCGTCGGTCACCGCCAGGATGAGCTTGAGCAGCCGCTCCTGCATTTGCGGATCGATGCGCGACACCATGCCGAGGTCGAGGAGCGCTAGCCGGCCGTCGCGGGTGATCAGGAGATTGCCCGGGTGCGGATCGGCATGGAAGAAGCCATCCACCAGGATCTGGTCGAGGTACGCCCGGCAGAGCTCGTCGGCCAGCGCCCGGCCGTCGAAGTCGATGCGCGAGAGCGGCGACATCTCGGTGATCTTGGTGCCCGCGATGTAGTCCATCGTCAGGATGCGCGAGGTCGTGTAGTCGTCGACCGGCTGGGGCACGACGATGCGCTCGTAACGCCGGAGGTTGTTGCCGAGGGTCACCAGGTTGAGGGCCTCGCGGCGGTAGTCGAGCTCGCGCAGCAGCGCCTTGCGGAACTCCTCCAGCATGTCCTGGAAGACATAGCGCCGGCCGACGTCGGTGTGCTTGTCGATGAAGCCCGCCATCTCGCGGAAAGCCTCCAGGTCATCCAGGATGATCTGCTGGATGCCCGGGCGCTGCACCTTGACCACCACCTCGCGGCCATCGCGCAGCTTCGCCCGGTGGACCTGGCCCAACGATGCCGCGGCCAGCGGCACGTTGTCGAAGTCTGAGAAGGCCTTGGACAGCCGCACCCCCAGCTCGGACGAGACGATCTCCTCGACCTCGGCGTAGGGGAAGGGGGCGATGTTGTCCTGCAGCCGGGACAGCGCGTCCAGATAGGGCTGCGGCAGGAGGTCGGACCGGGTAGAGAGGAGCTGGCCGAGCTTGATGAAGGTCGGCCCCAGCTTCTCCAGGTCGCGGGCGAGCTGCTCGGGATCGCCGGAGATCACGTCCGCGGACGCGGAGTCGTCCTGCGGCAGGTTCTCGTCCATCTGAATGGCCTGCGCCAGATCGGCGCGGCCATGCCGGATGAGCAGCGAAGCGATATCCTTGTAGCGCTTCAGATGATGGGTCTTCAGAGTTCCGATCATCGAAATCCTCGTTCGTTAAGGGAGTACAGCACCCCCGGTTTCTGCAATGGGTATGCCACGTCTTCCGCGTAACATCCGGCGCGCCAGCGCGTTCTGTAGTAGGACATGAGCCGCCCAGCGATTTACCTCGTCCTGGCTTTCCTTCTTGCTCTTCCCGTGGCCGCCCGGCGGGAGAAGCTCGCCCTGCGCGCCGACAGCCTGGAGCTGCCCGGCGCTCCTGCATCCGTGGTAGCCGCGGATGTCAATGGCGACGGCCTGCGCGACCTCGCGGTCGTCATCGCCTTCACCCGCTGGGGGGAGGTCGGCATCGAGGAGTCGGTCAAGATGGATGATATCGAGGGGCTGGTCGAGGTCCTCACTGTCATTCCGTCCCTGGTGGACCACCGCGAGCTGCGGGTATTCCTGGGCCGGCCCGGCGGCGGGTTCGATCCCGCGTCAACATCGCCGATAGCGGTGACGATCGAGTCCTCGGTGCTCTCTCTGGAGGAGGGCCCTCCGGGCGCTCCGGTCGTGGCCCTCACCGACGAGGGCCTTTCCGCGCTTCGCCTCCGGGATGGCAATCTCGCTTTCGAGCCGCTGATCCAGGAGAGGCCGGTGCTCGCCGGCACCGGCACGTTCCTCCCCAACCTGGGCTTGGTGAAGGATCTGGACGGCGACGGACGGACGGACGTGCTCCTCCCCACGGCGGAGGGAGCGTCCGTCTATCTCAGCAGTCCGGAGGGGCTCCGGTCCACCTCCCATCTGCGCTTCCCTCTCGACGGCCTCCAGGGCAAGTCGCGGCGCACCCTCTCCCGCTTTCATCCTCTGCCCGAGGTTAGAGATGTCGACGGCGACAAGCTCCCCGACCTGGTGCTGCGCCACGCCAGCGGCGATTGGGACGGCTTCCGGGTGCTGCGCAACCAGGGCGGCGGGCGCTTCGCCGAGGCTGTCGCGCCCTTGGGCGAGCACCAGGAGGACCGGCCCGACCAGACCAAGACGCCGATCGTGACCTGGTTCGGGGACCTGGACGGCGACGGCCGGGCCGAGTACGTGACCCAGGAGGAACGCGGGCCGGGCGAGGACGCGGGGATGCGGAAGGAGATGCAGCATGCGAAGCGGCCGAAGTTCCTCTTCCGCATCCACCGCTCGCGTCCGGACCTGGGGATGGAGCCGAAACCCTTTCAACAGTTCGAGGCCGAGGGCTACGCGTTCGACACCGGAGGCGACAACGATGGCGGCGATGGCGGCGAGGTCTCGGTGGGCATGAAGATGCCCGGCGGGTTCCAGGATCTGAACGGCGACGGACGGATGGATCTGATCGCCCTGACGCTGGACTTCTCCATGCTCCAGGCGGTGAAGGTCCTGACGGTGCAGAGGATCGGCATCGGGATCGACTTCCACGTCCAATGCCAGGGGCCGGGCGCGAAGTTCGCGCCGGTCAAGGGGCTCGACCTGTCGGGCAAGTTCAACCTCAACCTGAAGAATCTGAAGATCGGCCAGATCTCGCAGTTCGCCGGAGATTTCGACGGCGACGGCCGGGCCGACTTCACACAGATGGGCCGGGGCAAGAGCGTGACCATCCACCGCGGCCGGCCGGACTGTTCGTATCCGGCGCAACCCGACCTCTCTCTCGAGCTCAGGGAAGCTCCCCGCGATCTCGCGCTGGTCCAGGTCCGCGACCTGGATGGCGACGAGCTGACCGATCTCCTGGTGATCCAGCCGCAGGTGATCAAGGAAGCGAACGTGACTCCGCCCGTGCGTCTCGACCTGTATCTCAGCCGGGGGGAGTCATGAAGAGGACGCTCAGTGCCCTGCTCCTGATCCTCTTCTCGGGAGCGAAGAAGCCGGCTGCTCCTCCCCCGCCCCCGGTCGGCGTTACCGTCGCCCGGAGCGGCGCCGCGGAGGTCGTCCGCGCCGTGCTGCCCGGCTTCCTCACCGGAGTCGAGCTGCCCCGGAGAGCGGATGGGAAGCTGGATGTCGTCCTCCTCCTGCGCACAGTGGAAAACAAAGATGATACCGAGGTGTGGAATCCCTCCGAGGAATCGCTCGACGAGGGTTCTCCCGGAGCGCGCTCCCTCCATCAACTCGACCTCTCGGGTACCCTTCGTCCCCTGCTACAGGAGGTGCCGTCCGGCACGCTGGGCGCCATGGACCTGGACGGCGACGGCGCCGAGGAGATCCTGCTGAGCACCAAGGGGGAGCTTCGCTCGCTCGGCTCGGCCGGCCGGCCGTCGGAAAAGACGATCCTCGACCTCTCCGCGACCGAGCTGCGCTTTCCCTCCCGCTGGCGGGACCAGCAGATGGCCGGCATTCTCGCGGGCGGCGTGGGGACGGTCCGCCTGTATCTTCCCGACGGCGGCGGGCTGACACCCTCGGTCGAGCGCAATCTTCCCTCCCGTGCCACGCGCGAGCGCTGGGGCATCCGCCTCACCAGCCCGCGGGTGCGCGCCTTTCGCGGGGATGGCAACCTCCTCGCCGCGGGTCCCGAGGCGGAAGGCAAGCAGCGCCTCCGCAGCCTGTTGATCGGCGCGGACTCCACCACCGAGGTCTGGTCGCTCCTCCCCACGCCCGAGGAGGTCGACACCTCCTGGTACGTGAAGATCGACGGCCGGCCGTCGCTGATCGTCACCACCAACAGCGCGGACAAGATCGGGATCTTCGAGAGCAAGAAGCTGCGGGTCTTCCCCCTGACCGCCGACCGCACCCGCGCCGGCCGGCGTCCGCTGCTCGCCACGCAGACCACGAGCCACCGCTGGTTTCCGGTCGCCCCCATCGTCACCGACCTGGACAAGGACGGCAAGGACGACCTCGTGGTGCTTCAGCTCGACGGCATGGGCGGCGGCGAGATCATCGCCGAGACCTTCTTCGGGAGGGGCGACGGCCGCTTCGAAACCCCGGGGCGCCGCCAGAAGTGGGACCTGCAAACCCGGGACTTCCACTATGGCCACGATCTGACCGGCGACGGTATTGCCGATCTGGCGGTCGTCGAGCCGCGGAGGCTGGTCGTCTTCCCCGGCACGAAGGAGCCGCGGAAAGCGCTCGTGGAACGGAAGCCGCTGGAAGTTCCGCTCAATCTCTCAGAGGAGGCCGGCATTCGCGGCCTGCGGGTCGCCGACCTGGACGGCGACGGCCGGAGCGAAGCGATCCTCACCGGCTCCGCGGGGACTGGACGGGACGTGGTGATGGTGGCGCGCTTCCGCTGAGCATCCGTTTTCGGTAGTGCCGGACCGGCACCGGTCCCATTTCCATCATCCCATCCAGAAAAGCCTTGATCCGGAACGCCTCGCCCTTGGCTTTCCGGACTTCTTCGTAGAGCCCCTGCACCTCGCGGTCGCCCACGTAATAGAAAGTGAGCTGCGGGGACGAGGTGATGGCGCGCACCCACATGTTGGCGGCGAACTGCTCATCCTGCAGGGCCTGCTCCTTGACGTAGCGCAGGACCGCTTCGCGGCTCATCTCCTGGGTGTTGACCCGGATGTCCACCGCGGTGCGGGCGATGTTCTCGAGCTGCTTCTTCAGGTGGGCCAGGCGATCCAGCGGGCCGCCCCAGCCGAGATCGAGCAGCAGGCGCTCCGAAAACGTTCCCCAACCTTCCACGTACACGCCGTCCGAAAAAAGCGCACGAACCTTGCGCGGCTGCCGCGCGGCCCACTTGAGCTGTACGTAATGTCCCGGAACCATTTCGTGGGGAACGATCATCACGTTGAAATGGTGATTGAAGTCGCGGAAGAACGCGGCTTTCTCTTCGGGCGTGGCGCTGTCGGGGACCGTCGGTAGATAGAAGAGCGTGTCCGCTTCGGGCGCGAAGGGACCCGCGGGATAGACACCGCCCACGGCCTGGCCGATGAAGAAGGAAGGCGAGCGGTCGATGTAAAGCGTCGCGGGATCGGGCAGGGTCATCAAACCCCTGCTCCGCACGAATTCGAGCGCCTCGGGCACGAGCTTGCGGTAGTCGGCCACGAACTCGTCCATGTTGGCGGCGTGATCGGCCGCGACGCGCTCGAAAAGGCGGCGGAGCAGCTCGCGGTCGTCCGCCGGCTCGTCGATCCCAGGCATCAGCTCCTTCCAGACGCTCCGCCCGTAGGCCGCGGCCTCGGTGCGCCTGGCGATCAGTGCGGCCTCGGCCTGGGCGAGCACGCGCTCCACCGGCTCCTCCACTCCGGTGACGAGGCGGAAGCGGGCGGCGTAGTCCTTCCCCAGGCGTGGATAGCCCTTGGCTTTCTTCTGGAGGCCATCCAGAAACGCGGCCAGCTCGTCCAAAGCGGCAGCGGCTTTCTCTCCCGTCGTCTTCAGCCCAGGAGCCTCTCCTGCCTGAGGGAACCCCTCGCGGTAGAACTTCGCGGAGCCGCGCAGGATGTTGGCCGCGATGCCGCAGATCTCCGGCGCGATGAGGGCAGGATCGCCCAGATCCAGGGCCTGCCGCGCCTGCTTCGCGAGCCGGGGGAGCTGGCCTGCGCGTTCCGCGGCCCGGGAGAGCCGCTCGTTTTTGGGAAGATCGTCGCGGACCAGGAGGAAGACCGTGGCGTCGCCCACGATACCGGTCCAGAACAGGGGGTCCCGGCCTGGCCGATCCTGGGTGCCGTACTCGAAGGCTTCCAGCTCGGCCTGCCGCAGGAGCAGCTCGGCGTCGAGACGGTCATCGAAGGAGGTCGAAGGCGCCTCCAGGATCCGGCGGAGACCTTTCGCGGCGCCGCGGTTGTACTTCAGCCATGCATAGCGGCGCGCGGGCGAGATGTCCTCCAGCCGCCGGTCGAGGTCGTGCCGGCCGGCCGCGGTCGCCTTGCTCGGGTACATGTCGAACCAATGCTCCAGGTAGCTCTCCTGGAAGGTGGCTGCCGTGGCGGGGGCCGCGGCGAGTACGAGCAGCAGAAGGGCGGTTCTCATGGGGCGTTAGGATACCCCGCGGTTCATCCACCGTTCATACCGCTCGCCCACACTGCCCCCCATGAAAGCCCTCCGGATCGCCTGGACCGATTCCCGCTACCGCCTCGCGGCCTGGCTGATCGCCGGCCTCATGGGCGTGTCGCTCGCCGTTCGCCTCTCCCTCATCTTCCTGCAGCACGCCTTCGCCCGCGACGGCATCGTCCCCGTGCTCGAATCGCTCGGCGTGGGCGAGGTGTTCGACATAGAGGCCTCCCTCTGGCTCGCCGCTCCGCTCGTCCTCTACCTGTTCCTGGTGCCGGAGCGCTGGTTTCGCAGCCGCGCACAACGCGCCCTCTTCCTCGTCTTTTCCGGCCTTGCGGTGTTCGCCCTGCTCTTCGTGGCCGTGGCCGAGATCTTCTTCTTCCAGGAGTTCAACGGCCGGTTCAACTTCGTTGCCGTGGATTACCTGATGTACCCGACGGAGGTGGTGGCGAACATCTGGGAGAGCTACCCGACCGGGCTGATCCTCTCCCTGCTCGCCGCGATGTCCGCCGGGGTCTCGCTCCTCCTCCGGCGGCCTTTGCGCGGAGCCTGGCGCCACCCTCTCTCGTTCGGACATCGCAGCGCCGCGGCGGTCACCTTCTTCCTGCTCCTGTCCGTCCTCACGCTGGAGATTCCCACCTCGCTGGCGCACGTTTCGGAGGACCGGGCCTTGAACGAGATCGCCTCGAACGGCTATCTCTCGTTCTGGCGCGCCCTGCTCGGCAGTGAAGCGCCCTACGAAGGGCTGTACGCCTCGCGCGCTCCCGGCGTTGCGTTTGGCCGCCTCCGCCATCTGCTCGCCGAGCCCGCGGCGGTGCCGGCCTCGTTCGTGCCGGGCTCGACCCTGCGCCACATCCGCCCGCTGGGCCCCGCTCGGCGCCTCAACGTGGTCGTGGTGCTGGAGGAGAGCCTCGGCTCGGAGCTGGTCGGCACCCTGCACCCGCGCCCGGTCAGCCTGACTCCAAGCCTCGACGCCCTGTCTTCCGAGGGCACGCTCCTCACCCGCGCCTACTCGACCGGCAACCGCACGATCCGCGCCCTGGAGGCCACGACGTCGTCGCTCCCTCCGCTCCCCGGCATCTCGATCGTGCGCCGGCCGCAGTCGAAGGATCTATTTACTCTCCCTGCCCTGCTGCGCGGGCAGGGCTACCAGACGCTGTTCGTCTACGGCGGCCGGGCGCTCTTCGACGGCATGGGCAGTTATATGCGGAACAACGGGATCGACCGCGTCGTCGAGCAGGAGGACTTCCCCGAGGACTCGTTCCACACCGCCTGGGGAGTTTCCGACGAGGCCATCTTCGACCGCGCCCTGACCGAGATGGACGCCATGCACGCGCAGGGCAAGCCCTTCTATACCCTCGTCCTGTCGGTCTCGAACCACCGGCCGTTCCACTTCCCCGAGGGACGGATCGCCTGGGATGAGAAGCTGAAGAGCCGCGAGAACGCCGTGCGCTACGCGGACTGGGCGCTCGGCCGGTTCGTGCGCCAGGCCCGGGAGCACGCCTTCTTCGAGGACACGCTCTTCGTGCTGATGGGCGACCATGGCGCCCGCGTCTACGGCGCCTCCGAGATCCCGCTGGCGAGCTACGAGGTGCCGATCCTGTTCTACGCCCCGGGCGTGGTGCCTGCCGGCCGCCGGGTGGACACCCTCGCCTCTTCTCTCGACGTGCCGCCCACGGTGCTGGGCCTCCTCGGGCTGGAATACGACTCGAAGTTCTTCGGGCACGACGTGCTGCGCGTGGACCCCTCGGCCGGCCGGGCGCTGATGACGCACAACAACGAGATCGCGCTGATGCGTGGGTCGCGCATCACCGTCCTCGGCCTTCACCGCTCGGCACAGCTCTTCGACGTGGAGCCCGACGGCAGCTTCATCCGGACCCCGGCGGCGGACGGCGCCAGCCGCGAGCTGATCGAGGACGCGATCGCCTACTACAGCGGCGCGGACACGGCCTATCGCTCGGGCGCCTATGCCATGACCCGCAAGTCTGCCGAGCGGCTGGCTTCGAGATCCAGTGTGCGAACCAAAGCCACTTTCTGACCGGCGGGTTAGGATATGGGGGTGCGGCTGCTTCTCGTGGAAGACGAGCCTCTGCTGGCGCGCCATCTGCGGCGCGGCCTGCAGGAGGAGGACTACGCGGTCGATGTCGCCGCCACCGGCCGGGAGGCGCAGGAGCGGATCGAGGCGACCGAGTACGACCTCGTCGTCCTCGACGTGATGCTCCCGGACGCCCTGGGCACCGACCTGCTCGCCCGCTGGCGGGAGGACGGCTTCCTCGCGCCCGTGCTGGTGCTCACCGCCCGCGACCGTCTGGAAGACAAGCTGCGCGGCTTCGAAGCGGGCGGCGACGACTACGTGACCAAGCCGTTCGCCTTCGAGGAGCTGCTCGCCCGGGTGAAGAGCCTGCTGCGCCGGCGGACCGCGCCTCCCTCCCAGGTGCTGCGGGTCGCCGATCTGGAGCTGGACCGCAACCGGCACCAGGTCCGGCGCGCCGGGCACCCGGTCGAGCTCACCTCCAAGGAGTTCGCCCTGCTGGAGTACCTCATGCTCCACGCCGGCACCGTCCTCAGCCGCTCGTCCATGGCCGAGCACGCCTGGGACGACGGGTACGACGCCCGCAGCAACGTGATCGACGTCATCGTCGGGCGGGTGCGGCGCAAGCTGGAGCGCGACGGCTCGCCGCCCCTCCTCCACACCGTCAAGGGCGTCGGCTACGTGCTGCGCGAGCCGCGACCGGAGGACGGATGAGGGGATGGATGAAAGCTCCGCGCTCGCTCCAGGGCCGCATCGCGCTGTGGTCGGGGGCCCTGTTCTTCCTCCTCTACGCCGCCGCCAGCCTGCTGGTGATCGCCATCGACAGCCGCAACCACCGCGCGCAGATGGAGGTCATGCTCTACTCGGCCGCCGAGTCGCTGGCCGGCTACTATGCCTCGTCCCACCGTCTCGATTTTCCCGAGCTGCGCGAGCTGGAGACCACACCGCTCCCGGTCTGGGTGAGGATCGTTCGCGACGGCCGGGTGGTGGCCGAGACCCCGGGGGCCCCGCACCTGCCGGTGGTGGCGCGCTCGCCCGGCGAGATGGGCCACGTCCAGACGGCGGAGAACGGCAACGGCACCCACCTGGCGGTCGTGCCGCACGACGTCTGGAACGAGCCGGGCACGATCGTGGAGGCGATCGCCTCGCAGGGGACGCTCGACGAGCGGCATCGGGACCTCCTCTTCGCCCTCGCCGTCACCGGTCTGCTGCTGGTCCCGCTCGTCGCCCTCGGCGGGCGGATGGTGGCGGCGCAGGGGCTGCGGCCGCTCGACGACCTCGTCGTCTCGATCCGCCAGCTCCACTCCGAGCGCCTGCGGGAGAGGCTGGAGGCGCCGGGCGCGGTGGAAGAGATCGCCCATCTCGCGGACGAGTTCAACCGCCTGCTCGACCGCCTGGAGGAGAGCGTCGAATCCATGCGCCGCTTCACCGCGGACGCCTCGCACGAGCTGCGCACCCCGATCAGCATCCTGCGCACCGGGCTGGAAGTGGCCCTGCGCAAGGAACGCCCCGCCGAGGAGTACCGGGAGCTGATGCGCGAGAACCTGGCGGAGATCCAGCGCGTCCAGCGCATCGTGGAGGCCCTGCTCACCCTCGCCCGCACCCCGGACGGGGAGAGGCGCCAGGCGCTCCGCGGCCCGGTGGACCTCGCGTCCGTGGTGTCCGGGGCGGTGGAGGCGATCCGCCCTCTCGCCGAGGAGCGCCGGCTCAGGATCGTGGAGTGCCTCGCCCCGGCTGCGACCGTGCATGGGGATGCCGACCTGCTCCGCCTCATGGCGATGAACCTGCTCGACAACGCGGTCAAGTTCACCCCCGAGGGGAGACGGGTGCACGTGACCGTGGAAGACGGCCCGGATGGCGCCGTCCGCCTCCAGGTCCGGGACGAAGGGCCGGGCATCGCCCTCCAGGACCGGCCTTACGTCTTCGACCGCTTCTTCCGCGGCCAGGGCCGGAGCGCCGGCTCCGCGGCCGGAGGGCTCGGGCTCTCCCTGGTCCGCTGGGTGGCGGAGAGCCACGGCGGGGAGGCCCGCCTCGTCCAAAACGATATCGCTGGCAAAGCGGGCGCCACCTTCGAGGTCGTGATCCCCCGCCCTACAGCCGCGCCGCCGCCGCCTGCCGCTGAAGCTGCAAGACATTAGCGTCCGGGTCCACCACCACCTGCTCGGGCTCGAACGGGCAGCGGATCCGCGCCACCTTCTCCTCCCCCGCTCCCAGGACCATCATGACCCGCGCGTCCTTGTAGTCGGGCGCGACCTTGCCATCCTCGCCCCAGCGCCAGCCGGCGGTAGCAGCGACCTCGACGGGCATGCGCCCGGTGCCGGCGTTCTTCACCCGCACGGTCACCTCCCACTCCCCTCCCCGCTGCATCTTCTTCGCGCCGGAGAGCTGGTACTCGGGGACCACGATGCCGAAGAACCACTGCCGGGCGAACTCGTCGTAGGCCGCCGTATCGGCAGCGTGGCGGCGCATCACGGCCACGAAGTCGTGGACCACCGGGTGGTCCGGGTTGTTGTGGAAGATCCTGAAGTAGTCCCGGGTGCCCGCGAAGAAGCGCTCGCGGCCCATGTGGTTCATCAGCATCCACATCACCCACGAACCCTTGTTGTAGATGACGACCGGGTCGGCCGGCCGGAAGCGGTAGGTCCCGGCGAGCGGCTTCTCGTCGGACGGCTGGCGGAACTCGCCGTAGGCGGTCTCGTCGCGGACGGCGAAGCCGATGCTCGGCTGCTGCCCCCGCAGCTTCTCGATGAGCAGGCGCGTGGCGAACTGGGCCGTCCCCTCGGACATCACCACGCCGCCGGGGCCCTCGCCGTCCTGGACCACGTGCCCCCACCACGAGTGCGCCGCCTCGTGCGCGGCGATCCAGAACGCGGGGTCCTGGTCGGGCAGGCGCTGGGTCAGGAAGCCGATCCCCTCGGAGAAGAAGATGTTCGTGGCGTTGCCGCGGCCGTACTGCTCCAGGTTCGGGAACTCGTTGAGCCGCAGCTCGCGCCAGGGATAGGGATGGAACCACTGCGGGAAATACTGGCGCGCGCCGTCGAGCGCCTCCAGCATGCTGTCCACGTTGTAGCCGTGCTCCGGGTGGTGGTAGACGACCGTGCCGTTCTTCCCCCGCTTCTCCTGCCAGCGGCCGAAAGCGATGTTGAACACCCGCACGGGATAATCGGTCACCCAGACCACGGTGCGGCGGCCGTCCCGGACCTCGTTGCTCGCGAGCGCGCCGGTCGAGGTCACCGTGTACTCCGCCGGCGCCGTGATCCGCAGCCGGTGGGTGAAGGAGGACTTGTCCAGCTCGGCCTCGGTGACGCCGCGGTACCAGCCCGGCGCGAAGGTCCTCGGCTGGTGCCCGCGCCGCAGGTTCTCGTACGGGTTCGCCGGGTTGGCGCCGATGTCCGGGTCGTACTTGATCACCGGCACGAAGTCGGGGTTGCGCGCCGTGACGATGCCTCCGGCCGGGGTGATGAACTCGCCCAGCCCGGTGGATCCGCCGTTGCGGGAGATCCCGGGCATGAGCGTCGACCGGTAGCGGAAGCCCAGGCGGAGCAGGCCGCCCGGCGGCAGCGGCCGGGCCAGCCGGAACACCTGGAGGCCGTGGCTGTCCTCAGGATGGACGGGCTTGCCGTTCAGCGTCCACGAGAGCCCCTGCCAGTGCATGCCCGTCGTCACCGGGAACCAGGGCAGCGGGCGCTCGTGGTCGTTGCGCAGGTCGTAGAAGCCGCTCACCCGGAAGTCCCGGGTGGCGGGCTCGAGATCGATGTCCAGCTCCACGTTCGCGAGGTACGGCACCGGCTCGTTCATCCAGGTCGCGTGGTTGAACCGCCAGTAGTCCTCGCGGTGCCTGCGCACCGGACCGCCCTGGTATCCCCGGTTCACCTGCGACCACAGGGCGAACCCGAGAGCGAGCGGCACAACCGCGAGCGCCGCGGCGGTGAGCAGGGTCCGCTTCCGTTCCCCCGGCCGCCGCCCGAAGAGCGGGTGCAGCGGGTCGCGCTCCTGGCGCGCGAACAGCCGGAAGGCCAGGTAGAGGAACAGTGCCGCCAGGCCGAGCGCCATCAGCCGGTTCAGGACCAGCGCCGTCCGGTCCAGGGGGAAGACGTCCATGTCCGTCCAATTGAGGCCGTTGAAGAGCGCCCAGTTGGTGACCCAGCTCATGCGGTTCGTGGCGATCGCCCAGGCGCTCAGGCCCAGGGCCGCGAAACCTGCCGCGTAGGTGCCGTACTGGCTGCGGGTCATCCCGTAGACCGCGAGCAGGAAGGAGACCCAGAGGATCACGGTCGGCGCGAGCAGCAGGCTCCAGACGAGGAGAAACGGCCAGAGCTCCATGCCGATCACGCCGCCCTGGTTGCTCATCACCAGCCAGGCGGTGACCAGGGTCGCGAGCAGAGCCATGAGCACGACCACGCCGTTCGCCAGGGTCTTGCCGAGCAGCAGCGACGAGGTGCGCACCTGCGTCGGGTAGATCACTGCCGCCGCTCCCGTGGCCGGCTCCCGCCGCAGGGACTCCACCGTGTAGAAGAGCAGCAGGAGGAGCAGCGACACGGTCAGGATGCCGAGCGAGCCCGCCGCTGCGACGCCCGGGGTGAGATAGATGGCCGTCTGGGACTCGGGGTCGGCCAGGTCGACAAAGAAGAGCGCGACCAGGTCCAGGATGACGAACACCAGGATGTACAGGGCCGGGTGGGAGAACAGCTCCTTGACCTCGAACCGGGCCACCGTCAAGAGGCCGGACAGCCGGCCGCCGGCGCGGGAGGACATGCCGAGGACGCCGAGCGGCGCGGAGGTCGGAGCCGCGGCCGTGGCCGGGGCCTCGGCAACGGCCTTGCGCAGCCAGCGCGGGGCTTTCCTCGCGGTCTTCAGCCGATTCGCGAAGTGGCGGCGGGAGAGGTCCACCAGGAGCAGCCCGACCGCCGAGACCCCCAGCCGGCTCAGCAGGTACGCCGCCGACCAGACGATCGGCTGGTGGTTGTAGTAGGCGATCCCGCGGTCGACGGTGAGATACGTCTGGCGCAGCCAGCGGAACCCCGCGGGATCGATCATCTGGAAGAAGAAGCGGGCGGCCGGCTCCATGTCCTGGATCCGCCACCCGAAGAAGAAGTACCAGTAGAAGACGAAGCCGGCCACCGGCAGGAAGAAGACCAGGATGGCGCGTCCGCTGAACCGGCCGATGGCGAAGGCGAGGCCGGCGATGAACAGCGCGGTCGGCACCAGGATGATCAGGACCGGCACCACGTAGATGCGCAGCGAGAAGGGCCCGTAGGCCTCGGGGCGCTCCGCGTTGGGTATGCCGTGGGTGAACGCGATCGTCATCGCGACGAAGAGCGCGAGGGCGGCGAGCGTGGTGCCGAAGGCGCCGAGGAACTTGCCCCAGACGTACTCGCCGGGGGAGAGCGGCGTCGAGTGGAGGATCTCCCCCACCTTGTTCTCGGCGTCGCGGATGAGCGGCGTGCCCGCCGCGATCGCCACGAAGAAGGACAGGACGAAGACGCCCATGACCGCGCACACGTAGGCGATCTGGAACTCGGAGTTGACGTAGGAGAGGTTGCCTCCGAGGGAGGTGCTGTTCGACTGCACCAGCCACTGCCCGCGGGAGACCATCCAGGCGTTCCAGCCCATGAAGACCACCCAGAACCAGAAGAACGGGCGGCGCAGCGATTCCCGCAGATCGAGCTGCGTGACGAGCCAGAGTCGGCGAATGCTCAAGATAGAGTTCCTCCATCAGGCATTACGTCCGAAGGACGGTCGGGTTTCAGGTTAGGATCAGGCCAAACAAGAGGAGGGGACATGTCCCGATTCCACTGGGTCTTCGCCGTGGTCCTGGCCGCCGGCTGCGCGGCCGCTCCCCCGCCGAGGCCCGTACCACCCATCCCCGCGCCCGGCACCGAAGAGCTCTGGGCCGTCTACGCCGCGGCGGTGCGGACCGCGCAGGTCCCGGCGCGGGACCACGTCTCCACGGAGCTGGTGCCGATCCTCCAGACCAACCCGAAGCTGCGCTGGGATTCGCAGGGCCGGGTCCTGATGGCCACCTGGACCAAGCGGAAGTACTACGAAGGAAAGGTCGGCCAGCCCTACACCCTCCCGGCGGGCGTCACCATCTGGCTGACCGCCGTCCCCTATCTCCAGGAGGACTGCCGCGCCTGGGGCCTCCCGCCCGAGGGTCTCCCGCTGCGCATCGCCCAATCCCTGGGCCTGCCGCCGCCGTCCGAGGGAGGCAACGACGCCTTCGTGCAGATGTGGGTCGACCCCCGCACCTTCTTCCGCCCCTGCCCGGACCCGGAGATCACCGACCGCGAGTGCCAGGTGAGCCTCGACGGCGGGCCGGCCAACGGGAACGGCGGCTGTCCCTGGTCCACCGACCAGGTCTCCGGAGCCTTCGTCCGCGTCTCGGACGGTCATCTCCAATGGATGTGCGGCAACTGGAAGAGCACCTACACCGGCGATCCGAAGACCAGCTACCCGTGGACCGCGCTCGGCTACACCTTCGACTGGGGGGATCTCCTCCACCCCTGGGGACAGAGCGAGTACGTGGCGCCGCCGGGAACGACGGTGTGGATCGAGGGGATTTCCTCGGCGGAGGAGTACTGCGGGAGCGGAACGCAGACACCCTGACCCCGAAGCCGCGGGGCTCGCACCTGCACCAAAGTTCCGGAGAGCGCCCCTGGGAGCGCCGGCGTCTCGCCGGCCTTCTTAGGATGCTGGGCCGAAGGCCCGACCTTCTGTGGTGGCAGGGAGCGTGGGCCG
>DATLNC010000200.1:0-34530 GCA_035536935.1 Thermoanaerobaculia bacterium
CGGGTAGTCGAGGCCGGCGGAAACCGAATGGGTCTCGGAGATCTGCCCTTCTTTGTCCTGGAGGACCATGGTCCGGGTGCCATGGAGAACGCCGAGGCCGCCGCCGTTGAACCGGGCCGCGTGCTCGCCCAGGCGCGTACCCCGTCCGCCTGCCTCGACGCCGATCAGGCGCACCTTGGTATCGCCCACGAACGCGGTGAACAGGCCGATCGAGTTGCTGCCGCCGCCCACGCAGGCCACGGCGAGGTCGGGCGACTCGGTGCCGGCGATCTTCTTGAGCTGGATCCGGGCCTCGTCGCCGATGACGCGGTGGAAGTCGCGCACCATCCGCGGGTAGGGGTCCGGCCCGAGCACCGAGCCCAGCACGTAGTGGGTGGTGCGGACGTTGGTGACCCAGTCGCGGAGAGACTCGTTGATCGCGTCCTTGAGGGTGCAGCTGCCGGAGTCGACGGGCACGACCTCGGCGCCGAGGAGGCGCATGCGGTCCACATTCAGCCGTTGGCGCCGCATGTCCTCGCTGCCCATGTAGACCGTGCAGGAGAGCCCGAGGAAGGCGGCCGCCGTGGCGGTGGCGACGCCGTGCTGGCCGGCGCCGGTCTCGGCGATGACCCGTTCCTTCTCCATGGTGCGGGCAAGGAGGCACTGCCCGACCGCGTTGTTGATCTTGTGCGCGCCGGTGTGCAGCAGGTCCTCCCGCTTGAGGAAAATCTGCGCGCCGCCCAGCTCCTGGGTAAGGCGCTCCGCGAAGTAGAGCGGCGTGGGGCGGCCGACGTAGTCGCGCAGCACGTCGTCGAGCTGGCGGCGGAAGGTCCGCTGCTTGCTCGCCTTGTCGTAGGCGCGCACCAGCTCGGCCAGGGGCGCCATGAGCGTCTCGGGCACGAACCGGCCGCCGTAGGGGCCGAAGTAACCCTCCGGGTCAGGGAGGGGTTTGGCTCTGCGCATTCCGTACCTCCTGAAAGAGCTGCCGCAGCAGCTCCGGATCCTTGATGCCGGGGGCCGACTCCACCCGCGAGCAGACGTCCACCGCGAAGGCGCGGCTGGCTTCGATGGCCTGCCGCACATTGTCGGGCCCGAGACCGCCTGCGAGGAAGACACGCCTCTCTCCGGCAATCCCCGCTACGGCCTGGAAATTCCATGCCATACCGGTGCCGCCATAGAGGGAGCCGTGGGGAGCGTCGAAAAGCCAGGCCCAGGCGTCGGACCACCCCTCGGTCGCGTCCGTACCCCGGAAGGCCTTGATGGTCCGGCCGGCGAAAGGAGCGGCCTCTTCAGGAGTCTCGTCGCCGCTGAGCTGGAGCAGGTCGAGCCCGACCTCGGACTCAACCTCCGCCACCTCGTGAGCCGGGCGATTCACGAACACTCCCACCAGCCGCACCCCTGAGCCTCGTACAGCGGAAGCGATCTCCCGTGCCCGTTCGACTTCCACATACCGCGGGCTGCGCAAGTAGAAGTTTAACCCGAGGAAGTCGGCGCCCATGTCGACCGCCATCCGGGCGTTGTCCGGATCGACGATGCCGCAGATCTTCACGAGCGTCATGAGCGGCCCGTCAGCTCTCTGAGCTTCGCGCCCGGATCGGGAGCGAGCAGCAGCGACTCGCCGATCAGGAAGGCCTCGAACCCGCTCTCGCGCAGCATGAGAAGGTCGAACGCGTCGCGGATGCCGCTCTCCGCTACCCGGATCGCACCGCGCGGCAGGCTCGGCACCAGGGAGACCGAGTGCTGCAGATCGACCTCGAACGTGCGCAGATCGCGGTTGTTGACCCCGACGATCTCCCAGGGCTCGCCCAGGAGCTTGGCTACGTCGCCGGCATCGTGGGTCTCGATCAGGGGGACGAGCCCGAGGCCGCGAGCCATGCGCGCATATCCCGCCAGCTCCTCGGAATCATGCAGGGCCGCGATCAGGAGGACCGCATCGGCCCCGGCATCCTTCGCCCAGACGAGCTGCACGGCATCGACGACGAAGTCCTTGGCGATCGCCGGCAGCCCCGACGCTTCCTTGCAGAGGGTCAACAGCTCGTAATCGCCATGGAAGAAATCGGGCTCCACCACCACGGAGAGGGCCGCGGCGCCGTTCTGGGCGTAGAGCTGCGCCTGCTTGACCGGATCGAACCTGCCGTGGAGCGAGCCCAGGCGGGGGGAACCCATCTTGACCTCGGCGATGATCGCCGGATCGTTCTTGGAGAGCGCTGCGAGGAAGGCGTTGTCGGCCCGGGAGAGCGGCTCGCCCTCCGGAAGGTCCTGAGCGACGACGGCGATCTGCTGGCGGCGGCGCTCGGAGATGCGCACCAGGATGTCCGGGGGTGTCATCCGAGGAATCCTTTGAGCTCGTCGAGCTTGCCCGCGGCGGCGCCCGAGGCGAGGACACCCATTGCGGCCTCGACCCCCTCCTCCAGGCTCGGCGCCAGGCCGGCCACATAGACGGCGGCCCCGGCATTCAAGGCCGTCACATCGGCCAGCGGCCCGGTTTCACCGCCGAAGACCCGCTGCATCAGGGCCGCGTTGTCCTCGGGCCTGCCGCCGGCCAGGTCCTCCACCCGGACGCGGCGGAGTCCGAAGCGCTCCGGCTCCAGGGTGTAGGTCCGCACCTCCCCGTCGCGCACCTCGCTGACGGTGGTGGGGCCGGTCGTGGTGATCTCGTCCAGGCCGTCGCCGTGGACCACCAGGGCGTGCTCGGCCCCGAGGTCGCGCAGCACCTGGCCTATCGGCTCGACCAGGGCCTGGGAGTAGACGCCCATGACCTGGCGGCGGGCGCCGGCCGGGTTCGTGAGCGGGCCGAGGACGTTGAAGATCGTCCGCATGCCCAGCTCGCGGCGCACGGGCATGACCTCGCGCATGGCCGGATGGAGGAGCGGCGCGAACAAAAAGGTAATACCGACCGTGTCGAGCGCCTGCCCGGCGGTGGCCGGGTCGATCTCGATCTTCACCCCGAGGGCGGCGAGCACGTCCGCGCTCCCCGACTTGCTGGAGACCGAGCGGTTGCCGTGCTTCGCCACCGAGACTCCGGCCGCGGCGGCGACCAGGGCCGCGGCGGTCGAGATGTTGAACGTGCCCTGGCCGTCGCCGCCCGTGCCGCAGGTATCCACGATCCCCTCCGAGGTGTGCGGGATCGGGATGACCCGGCTGCGCATGGCCGCGGCGGCGCCGCTGATCTCGGACACGGCCTCGCCCTTCATGCGCAGGGCGACCAGCAGGGCGGCCTTGATGGGCTCGCTCACCTGCCCGTCCATCAGGGCGCCGAACAGCTCCTCGGTCTCCTCGCGGCTCAGGCTCTCGCCGGCCACCAAGCGCCAGAGCACCTCCTTGGGGTCTTTCATGACGGCGTCGCGGCCTCCTTCCGACACAGGCCAAGGAAGTTCGCGAGCAGCCGCGGCCCCGAGCCGGTCAGCACGGACTCGGGATGGAACTGCACCCCCCAGTAGGGCAGCCCGCGGTGCCGGAGCCCCATGAGCGTGCCGTCGTCGGCCCAGGCCAACGGCTCCAGCTCTTGCGGCAGCGTCCCCTCCTTGACCTCCAGGCTATGGTAGCGCGTCGCCTCGAACGGGTTCGGCAGACCGGCGAAGACTCCCTGGTCGCCGTGGCGGACCGGCGAGGTCTTGCCGTGCATCAGCCTTGGAGCGCGGTCGACCGTGGCACCGAAGGCCACTCCGAGCGCCTGGTGGCCGAGGCAGACTCCGAGAATCGGGACATCCGCATGGCGGCGGATCAGGTCGAGGCAGACGCCCGCATCCTCGGGCCGGCCGGGACCGGGCGAGAGCACGATCCCCTCCGGCTGGCGGGCGAGCATGGCCTCGGCGCTCTCGACGTCGTTGCGCAGCACCTCGACCTGGGCGCCCGCCATGGTCAGCATCTGCACCAGGTTGTAGGTGAAAGAGTCGTAGTTGTCCACCATGAGGATCACGAGCGTCGTCCCTCCAGGGCCTCGGCCAGAGCGACCGCGGCGAGCAGCCCGGCGGCCTTGTTCTCGGTCTCTTTCTCTTCGGCCGCGGGATCGGAATCGGCCACGATGCCCGCCCCGGCGGTGACGGACGTCCTGCCCTCCTCGACCACCAGCGTGCGGATGGCGATGCAGGCATCCAGGTCGCCCGAGTAGGAAAGGTAGCCCACGGCGCCCGCGTACGGCCCGCGCGCCTCCGGCTCCAGCTCGTCGATGATCTCCATGGCGCGGATCTTGGGCGCGCCCGAGACGGTGCCGGCCGGAAAGCAGGCCAGCAGCGCGTCGAGACTGTCTTTCCCGGCCTCCAGCTCGGCCTCCACACTCGACACCATGTGCATGACGTGGCTGTAGCGCTCGATCTCCATGAAGCTCGACACCCGCACGCTCCCGGCCGTGGCCACGCGCCCGAGGTCGTTCCTCCCCAGGTCCACGAGCATCACGTGCTCGGCCCTCTCCTTGGCGTCGGCGAGGAGGTCCTCGGCGAGCCGCTTGTCCCCCTCCGCATCCATGCCGCGCGGGCGGGTGCCGGCGATGGGCCGGGTCTCCAGGTGCCGGCCCTGCTTGCGCACCAGCATCTCGGGGGAAGCGCCGACGAGAGAGACGTCCGGCGACTCGAAGAGGACCATGTACGGGCTCGGGTTGACCATGCGCACGGCGCGGTAGAGCGCCAGCGGATCGACCCGGCGGGGGACGGTCCAGCGGCGCGCGAGCACCACCTGGAAGATATCGCCCGCGGCGATGTGCTCCTTGGCCGCGAGCACGGCCTTCCGGAAGGCGGGACCGTCGAGGCTCGGCGTGGCCGCGGCGCGGCCCGGCGACTGCTCGGGCATGGCGACCCCGCCGCCCCCGGCTTCATGGGTCAGCAGCTTGGAAATCCGCGCGAGCTGGCGCTCGGCCGCGGCCACGTTGACCTCGCCCTCGATCTCGTTGGCGATCGCCAGCACCCGCTGGTAGGCATGATCGAAGATGACCAGATTATCAAAGCGGGCGAGCAGCGCGACCGGCAGCCCGAACGGATCGGCCGGACGGTTCGGCAGGCGCTCGACCATGCGGATGAGGTCGTAGCCGAAGTAGCCCACGAGGCCGCCCGTAAAAGGGATCGAGCCGGGCTCGGTGTGGATGCGCTGGATGATCTCGCGCAGGGCGTCGAGCGGCGGGCCGGGCAGGCGTCTGGACTTGCCGCCGCGTTCGACTTCCAGGCGGTCGGGATAGAGGCGGTAGACCTCGCGCGGCCCGGCGCCGAGGAAGCTGAAGCGTGAGACGCGCTCGCCGCCGGTCACGCTCTCCAGCAGGAAGCGGTGCGGGGAGAGCTCGGCAAGCCGGCGGTAGACGCCCAGCGGCGTCAGGGTGTCGGCGAGGAACTCGCGGATGTGCGGCACGGCGCGCCGCGGCGTCTCACTCATCTTGACTCCGATCTGTTCGAGCTTCCCTGTCTGAGTGCAGCGGCAAGCTCAAACCGTGTCTCCGGAGCAATTCTTCCGCGACCTCGCCAGGTTCGACCCTGCTCGCCTGGAGGAGCACGAGCAGGTGGTAGAGGAGGTCGGCCGACTCGCTCACCACACTCTCCCGCCTTCCCGCAACCGCGGCGATGGCAGTCTCGACCCCCTCCTCCCCCACCTTCTGGGCGATCCGCTCGATGCCGGACTGGAGCAGCCGCGCCGTGTAGCTCGCGGCGGGATCGGCGTTCCGGCGCTCTTCGAGGACGGCCGCGAGCCAGCCCAGCTCCAGCCGGGCCGGATTGGGCTCGAAGCAGGTGCGCGTGCCGCGGTGGCAGGCGGGACCGGCGGGACGCGCCCGCACGAGCAGGGCATCGCCGTCGCAGTCGGCCGTGACCTCCAACACCCGCATCGTGTTGCCTGAGGTCTCCCCCTTGCGCCAGAGCGACTGGCGCGAGCGGCTCCAGAAGTGGGCCTCCCCGGTCGAGAGCGTCAGCTCGACCGCCTCGCGGTTGGCAAAGGCGAGCATCAGCACCGCGCCGGAGCCGGCGTCCTGGACGACCACGGGGAGGAGCCCGCGGTCGTCATACTTCAGGGCCGAAGGATCGAGGGTCATACTTCCTCCCGGATGGGAAAGCCGGAATTGGCCAAATACCGCTTGACCTCCCCGACGGTGTACGTCCCCTGGTGAAAGATGGATGCGGCTAAGACCGCAGCAGCTCCGGCAGCCAAGCCTTGAGCGAGATGCTCTGGCGTGCCCGCGCCTCCCGAGGCGATGACCGGCACGTTCACGGACCGCACGGCCTCCCGGAGTAAATTCACGTCATATCCCCCTTTCGTGCCGTCGCGGTCGATGCTCGTGAGGAGGATCTCCCCCGCGCCACGCTCCACTCCCTCGCGGATCCAGGCGAGCGCGTCCAGACCCGTCGCATGGCGCCCACCCCTGGTGACGACCTCCCCGCCGAGCGTATCGACCGAGAGCACGACGCACTGACTGCCGAAGCGACGGGCCAGGATGGTGATCAGCTCCGGGTTCTCGACCGCCGCCGAGTTGATTCCCACCTTGTCGGCGCCCGAGCGCAGCAGGCGATGGGCGTCATCCTCGGAACGGACACCCCCGCCGACGGTCAGGGGAATGAAGACCTGCCGGGCCGTGCGCTCAACCCAGTCGAGGCGGGTGTCGCGGCCCTCGGCAGCGGCCCCGATGTCGAGGAAGACGATCTCGTCGGCGCCCTGTTCCGCATAGCGGAGGGCTGCCTCGGCGGGATCTCCCTGGTCCACGAGGTTCTGGAACCGCACGCCCTTGACGACGCGGCCGTCTGCCACGTCCAGGCAGGGGATGACCCGGCGGGCCAGATTCGAGGAGCTCACACTCCCTCCCTGCAGGCATCCAGCGCCTCTTCGATCGTGAAGATCCCCTCGTAGAGGGCACGGCCTACGATGGCTCCGGCGATCTCGGGGATCTCCCGGGCTGCCCGCAGGTCGTCGAGGGACCGCACTCCGCCCGAGAGCAGCGCCGGAATGCCCGAGGCCATGGCGACCCGGCGGGCGAGGTCGAAGTTGGGGCCGGAGAGCATGCCGTCGCGCTCCACGTCCGTCACCAGCACCGCCGGGCAGGGGAGGCCGTGCAGGCGGACACAGAGCTCGGGCAGCCGCCAGGCCGTCCCCTCCGTCCAGCCCGCGATGCGCACCTCGCCGTTCTCGATGTCCAGCGCCGGGACGATCTTTCCGGGGTGCTCCAGGGCCAGGGCGCGGAACCCTTCGATGTCCCGAGCCACCAGGGAGCCGACGACCACGCGGTCGCAGCCCGCTTCCAGCGCCCAGCGGATCGCGTCCCGGTCCCGGAGCCCGCCGCCCAGCTGCATGAGGCCGCGAAGCGCCATCTGCCCGATCAGCTCCCTCTGCGGAGCCTCGCCGAACGTGGCATCGAGGTCCACGACATGCACGCGGGTCGCGCCGGCCTGGATGAAGCCGTCCAGCACGGCTAGCGGGTCGTCCCCATAGACGGTCGCCCGAGCGTCATCCCCCTGGCGGAGCCGGACGGCCCGGCCGCCCCGCAGGTCAATTGCTGGCAGCAGTTCCACCGCACATCTCCAGGTAATTCCGCAGCAGCCGCAGGCCGGCCTCGCCGCTCCGTTCGGGGTGGAACTGGGTGCCCATCACCCGGCCACGCCCGGCCACCGCCGCAAAGGCGCGGCCATGGGTGCAGCGGGCGAGGCAGAGGTCGCCGGGGACGCCCTCGGGCGCGTAGCTGTGGACGAAGTAGACGTACCGGTCCCGAAGCCCGTCCAGCAGCGGATGGTCCGCCACGTCGTGGAGGCGGTTCCACCCGATATGGGGCACGGGCACGTCACCGGGCAGGCGCGTGACCCGTCCGGGTAGGAGACCCAGGCCGTCGATGGCCTTGAACTCCTCGCCGGACTCGAAAAGGAGCTGAAAACCGACGCAGATCCCCAGCAGCCAGGCGCCAGCATCCAGGGCTGCGTGGAGGGCCTCCTCCATCTCCCCGCGCAGCGCCTCCCGGGGAGGAGCAAAGGCGCCGACTCCGGGTAGAAGCAGGCAGCGCCCCTCGGCCACCCGGCGCGGGTCGAGAGTGATTTCCGCCTCTGCGCCGAGGCTCTCCAGAGCCCGGACCAGGTTTCCCAGGTTGCCGACCCCGGCGTCGATCACGGTGATCATGCCGAGAGCGTCCCCTTGGTGCTCGGCACCTCAGTCGATCCCGACCGCACCGAGATCGCCGACCGCAGGGCCAGCGCCGCGGCCTTGAACGCCGCCTCGGCCGCGTGATGTCCGTTGCGGGCGGTGAGCACGTCCAGGTGGAGCGTCAGCCGTCCGCGATCCGCGAAAGCCTGGAAGAAGTCGGCGACCAGCGTCAGGGGAAAGTCGGCGGTCACCCACCCGGCGGCCACCTCGCGCGGAGCGTTCCACGAAAAGGTGCCCCGGCCCGAGAGGTCCACGACTGCCCGCGCCAGCGCCTCGTCGAGAGGCGCGTAGGCATGAGCGAAGCGGACGATCCCGCGCCGGTCCCCCAGCGCCGAGGCCAGGGCTTCGCCCAGGGCGATCCCGACATCCTCGACCGTGTGATGGAGATCGACGTGGGTATCGCCGCCCGCCCGGAGATCGAGACCGAGACCGGCGTGGGTCGCGAGGGCTTGCAGCATGTGGGCGAAGAAGCCGTTGGGGACTTCGATCTTGCGGGGGCCACCGTCCAGGTTGAGGGCGAGATGGATTTGCGTCTCTTTCGTGGCGCGCTCGACCTTTGAGACCCTCACCCCCGGCCCCTCTCCCACACGCACTCCCGGCCGCCCGGGAGAGGGGGGTGTGGTGCCGCGAACTGTCTCTCTCTCTCCTGGCTTTCTCCCCCTCTCCCGGGCCGATGTGAGTGCGTGTGGGAGAGGGGGCCGGGGGGTGAGGGTCCTCCCCTCACGGATCTCCGCCAGAGCCAGATGCGTTTCTCTGAGCGCCATCCCGCTGCCCACCGACACCCGCAGGCAGTTGGCGAGCCCGGGATAGTGCCCGACGTCCCTGATCCGGATGCCCCGAGCCGCAAGGCCATCCCGCACCTCGCGCGCCTTGTCGGGGCTCGCGCAACGGATGAGGAGGAAGTTGGCCTCGGAGGGGAACACCTCGAAGCCCTCCTCGGCCAGCATGCGCGCCCACTGGGCACGGCGGGCGACGATGATCCTCACCCGGCGCTTCTCCTCTTCCTCCTCCGCCAGCACGGCGCGGCCGGCGAGCACCGCGGCATGGCCCAGGTTGTAGGGCAGCTTGACCTTGATCAGCTCCGAAACCAGTGCCGGACGCGCCATCAGGTAGCCGAGGCGCAGGCCGGCGAGAGACCAGGCCTTGGAGAAGGTCCGGAAGAGGACGAGGTGCGGGTACTTGTGGAGCAGCGGCCGGTAGTCGAAACGGCAGAACTCGCCGTAGGCGTTGTCGAGGAGGAGCGGCCCTTCCAGGCGCTCCAGGAGCGCGGCGACCCACTCGGGCGGCAGCGCATCCCCCGTGGGATTGTTCGGCGTGCAGAGGAGGACCGGCCGCCTCGGGTTGCGCTCGACCTCGGCTTCCAGCTCGTCCATGAAGAGGGAGGGGCGCGAGAGGTCCGAGCGCATCAGGAAGCGCGGGACGCCGCCGGACCGCATCACGAACATGCGATAGAGGCCGAAGGTCGGCTCGACGCCGAGCACCTCGGTGCCCGGTCCAGCCAGGGCCTCCAGAGCCGTGGAGAGCAGCTCGTTCGAGCCGTTGCCCACGAGGATGCCCTCCCACGGCCAGCCGTGCAGCTTGCCGAGGTCGCGGCGAAGGGCGTCGCCGTGGAAGTCCGGGTAGCGGGCCCAGTCGGTCTCCAGAAGCCCTTCGGTCACGGCGAGCTTGATCCGGCGCGGCAGGTCCCAGGGAACTTCATTCTGGTCCAGCTTGTGCCGGCAGGGGGTGAGGTCCAGGTGGTAGGCCGAGAGACGGCGCACCTCGGGACGCACCAGCGAAGCGGGATCGATGGGACGGATCATCCCAGCCTCCTCCTCGCCGAGGCCGCGTGCGCCGGCAACCCCTCGGCATCCGCGAGGGCGGCGGCGGCGGCGGCCCGGCGGGCGGCGGCGGCCTGGGTGAAGCGGATCGTGTGGCTCCGCCGCAGGAAGTCCTCGACTCCCAGCGACGAGGCGAAACGGGCGCTGCCGCAGGTGGGGAGCACGTGGCTCGGACCGGCGATGTAGTCGCCGAAGACCTCCGGCGTGGCCGCGCCCAGGAAGATCGCTCCAGCCGAGTTGATGCGGCCGGCGACCATCTCCGACTCCTGTCCCACGAGCTGCAGGTGCTCGGGCGCGATGCGCTCCACCAGCTCGACCGCCTCGTCCAGCGAGCTCACAACCAGGGCCGCTCCGAAGCGCAGCAGCGAGTCGCGTGCCGTCCCGGCGGTCGAGAGGTCCGAGAGTTGGCGGTCCACCTCCCTCGCCACCAGCTTGCCCTGCTTCGCGTCGCAGGTGATCAGCACGGCCGCGGCGAGCGGATCGTGCTCGGCCTGCGCCAGCAGGTCCGCGGCGAGAAGCGCGGGATCGGCGTCCGAGTCCGCCAGGATGACCACCTCGCTCGGCCCGGCGATGCCGTCGATGGCCACATCCCCCACCACCAGCTTCTTGGCCGCGGTCACCCAGGCGTTGCCGGGGCCGACGATCTTGTCCACCCGCGGGATCGTCTCCGTGCCGTAGGCGAAGGCGGCTACGGCGTGGGCGCCGCCCATCCCCCAGACCTCGGTCACTCCGAGACGGTCCAGGGCATAGCGGACGGCAGGATTGGTGCGCGGCGTCGCCACCGCGATCTCCTGGACGCCGGCCAGCTTCGCGGGGATCACGGTCATCACCACGGTCGAGGGGTAGGCCGCCCGCCCGCCGGGCACGTAGATGCCGACCCGCCGGAGGGGATGGATGCGCTCCTCCAGCATGGCGCCGTCCTCGTCCTCCAGCCGATAGCCGGTCCGGACCTGCGGCGCATGAAAACGCTCGACCGCCGCGATGGCGCGCTCCAGCGCCTCGACGAAGCCGGCGGTGAGGGCCGCTGCGTCCGTTGTCTCGCACAGCTTCAGGTCCGCGACCGATCTCGCGACCGCGCCGTCGTGCTCGCGCGCGAAGCCGAGGAGGGCGCGGTCCCCCTTCCTCCGGACCCGGTCCACGATGCGCGCGGCCTTGCGCAGGGTCTTCTCGTCCAGGATGCCCTCGCCGCGGCGCACCAGCCGCTCGACGGCGCGCCGCCCCGCCCGGGAGTCTGCCTTCATCACCGCGAGCGTGCTCATGACACCACCTCCGCCGCCTCCAGGCGGCCGATCCACTGGTTGAGAAGGGCGCGGTGGCGCTGGTACGAGGCCCGGTTCACCACCAGGCAGGCCGCCACCTCCGCGACCGTCTCGATCTCCACCAGGCCATTCTCTTTCAGGGTACGTCCGGTCTGAACGATGTCCAGCGCCAGCTCCGCGAGGTGCAGCAGAGGCGCCAGCTCGATCGAGCCCGAGAGCTTCACGATCTCGGCTCCCCAGGGGCGCTCCCCCACCAGCCGCCGCGCCGTGTTCGGGTACTTGGTCGCCAGCCGCACCTGTCCTCCTGGCGCCGGCAGCGCCTCGGCCGAGCGGCCGATCAGCGACATCCGCGAGCGGCCCTCGCGCAGGCGCACCGGCACGAGCAGATCGCCGTCCACCTCGGCCAGCACGTCGCTCCCCACGATGCCGAGGTCCGCCACCCCCTGCTCGACGTAGAGGGGCAGGTCCCAGTCCTTGAGGGAGAGGACCTCCACCCCTTCGTCGAGGCGGGTGCGCAGGCTCCGGCCGCTCGGGTCGAGGCCGAGGAGGGGGATGCCCGCGGCGCGGAAGGCGGCCAGGGCCGGCTCCAGGTTCCGCCCCTTGGGCAGGGCCAGCCGGATCACCGTACCGCCTCCAGCAACCGGTCGACGCTCACCGAGAACCCGGCCGCCGGCACCTCGGCGCCGAGCGCGCGGAACATCCGGTCGTACCGTCCGCCGCCGCCGATGGGCAGAGCGGAGGGGCCGGCAAAGGCGCGGAAGACCAGGCCGTCGTAGTAGGAGCGGTCCCCCTGCTCCGCAGTCAGCCGCGGATCAGTCCCGTGGCGGGCGAACTCGGCGAGGTCCAGGAAGAGATCCACGTCCGGGAAGAGCCCGGCCATCTCGTCGCGCAAGGCGAGGAGCCCGCGCAGACGGCGGCCTTCCGCCTCTCCCAGGTCTTCGGGGTTCTCTGGAAGTCCGGTCTCGACGATCGGGAGGAGCCGGGGACAGCGGCGGCGCACCTCGCCGCGGTCGCGCCGCGCCAGGGCGGAGGCGAGCGCCACGGGATCGTTGCAGCCTAAGAGCAGGCGGTCCAGGCAGCCGGCCAGGCCAAGCACGACCTGGATCTTTCCGTCCGAGCTGACCGCATCCAGGAAAAGGCGCAGCACCTCGCGCTCGCCCGGCTCGCCGGGCACTCCCAGCAGCTCCGCGCCGAGCTGGTAGAACTCGCGCTGCCGCCCCGCCCGCTCCTCCTCGTACCGGATCACGTCGCCACGGTAGAAGAGGCGCAGCGGCAGCGGCAGCGAGTGCAGGCGGGGCGCGAGCAGCCGGGCGAGCATGGGGGTGAAGTCCGCGCGCAGGGCGAGCTGCTCGCCGTCGCGGTCGATGAAGCGGTAGAGCTCGCCGCGGCTGGCCGGCGTGAGCAGCGACTCGTAGGGCTCCAGGTAGTCGAGGATGGGGAGGATGGCCTCGGAGTATCCCGCCTCGGTGAGCCGGGCCACCAGGCGCTGCTCCATCTCGCGTCGGCGCTTCGCGCTCTCGAAGAGCAGGGCGGCCACGCCGGTCGGGAGGGCAGCAGAGACCTTCACGGGAGGTCCTCCAAACCGACGATGCGGCGGACCAGAGCTCGCGGCAGGTCCTTGCCGGTCATCATCCGGAACTGCCCGACCGCCTGGCCGAGGAGCACCTCGCGGCCGTCGACCGTGACCGCCCCGCGGGCCGCGGCCTCGCGCAGGAGCGGCGTCGGACCATCGCCGTAAACCATGTCGATCACCACCACGCCCGGGCGGAGGTTGTCCACCGGGAACGGCAGGGCCTCGCCGTCCATGCGGCCGAGGGAGGTGGCATGGACCAGGATCTCGAAGGCGGAAGGGTCGAGATCGGAGAGCGGCACGAACGGCAGGCCGAGGAGGCTGGCGGCATGGAGCCCGCGCTCGGTGCCGCGGTTCACGAGGGTGACCTGGGCGCCGGCCGTGGCCAGACCAGCCGCTGCTGAGCGCCCGGCGCCGCCGGTGCCGACGACGGCCGCGGTCCGCCCTTCGATCGGAATGCCGCGCTCGCGCAGAGGCAGGACGATGCCGTCCGGGTCCGTGGCCTCGGCCTCCCAGACCTGCTGGTTCCAGACCAGGGTGTTGGCCGCGCCGATCAGGCCGGCGCGCGGGCTCTCGGCCCCCGCGACCGCCAGGGCGGCCTCCTTGTACGGAGCGGTCACCGAGAGGCCGCGGATCGGCAGACCAAGCTCCTCCAGCATCCCGGACTCCACCACCTCCAGCCAGAACTCGCCGAACGACTCGGTGTGGAAGGGGAGGTAGAGCGCGGGCACGCCGAGCTCGCGGTAGGCGGCGTTGTGAATGCGCGGCGAGAGGGAGTGGGAGACCGGGTTGCCGACGATGCCGAACAGGACCGAGATCGGCGGCAGGGCGGGCAGCCCGTAGTCCCGCACGAGCTGCCGGATCGTCATCTGGCCCGGTGCGGCCGGGATCTCTCCGGCCGCGCCGTAGACGACCGGAGCCCCGAACCGCGGCGCGACCAGCCGGGTCCAGACGCCGGCCAGGCCGGTTGAAAACGCGGTGACGTCGCCCCGCTCGAGCCCCTGGAGCAGGAGCAGCGGCGCCAGCTCCTCGCCCGGCTGGGTGGCTGCGGGGACCAGCTTATAGAGGGCGGCGCCGGCGCCAGCCATGCGCCGGAAGATCTCCTGCAGGCCCGGGAGGGGGGTCGCGGGTCCATGCCAGGAGACCACGCGGCGCTCGGGAGGGATGGCCTTGAGCACCTCGGGCACGAGGTCGCGGGCCATCTCCAGGTCGACGAAATCGTAGCGGCGGGCAGCGTCGAGGAGGCGGCGCTTGCGGCGCTCGGCGGAGCCCTCGAAGGCGCCTCCCTCGGCGCGGCTGCGCAGGGTGTAGAGGAGCTGGCCCGGGAAGATCCTGCGCACCAGCGCGGGGTCGAGGTCGCCGACCAGATCGCCGCGCACCTCCAGCCAATCGGCATCCGCCAGACCTTCCAGCTCTCTGGAGGGCAGAGCCGTCAGCGTGCCGATCAGTGTGGCTCTTGTGGCCGATCTCTCCAAAACGAAAACCTCCTTCCGGACCCGGAAGGAGGCGCGCACTGAGGATGCTGGCTGACTCGTCCCGGGCCGGTGGTGCCGGGACGGACCCGGCTCAGCTCACGGCGTGATGATGAGCATGGCGATCACGGCCAAGCCAAGGCCAAGCTCCGGAAATACCGGCAACGGCTGTGGAGCGGCGGTCGGTCGTCAGGCTCATCGCCGGGCGATTAAAGCAGGCGCAAAGGGGGCTGTCAAGCTGTCACGCTTCCGCCATTTGCTGTACTTGTAACAACGGAGAGCGTTTTATGGAGTTGTCCGAACTCGAGGCCATTCATCACCCTGCGAAGCGCAAGTGGGAGCGGGGCTACAAGGCGCCGGAGCACGCGCGCGACTTCCTCAAGGAGTGCCACAGGACGCGGCCCTGGCTCACCGTCCTGACGGCTCTCGGCGACCACGCCGCCATCCTGGCCCTCGCGGCCGGCGTCTACTGGTCCTGGCTGAACCTCCACCCCGCCCTTCTGCTCGTGCTCTACCCGCTCGCCGCCCTCGGGATCGTCAGGTCCCTCCGCGGGCTGGAGAACCTGGTGCACGAGGGGTCGCACTTCAACTGGTCGCGCTCGCACCACCGGCTCAACGACCTGCTGTGCAACCTGCTGGCGGCGGTGCCCGTGTTCAGCAACGTGGTCCGCTACCGCCCGGGCCACAAGCTCCATCACTTCGCGTTCGGGACAGATGAGGACGCCGACCTCGGGCGCTACAGGGTGCTCGGGATCGAGGGTCTGAGCCGGCGCAACCCGTTCCTCTTCGCGGCGGGGATCGCCCGGCGGATCGTCGCCTACGTGGCGGGCTGGTGGAAGGTGATCCAGACCCGGCCGGCGGTGCTCGGGATGTCGCTGCTCTGGCACTCGCTGGTCCTGATCCTGCCCGCGTCCCTGGCGCTGGGACCCGGCACGGCGCTCGCGCTGTGGGCGGCCCTCTGGATGGGGCCGTTCCTCCTCTTCCTCCCCTGGCACCGTTTCGTGGCCGAGGCCGGCAAGCACCAGTACGAGGGGCAGGAGACGGTCTTCGACGCCACGATCAGCAACATCGGCTCCATCCACCACCTGCTGCTGCATCCGCACAGCGACGGCTATCACCTGCTGCATCATCTCTTCCCCGGAATCCCGCACCACCAGCTCAAGCGGGCGCACCGCGGGCTGTCGAGGATCGACCCCGCGGGATATGGGGAGGCCCTCCGCCACCGCACGCACGTGCTGGAGGAGCCGGAGCCGTCGCAACGTCCTCGGGCAGCCCAGCCGGCTCCGCTGCAGCCGTCCTGGAGAGGGTTGAGGAGGAGATCCTGGTCGGATAACCTCCGGGCATGAGGATCGAGATCGACCCGGCCGTCCTGGAGCGGTTCCCCGACTGCCGGGTGGGCGGCTTCCTCGCCCGCGGGCTGCGGGCGGCCACGGGGAGGCTGAAGCTGGAGGGCGCCGAGGCCCTGGCCGCGCCGCTCGCCAGCCATGGGATCTCCGTCGAGAGCATCAGCGAGGAGCCGCGCATCCGGGAGTGGCGCAAGGCGTACCAGGCGATCGGCGTGAAGCCGTCCACCTACAAGGGCAGCGCCGAGCAACTCGCCAGGAGGCTGCTCAAGGGCTCCTGGATCAGCACGCCGCTCCCCCTGGTCAACCTCTACTCCGCGGTCTCGGTGAAGCACCTGACCCCGATGGGCGCCTACGACGTGGAGCGGCTGCCTGACCCCTCCGTAGTCCTCCGCTTCCCCCGCGAAGGCGACGCCTTCGA
The DNA here is from genome assembly GCA_035536935.1 of Thermoanaerobaculia bacterium. Taxonomy (GTDB): domain Bacteria; phylum Acidobacteriota; class Thermoanaerobaculia; order Multivoradales; family UBA5704; genus DATMER01. The sequence continues at coordinate 15,959 of DATLNC010000200.1, forward strand.
ACCCCTGGGAGGCCGGCCCGAGGACATGCCGCTGCGTCCCTCCGTGGCGGTCTACGCGTCGGGCTCGGAAGTCGTCTGCTGGGCCTTCAACCACCGCGACTCGGCGAAGACCTGCCTGCACGCCGAAACGGACCTGGGCCTGTTCATGGCGGAGGCGGTGGCACACATCCAGTACGCTTCCCTGGAAGCCGCGTTCTCCGAGCTGGCCCGGGACCTGCGGGAGGCCGGGGCGGCGGTCGGGGACATCCTCTACGCGGACGCTTCCGCGCCGGCCACAAGCTTCTAGAAGGTTCAAACCAGCGGGTAGCTCTCTCGAATGAATGGGTAGAGGGTCCGAACCAGTGGGTAGAGGGGTCTACCCACCGGGTCACGAGGTCCAACCAGCGGGTAGATGGGTCTACCCACCGGGTAACGAGATCGGAACGAGCGGATAGAGGGGTCCACCCAGTGGGTAGCTCCCTCAAACGAGCGGGTAGAGGGGTCTACCCGGTCATCCGTGCAACAATCCCCTCCCATGAACGAGATCCTCGCCCGGCTGGCCCGCCACGGCCTCTGGATCGTCTTCGGCAACGTCTTCCTGGAGCAGGTGGGCGCGCCGATTCCCGCGCTGCCCACGCTGATCGTCTCCGGCGCGCTGGCGGCGAACGGCCGGATCGGCCTCCTGCCTCTGATGGCGGCGGCCATGGCGGGCTCGATCCTGGCGGACACGATCTGGTTCCTGATCGGCCGCTGGCAGGGTCACCGGGTGCTGCGGCTGGTCTGCAAGATCTCGCTCTCGCCCGACTCCTGCGTCCGCCGGACGGAAGACCTCTTCGAGCGCCGGGGGATGCTCTCCCTCCTCTTCGCCAAGTTCGTCCCGGGCTACAACACGGTCGCGCCCCCGCTCGCCGGGGCCATGGGCACGAGCCTGCCGGCCTTCGTCTTCTGGGACGGCCTGGGCAGCCTGCTCTGGATCGGCCTGGCGGTGACGCTGGGCTGGGTCTTCCACGGCGCGGTCGGCCGCGCGCTCGAGTACCTGGAGACGATGGGGCTCTGGGCCGCGGTCGTGGTGGGCGTGGTGCTGGCCCTGGTGATCGCCTACAAGGTCTGGGAGCGCCGGCGGCTGCGGCGCACGCTGGACCTGGCGCGGATCACGGTGCAAGAGCTGCGGGAGCTGATGGACCGCGGCGAATCGCCGGCGATCGTGGACGTCCGCACCGAGAGGGCGCACCAGGGCGGGCACATCCCCGGCGCCCTGCGGGTGGCGCTGGAGGAGCTGGACGACAAGCTCACCGATCTGCCGCGGGACCGGGAGATCGTCCTCTACTGTACGTGACCGAACGAGAACAACGCGGCCCGGGTGGCTCGCGAGCTGATGAAGAGAGGGTTCCAAAGGGTGCGGCCCCTGGAAGGCGGCCTGGACGCCTGGGTGGATGCAGGGCTCAGGGTTGCAACCCCACCTCGATCTCGCGCTTGACCGCGCGGATATCTCCATCCAGAGTGCGGTCCCCCAGCATGGGCTCTACCAGCTCGCGCACGCGCAGGTAGAGCCGCCGCGTGCCCTCGCCGAGATGCGCGGCGATCTCCTCCCGCCGCTCCGGACGGGTGCTCTCGGCGAAGGCTTCCGACTCGCTCTCCGCCTCTTTCCAATCCTTGCCGGCCGGACGGCCCTTGCGCGGATCGATCGCCATGGCGACCCGCCAATCCACCGCCTGGGCGGCCACGATCAGCTCGATGGCGAGCACCGACTGGACGTTGCGCAGGACCGTCCGCAGCTTGCGGGCGGCGATCGTGGCCATGGAGTTGTGGTCCTCGGAGTTGGCCGAGGTCGGGATGGAGTCCACCGAGGCCGGGTGCGAGAGCACCTTGTTCTCCGACACCACCGAGGCGGCCGTGTACTGGATCATCATCAGGCCGGAGTTCACGCCCCGGCAGGCGATCAGGTTCGCGGGCAGGTGCCGGCTCTGGGTCGAATCCAGCAGCATCTGCGTGCGCCGCTCGGAGATGTTCGCCAGCTCGGCCAGGCCGATGGCCAGGAAGTCCGCCGCGAACCCCACGGGCTCGCCGTGGAAGTTGCCGGCCGAGTAGCCGGCCCGCAGGTCCCCACGGTAACCCTCCGGCCAGTTCCCGCTGAACTCGTGATCGAACGGCGGCTCGGCGTCAGCGGGAAAGAAGAGCGGGTTGTCGGTGGCCGCGTTGACCTCGATCTCGGAGGCCCGCCGGGCGTAGGCGATGACATCGCGCGCCGAACCGTGCACCGTCGGGGCGCAGCGCAGGGAGTAGACGTCCTGCACCGCGCCCGCCCGCTCGATCAGCCGGCTGCCGCGCAGCTTCCCCCGGATGCTGGCGGCGCTCGCAATCTGTCCTGCCTGCCCGCGGGCTTCATGAATTCGGGCATCCAGCGCGCGGGCGCAGCCGCAGACCGCCTCCAGGCTCAGGGCCACGGCGGCATCCGCCACCTCGGCCAGCCGCTCGGCGTCGTGCACCGCCAGGGCGAGCAGCGCCGCGGAGACCGTCGTGCCGTTGATCAGCGCCAGGCTCTCCTTGACCCCCAAGGTCAGCAGCGGCTCCCCCAGGTCCTCGGACAGGTGCCGGCCCTCGCGGAAGTCGCGCCTCCGCGAGCCGCGCAGGTCGTCCGGCTCGCGCACGACGTAGTACCTCCCCTCGCCCAGCAGCACGGAGAAGAGGTGGGCGAGAGGGGCGAGGTCGCCGCTCGATCCGACCGAGCCGCGGAGCGGAACGAGCGGAACGATCCCCCGGTGGAGCAGCGCCTGGAGCGCCCGCACCACCTCCGGCCGCACCCCGGAGTGCCCCTTGAGGAAGGCGTTCAGGCGGATCGCGATCACCGCCCGTATGACGTCGGCCTCGTAGTAGTTGGCCGGATCGTCGGGGTCCGCGTTCTCGCCCACCCCTACCGAGTGGCTGAGGAGGAGATTGCGCTGCAGGTCTTCCAGATGGTGCGGCGCCACCGGGATGTTCTTGAACTCGCCGAAGCCGGTGGTGACGCCATACTCCAGGACGGGGCGGGCGTCCTCCCCCCGCTCCAGAGCTGCGTAGGCTTCGCGGTAGCGCCGGGCGATCCCCTCGATCAGCTCGCGGCTGGCGCGGACGCGCGCCATGGCCTCGTCCGCCACCTCGACCTGGACGCGCGGATCGCGCGCCACGCGGGCGAGGTCGGCCAGGGAGAGGGACGAGCCGTCCAGAACGATTTTCACCTGCCCTGGCCTCCGAGCATCTCGCGCACGGTGGAGACCAGCTCGCCCCGCGGGACCTCGCGCTGGCCGGGGCGCTCCTCCAGCCACTCCTCGCGGCGGGCCAGGGTCTCGGCCTTGCGCCTCCCGACCTCCATGTCCTTGAGCGTGACGATCCCGCGCTCCTTCTCGGTCGAGCCGTAGAGCACGGCGATGGGAATGCCCCAGTGGTCGGCATACTTGAGCTGCTTGCCCGGCCCCTTGGCCGTGCCCAGGTAGAGCTCGGCCGGGATGCCCTCGCGGCGCAGCTCGTAGATCATGGCCAGGCACTCGCCCTCGAGCGCCGGGTCCATGCGGGCCACCAGCACCTTGGAGGTGGACTTCTGCTGGCCGATCCGGCCGAGATGAATGAGCGCGGCGAGCAGGCGGTCGACGCCGATCGAGGCGCCCACGGCCGGGATGCGCTCCCCCAGGAAGCGCATGACCAGGTCGTCGTACCGGCCGCCGCCGAAGATCGACCCGAACTGCGGCGCGTCGAGGAGGACCGCCTCGAAGACCGGGCCGGTGTAGTAGGCCAGGCCGCGGGCGATGGAGACGTCCAGGGACACCCGGTCGTCGCCGTAGCCTAGAGAGTACAGGTGCTCGGAGATGCGCTCCACCTTGGCCAGCTCCGCCTCGGCTCCTTCAAGAGCTCCGAACGTCTCCCGCAGCTCGGCGAGGACCCGCCGGCGGTCTTCGGGGCTGATGGCGAGGAAGCGCTCGATCTTGTCGACCTGGGAGCTCTCCAGGCCGAGGCCGCGGATCGGGTCGCCCGAAGAGTCCACGTAGCCCACGGTCAGCTCCAGCCGCACCTTCTGCATGCCCACCTTGTCCAGCTTGTCGAGGACGCGGAAGACGTCCACGCTGCGCTCCGCCGGGATGCCGGCGAAGGCGAGGAGCAGGTTCAGGATGCTGCGGCTGGAGAAGCGCACCCGGTAGCCGCCAACGTTCAGGGCGGTCAGGGTGTCGCACATGCCGGCAAGGATCTCGGTGTCGGCGATCTCGGACTCGACGCCCACGGAGTCGAGGTCGAACTGGGTGAACTCCCGGTAGCGGCCCGGGCCGGGCTTGTCCGCCCGCCAGACCGGGGCCACCTGGTAGCGGCGGAACGGCCGCGGCAGGTCCTTGTACTGGGAGATGACGCGGGCCAGCGGCACCGTCAGGTCGAAGCGCAGCCCGAGCGCCTCCTCCTCCGGGTTGCTCACTGTGAAGATCGAGGACGAGGCTTCCTGCCCCGCGGCCGAGCCGCGGAGGACGTCCAGGTACTCGACGGCCGGGGTGGACAGGGGCACGAAGCCGTACAGCTCGTACACGCCGCGGATGGTGTCGATCATCCACTGGCGGGCCAGCATCTGGTCGGGCAGGAGGTCGCGCAAGCCGCGGGAAAGGCGCGGTTCGACTGTATCGGCCATATGGAGGTTCCTTCTGAACGGGGAGTGGTACCGGCGATGGGATTTGAACCCATGACCTCCTGATCCACAGTCAGGCGCTCTACCCCTGAGCTACACCGGCCCGTAAGGGGCGAAATCTTAAGGGTTGGGAGGCGGCTTGTCAAAAAGTCAGCGAGCTACGAGCAGATTCGACGCGAACCGCCGCCCCGAGTCCAGCCAGACCCGGGTCACGGCAAAGCCGGTCTCCACGGCGAGCGCCTCGATCTGCTTCAGGTCGAACTTGTAGGAGCTCTCGGTGTGGATGGTCTCCCCCTCCTCGAAGCCGATCTCCAAATCCAGCGAGCGGATCGGCACGGTCTGGGCGCGGCGGCTCTCCAGGTGCATCTCGACCCGCCCCTCGCCCTCGTTCCAGCGCGCCAGGTGCCGGAACTGGCGCAGGTCGAACTCGCCGCCCAGCTCGCGGTTGATCCGCGATAGGACGTTCAGGTTGAACGCCGCCGTCACCCCGAGCGGGTCGTCGTAGGCGGGAACCAGCACGCTCTCGGCCTTCTTGAGATCGGTCCCCAGGAGCAGGGCGTCCCCGGGAGAGAGCATGCCGCGCACCTCGCGCAGGAGGCCGGCGCGATCGTCCGGCCCCAGGTTGCCGATCGTCGAGCCGAGGAAGAGCACGAGCGTGCCGCGGGCATGGCCGTTGCGCAGCAGGTCCTGCTCCCGGATGGCGCGCAGCCCGTCGCCATAGTCGGCCACCAGGGCGGTGACCCGCAGGTTCGGGTAGGTCGAGAGCAGCTCCTGGCTGCCAGCCTCGAGCGCGCTGCGCGAGATGTCCATCGGCATGTAATCGAGCTGGCCCTGGCGGGCGAGCAGCGCGTCCACGAGCAGGCGGGTCTTGCGGGCGTCGCCGCTGCCGAGCTCGACCATCCGCACCGGGCCGTTCACCGACGCTGCGATCTCCCCGGCATGGGCATGGAGGATCTCGGTCTCGGCCCTTGTCGGGTAGTACTCCGGCAGCGCGCAGATGGCGCCGAACAGCAGCGAGCCCAGCTCGTCGTAGAAATACTTGGGCTGCAGGATCTTGGGCGAGGCGGTCAGGCCCTGGCGGACGTCCTCGGCAAAAGTGGGTGGATGGCCGCTGTCGAGGCGGCGCAGCCGCAGCCGTCCCGCCGGCCAGCGGGATGGGGCCCCAAGCGGAGGCTCTCCGGCTCGGGTGCCGAGGCTCGATTCGATGTCGCGTCCCAAGGTAGGGGCCATGGTAGCATCCCCGGGCTTGTTTCCAACGTAGGGATCGGAGATTACTTGCATGGACCGTGAAACGCTGGACATCGACGTTCTCTTCGTAGGCGCCGGACCGGCAAGCCTGGCGGGGGCGTACCATCTCGCCAACCTGATCCGGGAGCACAACGCGGCCTCCTCCAATAAGGTCGAGGTGTCGATCGCCGTCCTGGAGAAGGGCCGGGAGATCGGCAGCCACGCGCTCTCCGGCGCCGTGGTGGACCCCCGCGCCTTCCGCGAGCTCTACCCCGAAGACTGGAAGAGCGCGCCCTTCGAGGGCCGGGTCGAGCACGAGCAATTCCTTCTGCTCACCAGGAAGGGCTCGCACTCCCTGCCCATCCCGCCGCCCATGGACAACGAGGGCAACTATGTCGCCTCCCTGGGCAAGCTGGTGAAGTGGATGGCCGCGAAAGCGGAAGCCGCCGGCGTGGACATCTTCACCGAGTTCCCCGCCTCCTCCGCGCTGGTCGAAAACGGCCGCGTGGTCGGCGTCCGCACCAAAGACCGCGGTATTTCCCATACGGGGAACGAGAAGGCCAACTTCGAGCCCGGGGTCGACATCCGCAGCCAGGTCGTGGTCCTGGGAGAAGGACCGCGCGGCACCCTCGTCAAGCAGCTCGACGCCCAGCTCGGTCTCTGGGAAGGCCGCAACCCGCAGGTCTACTCGATCGGCATCAAGGAGGTCTGGGACCTCCCCCCGGGGCGTGTCGAGCCCGGCTCGGTGATCCACACCCTCGGCTGGCCCCTGGACCAGAGCACCTTCGGCGGCGGCTTCTTCTACGGGATGGACAACAACCAGCTCATCGTGGGCCTGGTCGTAGGCCTCGACTACAAGAACCCGCTGCTCGATCCGCACCTGGAGTTCCAGCGCCTGAAGACCCACCCGGACATCGCCAAGATGCTCGAAGGGGGGACGATGGCGTTCTACGGCGCCAAGGCCCTCCCCGAGGGCGGCTGGTGGTCCATGCCCCGGCTTTCGGGGGACGGCTTCCTCCTGATCGGCGACTCGGCCGGGATGCTGAACAGCCAGCGCCTCAAGGGCATCCACCTCGCCATGAAGTCGGGCATGCTCGCGGCCGAGACGATCTTCGAGACGCTCACGGCGAACGGAAGCCTTGCGAGCTACCAGCAGAAGGTCGAGGAGAGCTGGATCAAAGAAGAGCTCTGGGGAGTGCGCAACTTCCACCAGGCGTTCGATCATGGCCTGATCGGGGGCATGCTCCAGGCCGGCGTCGGCATGGTGACCCGCGGGCGCGGCTGGGGCCTCTTCGACAAGCTGGAGACCCGGCCGGGCCACGAGCGGATGGTGCGGCTTGACACCCCCGAAGGCCAGCGCCTCCGCCCCGGCGATCCCCTGAAAGCCGACAACCGGCTCGTCTTCGACAAGCTGGCCGACGTCTACAACTCCGGCACCACGCACGAGGAGGACCAGCCGGTCCACCTGCTGGTGGCGGACACGGACATCTGCATCTACCAGTGTGCCGTGGAGTACGCGAACCCCTGTCAGCGCTTCTGCCCGGCCGCGGTCTACGAAATGGTGGAAGACGCCGCCTCGCCCACGGGCAAGCGCCTGCAGATCAACGCGAGCAACTGCGTACACTGCAAGACCTGCGACATCATGGACCCGTACGCGATCATCACCTGGGTGCCCCCGGAGGGGGGCGGCGGGCCGAATTACGGGAAGATGTAGGGGGGAAGAGCCCCCCTACTCCTTCGGGCTGATTACACAGTCGCCGCTGCCGGTCTCGACGCGGATCACCGTCTGCCCGTCGCCACGCTTGGCGCCGGTGACCTTCTTGCCGGACTTCCGGAGCTGGGCGTCGGAGTAGCGGACCAACAGCTCGCCGCTCCCTTGGTCGGAATTGATGTCGAACGAGGCGTTCGGCCCGCCGTGGATCTCCACATCCCCGCTCCCGGTTTCGGCGGTGATGCGCCGCGCCTGATCGAGCGAGCTCTGGATGACCACGTCGCCCGAGCCCGTGTCCGCCTCCAGCTCTTCCAGCTCAACCCCGATCACGCGCACGTCGCCCGAGCCCGTGTCCGCGATCACCCGGCTGGCCGAGCCGTCCCGCACCGTCACATCCCCGGAGCCGGTGTCGATGTAGATCCGGCCGGCGGACACCTTCTCCACCACCACGTCGCCCGAGCCCGTATCCACCTTGCCGTTGCCCACCAGCCGGCGGACCGTCACGTCCCCGGAGCCGGTGTCGATCGTGGTCTCGCCCCGGGCCGAGCCCAGGGTGACGTCGCCCGAGCCGGTGTCCAGGCCCAAATTCCCGTCATAGGAGGCGATCTCGATCCGGCCGCTGCCGGTGTCCACCGAGAGCGTCCCCTCGAGCTGGCCGCCGCGCACCGCGCCGACAACGTTGCGCACGGCCACGTTGCTGCCCGCCGGCAGCGCGATCTTGAGGTCCGCGTAGAGGATCGGCGCCGACGAGGTCTTCTCGTTGTAGATCCGGACCTTCTCTCCGCGGTAGGTGGTGGAGGTATGCCCCTTGCTCTCCAGCCAGCCCAGGAACCAGGAGTCGTCGGAGCTCTTCGAACCCGTCTGCGGATAGGCGAAGCCGTCGTAATCGTTCACCGGGTACGAGAGCGTCCACTCCTCGCGGCCCTGGCGGTCCTCGGCCTTCACCCACTTCATGCCCAGGAGGCTCTGGGTCTCCTTGGCGGAGTCGCCCTGCGCGTGGATCGCGGCATCCACCACGACCTGGTTGCCCTGGCCACGGACCAGCTCGATACGGCCGACCAGGTTGGCGATGCGGAGCTCGCCGGTCGCCGGGAACGCCTGGCGCACCGCGCGGGTCTGAACCTGCGCGGCGGCCGGAAGGCTCACGCCGACCGCGAGAACCGCGGTCAGCACCAGATTTGAAATGCGTGGTCTCATGATGGTTTCCCCCTCTTCGTAGCACCCTACGGGGTGACCGCGAAAAAGGTTGCAGGCGGGGATAGACTCCCGGGCCATGCACCTCCTCCAAGCTGCGGTCCTCGCCTGCTGTCTCACCGATGACACCCTTTTCGCCCCGGACGCGAACGGCCTCCGGCCCGAGGATCCCGCCTGGTCGCCGGACGGCCAGCATCTCGCCTACCTCTGGGGCCAGGACGAGGAACAGGCCCTCTGGCGCCTGGACGTGTCCACGGGGAAGAGCGAGAGCCTCACCGACATGGACCTCGACGAGTTCGCCTGGTCTCCCAAAGGCGACGCCCTGCTCCTGGTTTCCGAGGGCGATATTTATCTCCTGCCCCTTGGCGGCCAGTTGGGAGGACAACTCCGGCGTCTGACCGAGACCGAGGAAGAGGAGACGCAGCCCAGCTTCTCCCCGGACGGCTCCCGCCTTGCCTTCGTGCGCGACTTCGACCTCCACGTCCTGGACCTGAAGACCGGCCGCGAGACCGCCCTGACCAGGGACGGCGAGGAGAACGTCTTCCTCAACGGCACCACCGACTGGGTCTACTGGGAGGAGATCTGGGACCGCGAAGCCGCCGGCTTCTGGTGGAGCCCCGACAGCCGGCGCATCGCCTACTACCGCTTCGACGAGCGGGAGGTCCCCGGGCACGCCCTGATCGACGAGATCCCCCGCACCCCGGCCGTGCGCTGGCAGAAGTACCCCAAGCCGGGAGAGCCCAATCCGAAGGTCCGGGTCGGAGTCATCGGCGTCGAGGGCGGAAAGACGGTCTGGATGAGCACCGGAGACGACGGTAGCTATCTCGCCCGGGTGGCCTGGACCGGGGACGCCGTCGCAATCCAGCGCCTGAACAGGGACCAGAACCGGCTGGACCTCCTCCGCTGCAAAGCGGCCAACGGCATTTGCGATCCACTGCTCACCGAGACCCGGCCCACCTGGATCAACCTGGGGAACGATCTCCGCTTCCTCGACGACGGCAGCTTCGTCTGGGGCTCGGAGGGAGACGGCTGGCGGCGGCTCTACCTCCACGACCGCGATGGCAAGCTCGTCCGGCCCATCACGCCGGAGGGTTGGGGCATCGCCTCGCTGGAGGAAGTCGTGGATGGCGGAGCGATCGTCACCGCCTATCGCACCGAGGGGATGGGGCCGGCGGACCGGCAGGTCTACCGGGCCGGACTGGACCGGGAATCCTGGGAGCCGCTCGCCGCCGAGCCCGGTACCCACGAGGCGGTGGTGGCCGCGAATGGCAACTGGGTCCATACCTGGCATGACGCGGATACCCCACCGCGTGACGAGGTGAGGACCGCCTCAGGCACCGTCGCCCTGCCCTATGCGGCCCCTTCCGGCTACGATCCCGCGGCCCTGCCCCAATGGGAATACCTCTTCATCCCGGGCCCCAAGGGAGTCCGGCTCCCGGCGCGGATGCTCAAGCCCGCCGGGTTCGACCCGAGCCGCCGCTATCCGGTCCTCATGTATCACTACGGCGGCCCCGCCTCGCAGGTGGTCGTCAACCGCTGGGATAACCGGCGTCGCGACCTCTGGCAGAAGAAGATGGCCCAGAGCGGTTTCGTGGTCTTCAACCTGGACAACACCTCCTCGATCTTCTTCGGCAAGGCCGGAGAGGACCGGGACCACCGCCGCTTCGGGCCGGCAAATCTGGAAGCGCAGCTCGCCGGGGTGGAGTACCTGAAGGGCCTGGGCTGGGTGGATGCGGCGCGGATCGGCATCTGGGGCTGGTCGGGCGGCGGCTACCACACGCTCTATGCCCTGCTGCACGCGCCCGGCGTCTGGAAGGCCGGGATGGCCGGAGCGCCGGTGACCGACTGGAACCTCTACGACTCCATCTGGACCGAGCGCTATCTCGACACGCCCCAGGACAACGCCGAGGGCTACCGTGAGTCGTCGGTGACCACCTACGCGGAGAAGCTCAAGGACCGCCTGCTGATCATCCACGGCTTCGCGGACGACAACGTCCATCCCCAGAACACTGTGGTCTTCATCGACAAGCTGATCCAGGCGGGCATTCCCTACGAGGACGCCTTCTACCCCGGCCAGAAGCACGGCTTCCTCGGAGCGGCCCAGCGTCACTGGTACGCGCGGATGACCGAGTTCTTCGAGAGGACGCTGGCTAGCTCTCGAACCGCTTCAGAATGACCGCCCCGTTGGTGCCTCCGAAGCCGAACGAGTTGGTCAGGGCGTATTCGAGGTCCACCTGGCGCGGGTGGTGAGGGACGAAATCGAGGTCGCAGCCCTCTCCCGGCTCGTCCAGGTTCAGGGTGGGCGGGATGGTCTGGTGGCGCATTGCCAAGGCCAGGATGCCCGCCTCTAGGCCGCCGGCCGCTCCCAGGAGGTGGCCCGTGGCGGACTTGGTCGAGGACATCGCCAGCTTGTAGGCATGGTCCCCGAAGACCTTCTTGACTGCCCGCACCTCGGAGAGGTCGCCCAGCGGCGTCGAGGTGCCGTGGGCGTTGATGTAGCCGATCTGCTCGGGCTGCATCCCCGCATCCTTGAGCGCAGCCTGCATGACGCGCACGGCGCCGTGGCCCTCCGGATGCGGCGCGGAGATGTGGTAGGCGTCGGCGCTCATGCCGTAGCCCACCATCTCGGCGTAGATCGACGCGCCGCGCCGCTGCGCGTGCTCCAGCTCCTCCAGGATCACGATCCCCGCACCCTCGGACATCACGAAGCCGTCGCGATGGGCGTCCCAGGGGCGCGAAGCCTTCTCGGGCTCGTCGTTCCTCTGCGAGAGGGCGCGCATGGCGCAGAAGCCGGCCATGGCCAGGGGCGTGACCACCGCCTCGGCTCCGCCAGCGATCATGACGTCCGCGTCGTCGTGCTGGATGAAGCGGAAGGCGTCCCCCACCGCGTGCAGGCCGGTCGTGCAGGCCGTGGCCGGCGACGTGTTCGGACCGCGCGCGTTGTAGCGGATCGACACCTGCCCGGCCGCCATGTTCACGATCAGGCCGGGGATGAAGAACGGCGACACCCGGTTCGGCCCCTTCTCGAGCAGGATGCTGTGCATCGACTCGATCAGCGGCAGACCGCCGATCCCCGAGCCGATGACCACGCCGGTGCGGTCCGCCTCCGACTCTTCGACGACCAGACCCGCGTCGTCCATGGCGAACTTCGTCGCCGCCAGGGCGAAGTGGATGAAGACGTCGCTCTTCTTGACGTCCTTCTTTTCCGTGTACTGGAGGGCATCGAACCCCTTCACCTCGCCCGCGATGCGCGCCGGATACGCGGACGCGTCGAAGTGGGTGATGGGGCCGATACCGCTCTTGCCTTCCATCAGGGCACGCCAGTTCTCGGCAGTCCCCACCCCTAGTGGGGACACCAGACCTACCCCGGTAACGACGACTCGGCGACGCGCTGGAGAGCTCAAGATCTTGGCTGGGTTGGTGAGTCGATCGGCGGCCCGAGCGGGGTCCTCAGTTCTGGTCCCCGGCGTTGTTCTGGATGTAAGTCACCGCTTCGCGCACGTTGCTGATCTTCTCGGCCTCCTCATCCGGGATTTCGATGCCGAACTCCTCCTCGAAAGCCATCACGAGCTCGACGATGTCCAGCGAGTCCGCTCCCAGGTCATCAGTGAAGCTTGCTTCCAGCGTGACTTCGTCCTCGTCGACGCCCAACTGCTCAACGATGATGCTCTTGACCCGTTCCTCTACAGCCATGGGGTATCCCTCCTTCTCCTTCGCAGCCGGGCAGGCCGCGCACGAACAGCGGTTCTAACACAAAGGCGCATTCTAGTCCAAACGGACGACTCTTCAGATGTACAGGCCGCCGGATACGTTCAGCACGTGCCCGGTGACGTACCCAGCTTCTTCGCTGGCCAGGTAAAGCACGGCCCAGGCCACGTCGTCGACGGTCCCGAGCCTCTTCAAGGCGATCGCGCCGGTCAGGTCCTCGCGCGACGCCTCGGGCAGATTGGCGGTCATGGCAGTTTCCACGTATCCCGGAGCTACGGCATTGACCGTGATGCTCCGGCTCCCCAGTTCCCGCGCCAGCGACTTGGTCAGGCCGATCAGCCCCGCCTTCGCCGCGGCATAGTTGGCCTGGCCGGCGTTGCCCATCATGCCAACGACCGAGGAGATGTTGATGATCCGTCCCCAGCGGCGCTTCATCATGCCCCGCAGGACCTCCTTGGTCAGAGCATAAGAGCCGGTCAGGTTGGTGCGCAGCACCCGCTCCCAGTCTTCCAGGGACATGCGGGCGAGCAGGTTGTCCGCCGTGATGCCGGCGTTGTTGACCAGGATGTCGACGGCGGCGAAGTCCTCGGGGAGCTGCTTGAGCCGCTCGGCGAAGGTCTCGGGCTGGCTCACGTCGAGGGCGAGCGGCCGCGCGCAGCCGCCGCCGGCGTCGATCCGTGCCGCAAGATCCTTGAGCTTGTCCTCGCTGCGGGCGGCGAGCACCACCCGCGCTCCCCGCTCCGCGAGCCGGCGGGCGATGGCCTCGCCGATCCCCTGGGAGGCTCCGGTCACCAGGGCCGTCTTGCCGTCAAGCTTGAACATCGGATTCCTCCGCTGATTGATCCGCCACGAGGGCCCGGTACTTGGCGAGCTGCTCGGGATCGCTCAGGCTGGCACAAACGGTTCCGGTGGCGATCCGGCGGTTCAAACCGGTGAGCACGTTGCCCGGTCCGATCTCCAGGAATCTCCTGACGCCGGCATTCTGCGCCATCCAGGTCACGGACTCGACCCAGCGCACCGGGCCGTCGATCTGGCGCTCCAGGGCGTCCCGGGCCGCTTCGCCGGTGTTCACCGGGGCCGCGTCCACGTTGGTCACGACCGGCAGCCGCGGGGCCCGGAACGTCACCTTCGCCAGCTCGGCGGCCATGCCCTCGCGGGCCGGCCTCATCAGCGGCGAGTGAAACGGGGCCGAGACCGCCAGAAGAGTGGCCTTGCGCGCTCCGCGCTCCTTGGCCATGGCCACGGCGCGGTCCACCGCCGCCTTGTGGCCGGCGATCACCGTCTGGCCCGGGCTGTTGTAGTTGGCCACGGCGCAGACCTCGCCTTGTCCAGCCTCTTCGGCAACCGCGGCGACAGCCTGGTCGTCCAGGCCGATGAAGGCGGCCATGGCGCCCACGCCAACCGGCACGGCCTCCTGCATGAGCTCGCCGCGCCGCCTCACCAGGCGAAGCGCATCGGCAAAGTCGAGGGCGTCGGCCGCCACCAGGGCGGAGTACTCGCCCAGGCTGTGCCCAGCCATCGCGACCGGCTCGACGAACAGGCCTTGCGGCAGCAGCGAGCGGTAGATGGCGATCGAGGTGGCCAGCAAAGCTGGCTGAGTGTTCGTGGTCAGGCCGAGTTCCTCCTCCGGCCCCTCCCAGCAGAGGCGGGAGAGGGGGAAGCCGAGGACCTCGTCGGCCTCCTCGAAGGTCCGCCGGGCCTCCTCGGAGACATCCGCCCAGGCGCGGCCCATGCCGACCTTCTGCGAGCCCTGGCCGGGAAACACAAAACCGGTATTTGCTTCCATCATCACCAGCGCACCACCGCGGCGCCCCAGGTGAGGCCGGCGCCGAAAGCCGAAAAGAGGAGGATGTCTCCCGGATGGATCTTCCCGCCGCGGTTCAGCTCGTCGAGGCCGATGGGGATCGAGGCCGCCGACGTATTGCCGAAGCGTTCGACGTTGATGTAGGTATGGCCCTCCCGGACCTCCAGACGCTGTCCCACGGCTTCGATGATCCTCCGGTTGGCCTGGTGAGGGATGAACCAGGTGACGTCCTTGTGTCCGAGGCCGCAGCTGGTGAGCGCCTCGTCGCTGATCTCGGCGATGGAGCGCACCGCGATCTTGAATGTCTCGCTGCCGCGCATTTTCAAGAAGTTGCGGCCGCCCTCCAGGCTCGCCAGGGTGTGCGGCTCGCGGCTGCCGCCGCCGGGGAGCTCGACCAGGCTGGCGAGGGAGCCGTCGCTGCGCAGAGCGGTGCCGAGGAGCCCCCGATCGCCGTCTTCCTCGGCCCGCAGCACCACGGCCCCGGCGCCGTCGCCGAAGAGCACGCAGGTGTTACGGTCCTTCCAGTCGACGATCTTGGAGAGCACTTCACCCCCCACGACGAGGGCCGTCTTCGCCCATCCCGTCTGCAGGAACTGCTGGGCGACCGAGAGGCCGTAGACGAAGCCGGTGCAGCCGGCGGCGAGGTCGAAGGCCGCGGCGCGGCCGGCGCCGATCTGGTCCTGGATGCGGGTGGAAGTGGCCGGGAACGGCTGGTCGGGCGTGACCGTGGCACAGATGACCAGGTCCACGTCGCTCCCCTCGAGGCCGGCCATCTCCAGGGCGTTGCGCGAGGCGGGGACGGCGAAGGACGAGAGGCACTCGTCCGGCGCGGCGATCCGGCGCTCGCGGATGCCGGTGCGCGCCAGGATCCACTCGTCGCTCGTCTCGACCATCTTCTCCAGGTCGGCGTTGGTCAGCACCCGTTCGGGCACGCACATGCCGGTGCCCACGATCCGTCCTCGTTTCATCCCGCTGCGGTCTCCTTCGGTCCGTCCGGATTTTCGGAAAGCAACCGGGCCTCCTGGCTGTGAAGCTCGGCGATTTTGTCGCGGATCTTCTGGTCGAGCCGCACGGCGGAGAACTCCGTGGCACGGCGGATGGCGTTCTGGATCGCATGGGCGTTGGACCGCCCATGGCCGATGAAGCAGCCGCCATTGACCCCGAGGAGCGGCGCGGCCCCGAACTCGGAGTAGTCCGTGCGCTTGCGGAAGGCGTCGAAGGCCGGCTTGGCGAACAGGTAGCCCACCTTGGTGCGGATGCCGCGCTCGATCTCCTCGCGCAGCATCTTGCCCACCATCTCGGCCACGGCCTCGGCGCTCTTCAAGATCACGTTGCCCACGAACCCGTCGCAGACGATCACGTCCACCGAACCGTTGAACACGTCCCGCCCCTCGACGTTGCCGACGAAGTTGAGGCCCGTGTTCTTGAGCACCTTGAACACCTCGCGGGTGAGATCCGTTCCCTTGCCCTCCTCCTCGCCGATCGACATCAGGCCGACGCGGGGGGATGGGGTGCCGATGACCTCCTGAGCGTAGAAGTGGCCCATGACCGCGAACTCGCGCAGGTGCTGCGCCTTGGTGCCCACGTTGGCTCCGACGTCGAGGAGCACGGTGCGCCCCTGGGCGTTGGGGAGGACCGCGGCCAGGGCGGGGCGGTCCACGCCCGCGACCGTGCCGATGACCATCTTGGCCGAGATCATGGCCGCGCCGGTGTTGCCGGCGGTGACCATGGCCTGGGCGCGCCCTTCCTTGACCAGCTCGGCGCAGATGCGGATCGAGGAGCGGCGTTTCTTGCGGATCGGGGTGATCGCGGGCTCGTCCATGCCGACAACCTCTTCGGCGTGAACGATTTCAATGCGCTTGGGACGCTTTCCCAGACGGGCGAGCTCGGCCTCGATCTTGACACGATCGCCGACGAGCAGGACCTCGGCGCCGTCCTCGACGGCCGCGGACACGGCTCCTTCCACCGCGCATTGCGGTGCGAAGTCTCCCCCCATGGCGTCGACCGCGATCGGCATACGTCGCTTCGTAGCTCCAGCCCGGGGCGAGATTGTACTCGACCCCTGAGATTTCGTACCCGTTCTGAGAGACCGTTCTGAGGACGGAGAGGGGAGGCCGGATCGGCCTCCCCGGAGCGCATCCGGATGCGTGTGCTACAGGTTTTCCTTGACTTCGATCACCAGGCGCTTGTTGTAGTACCCGCAATGCCCGCAGGCGCGGTGGGACAGCTTGGCCTCGCCGCAGTTGTCGCAGATCGACGTGGAGGGGGGCGTCAGCGCGTCATGGCTCCTCCGCTTGTCGCGGCGGGCCTTGGAATGGCGTCGTTTCGGGTTCGGCATAGTCAGGCCTCTCGGTATTCTCGGGCGTCGTTTCGTCTATCCTTTGGAGTCGAACCGGCTCTTGAGAGCTGCGAGCCCCGCCCAGCGCGGGTCCGCCGTCGCCTCCTGGCATGAGCAGTCGCCGGCGTTGAGGTCGGCCCCGCAGTTGGGGCAGATCCCCTTACAGTCCGGCTTGCAGAGCGGCTTCATCGGAACGTTGAGCTGGAGCTGCTCGATCAGGATGGGCTCCGTATCCAGCACCTCGCCCTCGACCGTGAGCACACCCAGCTCGTCTTCCTTCAGCTCGCGCTCCCCGGCCCCGGCGTGCGGACGCCCCTGCTCGATCAGCAGCTCGACCTCGGGCGCGAAGTGCTCGACGATCGGCTGCAGGCAGCGGCCGCAGCTCATGGTCTGATCGTAGGAGAGCCGCGCCTTCAGGTAGTACCCGGGATCGGCGAAGACCACCTGGCCTTTCCAATGCACCGGGCTCAGCTCGAGCAGCTCGGGCCGCTCCAGCGACTCCAGGGGAACGCTCTGCGTTTCGTCCCAGGTGTAAGGCTCTTCGCGGACTTGATCCAACCAAATTCGCATACACAACCTCCCACCGGGGCAAACGCGAAGGGTAGGTGAAAATTCCCCGGAGGTCAAGGGAAAGGACCTCAAGGACACCAGGGACAGCAAGGACTCCAAGGACTCCAAGGACAAAGACAGTCCTTGAAATCCCTGGTGTCCCTGAGGTCCTTTCCGGGTGACTCCCTCTCCCCCGGCACGGGGGAGAGGGCCGGGGAGAGGGGGAACGGGATCAATCACTGGCAGCCGTGGAACCGCAGCCGGAACGATGCCGGCTTCTGGGTGGAGACGAGGGTGACCTGATCGCAGCGGGCCACGGGCTTGAGGAGGATCTCCCAATCCTTCCAGTTGCGCACCTGCTCGCGGTTTGCGATGGGTACCTTCTCCAGGAACTTGTTCACCCGGGAGACGAGAATGACCGCGGGGCGCGGCTGCATCCACAGGCCGAGCAGCAGGCGGCCGTCGCGGTTGAGGGCCTCGGTCACGTCCGGCGGAGACAGCTCGGCCAACCGGGGGGCCAGGGCCTCGGCCTGGCGGAGACTGTTGCTGTCCATGGCCAGGATCTGCCAGCCCGCCACCTCCGCCTTGGGGAGCCCGCCGGCCAGGAGGCCGGTCAGCCCCTCGCCGGGCAGGGAGAAGCGCTTGGAGCCGGGAGGATGGAAGATGGCCGCTCCGGGCAGCTTGCCGAACGGCCCGAAGCTCTTCCCCTCCCCCTCTCCGGTCTCGAAGAGCGCGAAGGCCGCGGGCGGCAGCGGACGGGGCTCCGCGTCCGGCCAGCTCGCCCCGGAGACCGCCAGGAGCACGGGTCTCGGCCCGCCTTCGGACGGGTCCGGGATGTTCGGCACCGGCTCGGACGAGTCGCGCGCCAGCTCCAGGTCACCGTCGCGCCGCCGCAGCAGGTAGTCGCCGTCCGAAAAGCCGGAGATCTCCCGCTCCAGCCGCACGATCCCCAGGCTCCTCGGATGGAGCAGCGGCTGCTTGACCGGACCGATGGCTGGAGGCCCGTCGCCCCCGGTCACGGTCCAGACCCCTTCGGTCCAGGCCACGTGGAGCACGCGCTCGACCACGGCGTTGCCGTTCCCCCGGGTCTCGGTGATGTCCCCCCCGGCGAGCCAGGGATTGTCGGCCACGGTCCCCGCCGCCTTGGCGACGGTGCCGAGGCCCGGGTAGATTTGCGCGGCCACGAAGAAGCGCTCGCCGTCCAGGTCCGAGCAGATCGCGATCTCCTTGGACGGGGGCACCGCGAAGGGTCCGAAGGAGGGGAGCACCGGCGGCGGCACGCCGGCCACCCGCGCCGCGGCCGCCAGCCAGGCCGAGCCGTCGTTCACCACCTCGGACAGCTCGCCGACGTTCTGGTGGGGATAGGGCATCCAGAAGCAGGCCTCGTACGCGCCCGAGGCCATGAGGCGGGCCGGCAGGCCGT
>DATLNC010000201.1:0-9912 GCA_035536935.1 Thermoanaerobaculia bacterium
GTGGGTGTCCACGACAGTCTCCCAGCCACTCTCTTCTTGGACTTCAGGGATCATCTCCGCTCCTTTTTGAAAGGGAGCGGAGGTGGCGCGCAGGCGCAAATCACCCGGGCCTGAAGACCCGGGCGGTGCAAGGGGTGCGGGTTTTCTATCTCATTCCGGGAACGGGCGCAAGCCTGGGCTACAATCCCGCGCCGTGCCCCGACGCTTGATCTTCCTTCTGCTGTTCTGCCTGGCCTGTACCCCCGATCCTGCGCCCGAAGAGAAGCGCGTGCAGCTCGACGGCGCCGCCAAGGGGTGGAACGTCGTCGTCCTCACCCTGGACACCCTGCGCGCCGACCGTCTCGGCGCCTATGGGTACGAAGGCTGGCCGGACCATCCCAACAGCCCGAAGCTCGACGCCCAGCTCGGGTCGGGGGTGCTCTTCGAGCGGGCCCAGTCGCAGCGGTCGGAGACCTGGCCCTCCCTGGCCTCGCTCCTGACCGGCCTCTATCCCAGCGGCCATGGGGTCGTGGAGAACGGCTTCGGCTTTCCGGAAGACCTGCCCACCCTGCCGAAGCTCCTCCACCAGGGCGGCTACCGCACGGGCGCCTTCCTTTCCAACATGTGCAAGGCCAACCACCAGGGGTGGGACGCCTTCAACTGCAGCGGCGGACGGGACGGCAAGGCCGTCGAGAGCGCGCTCAACTGGACGAAGACGCTGGACGGCCAGAAGCCCTTCTTCCTCTGGGTGCACCTGTTCGGCGCCCACGGTCCTTATTACAACGGCGGCGACGTGGCGATCCGCGAGCTCGATCCCGGGTACCGGGGAACGCTGGGCACGAAGAAGTGGCAGCTCAACCGGGTGATGGCCGAGAAGGTCCCCCTCGCCAGCGGGGACGTCCGGCACCTGGATGCGATCTACGACGCCGCGGTCATGGGCAGCGACCGCCTGGCCGGCTCGCTCCTGGACGCTCTGCGCGCCGCGGGACGGCTGGAGAAGACCGTGATCGTCATCTCCGCCGATCACGGGGAGGAGCTGTACGACCACAACGGCTACCTCTACCACGCCTGCTCGGTCTACCAGAGCGGCCTGCACGTGCCCCTGGGGGTCTCTGCGCCGGGGTTGATCCCAACGGGAGGACGGGTGCCGCAGGTCGTGGAGCTGATCGACGTGATGCCCACCCTGCTCTCCCTCCTCGGCCTGGCCGTACCCCAGGAACAGCACGGCCGTTCGCTGGTCCCCTACCTGGAGAGGCCCGGAGCGGGCGGCGCCGGCAAGGCCGCCTTCTCGGAGTACGGCTCGGCGCCCATCCACACGGTAGTCCGGGACGGGTGGAAGCTGGTGAGCAACCCCGAGGGGATCGAGCCCGTCTGCATCCCGGACGCTCCCCCCGGCCACTACCCCATCGCCCGCGCCGAGCTCTACGACCTCGGCCAGGACCCGGGAGAGACGCGGAACCTCGCGACGGCCCAGCCGGCGAAAGTGGCGGAATTGGAAAAGCTGATCCGCCAGCGCTACGCCGGCCTCAAGAGCCGCGCCGGAGACCAGGAGATCGACGAGGAGGTGCGGAAGGAGCTGGAAGCATTGGGCTACGTGGCGCCACCCCCTTGACACCCGCTCTCGCCATGCGTACTATCTGCATCCTTCCGCGCGACGGGGAGGTTAGCTCAGTTGGTTAGAGCACCTGCCTTACACGCAGGGGGTCGCGGGTTCGAGTCCCTCACCTCCCACCATGGAACGTGGGGGAACGCCGCAAGGAAGCAGCACAACGCGGGGCTGTAGTTCAGTTGGTTAGAACGCCGGCCTGTCACGCCGGAGGTCGCGGGTTCGAGCCCCGTCGGCCCCGCCAAATCGAATAGGGAAACGCAAATGCGCGACAAGATCAAACTGGTATCCACCGCCGGCACCGGCTACTTCTACACCACGGACAAGAACAAGAAGCTCTCCACCGAGAAGCTCCGGCTGAAGAAGTACGACCCCAAGGTGCGCAAGCATGTGGAGTTCGTCGAGGAGAAGCTGCGCTAGGCAGTCCTTCCCGTCTCGTCGTCCTCTGGAAGCCCCCGTCCGGGGGCTTTCGTGTTTCTGGCCTCCGTGAAAGAATCCCTCCTGAGAGCGGGAGCGCGAGTGAGACCCACCGATCCCCACCGCAAGGAGATGCACGATGCCCAAGCATGAACTGCCCCCATTGCCCTATGCCTTCGATGCGCTGGAACCCCATATCGACGCGCAGACGATGCAGATCCACCATGACAAGCACCACGCCACCTACGTCACCAAGCTGAACGAGGCCCTCGACAAGGAGCAGGGACTGGGTGACAAGAAGCTCGAGGACCTGCTGCGCGGCATCAACGAGGTGCCCGAGTCGATCCGCGGGGCGGTCAAGAACCATGGCGGCGGCCATCACAACCACAGCCTGTTCTGGGAGGTCATGGGCCCGAACGGCGGCGGCGACGCCTCCGGCAGTACTGGAGACCTTGGCGAGGCCATCACCCGCGACTTCGGCAGCTTCCAGGCGTTCAAGGAGAAGCTGACCAACGCGGCCACCAACCAGTTCGGCTCCGGCTGGGGCTGGCTCGTGGCGGACAACGGCAAGCTCGACGTCATCGCCCGTCCCAACCAGGACAGCCCGCTGATGGAAGGCAAGACCCCGCTCCTCGGGGTGGACGTCTGGGAGCACGCCTACTACCTGCGGTACCAGAACCGGCGCCCGGACTACCTCACCGCCTGGTGGAACACGATCAACTGGCAGGCGGTCAACGACCGCTTCCGCAAAGCGCGCGGGTAAAGTTGTAGGGGCGGCCCTTGGGGCCGCCCTCTTCCCCCCCTGTTTCCCGCCTTTTTTCCGGTTTTCCCCTGAAAGACAAGTGATTTGAAGGCCACTCCGAGGTAGAGGGGAGTGGTCGTAAATTTTGGTTATAGAGAAGTTTGCAAGTCCATGCTCACCAAATGCGCACAGAGATGTATCCCGAAACGCTCACTAGCAAGTCTTGTTCAAGTATCTTCCCTTTAGAATAGCTTCCAACAACCGGGGGCTGATTTCCCAATCCAATATACCCCTCAGAGGAGAGACGAAAGCCATGGCCAACATCGACCGCAGCACCCACATGTTCAGGAGGGAGGAGCGCCACCTGACCAAGGTCTTCAAAGCGCTGTCGGACGGCACCCGCCAGGAGATCCTGCGGCTGCTCGAAGGACGTCAGCGCACGGTCGGTGAGATCGTCGGCAACTTCAATCTCTCCCAGCCCACGATTTCGCGGCACCTGTCCGTCCTCAAGGAGGCCGACCTGGTCGTCGACCAGCGCCAGGGACAGAACGTGATCTACCGGCTGAACGACAACGCCCTCTCGACCTCGATGCAGGAGTTCTTCGGCCAGTTCCGGAGTTGCCAGGAAGTCATGCGCTGAGCCGGCCGGGCTCGCCACCTGCGTCCGGAGCGCCACGAGGGATGCGCGCTCCGGGCCGCTTCCTGCTTTGCAATCCACCGCGGTAGAGGTACAATCCGCCCCCTTGCGGGCGGTCCCGGCGACGGGGTGCCTCCCGCGGCCTTTCTTTTTTCATCTCATCGGCGGTGTAGCTCAGCTGGTTAGAGCGAGCGACTCATAATCGCTAGGTCATGGGTTCAAGTCCCCTCACCGCCACCAATTCCACTCTATGGAGATCCTCTCTGCACTGGAGGCGTTCTTCCGGGATCTCCGGAATGAAGCCCCTCTCGATCCCG
Source organism: Thermoanaerobaculia bacterium (assembly GCA_035536935.1). Lineage (GTDB taxonomy): Bacteria > Acidobacteriota > Thermoanaerobaculia > Multivoradales > UBA5704 > DATMER01. Next base: position 3,699 of record DATLNC010000201.1, read on the forward strand.
GCGACGGCCTGATCGCCGCCTTCTCCGGCGGTCCGGACTCCACCGCCCTGCTCCTCGGACTCGCCCAGTTCGGCTACCCTGTCATCGCCGCGCACCTCGATCATGGCATGGACCCCGGCTCCGCGGAGCGGGCCCGGGCAGCCGCGCGCCTCGCGGAGCGGATCGGGGTCCCCTTCGTGACGGAGCGCCGGGAGGTCCCGCGCCTTGGCGAGAGCCCCGAGGCCGCGGGCCGGCGGGTGCGCTACGAATTTCTGGAGGAGGTCCGCATCCGGACCGGCGCCCGCTGGATCGCCACCGCCCACCACCGCGACGACCAGGCCGAAACCGTGCTCCTCCGCCTGATGTTCGGCAGCGGCCTGGAGGGGCTCGGCGGCATCCGGCCGGTGCACGGCGCCGTGGTCCGCCCCCTGCTCGCGCTCCCCCGCCGGGACCTGCTGGCCACCCTTGGAGACCTGGAGCCGGTCCAGGACCCCACGAACCAGGATCTGAGAATGCCGCGGAGCCGCGTGCGGCAGTTTCTCCTTCCTAGGCTCCTCCCCCAGCCCGGCGCAGATGACGTGCTGGCGCGGGTCGCCGAGAAAGCCCGCGCCGCCTCCGCCCGGCTCGAAAGGAAAGTTTCCGGGTTCCTGGACGTACAGGAGAGAGAGAACGGCATCGCGGTCGATCGCGCCGCCCTGGAGCGGCTTCCGGCCGAGATCCTCCCCTTTGCCCTGGCCTGGCTCCACCGCCGCGCCGGGGCTCCCCTGCCTGCCGGGAGCCCCGCCCGGAGCGAGCTGCTGCGCCAGCTTGGGCAAGGCCATGCGGCCTGCGACTGCGGCGGCGGCTGGCGCTGGGAGACCTCCGGAGAGCTCCTCGTCCTGCACCGCAGGCCCCTGGAGGAGGAGCGGGTGGCAGACTTCTCATATACTCTACGAATTCCGGGCGAGGTGGAGATCCCGGAGATCGCCGTGCGGGTCGGTCTTTCCCGTAGTCCCGTGGAGCCCTGGATGCTCTCAGGCTCCCCCCGTTGCGCGGCCCTCGCGCTGCCGCTGGCCGAGGGGGATCGCGTGACGGTGCGCAACCGCCGGCCGGGGGATCGTATCCATCCCCTGGGGGCGGACGGCAGCCGGAAGCTCAAGGAGTTGCTGATCGACCGCCGGGTGCCGCGGCGGGAGCGGGACCGGTTGCCACTGATCTGCGTGGGAGAGCGCATCGCCTGGGTTCCGGGCGTGACGATCGACCAGCGCTTCCGGATTGCCGGAGAAGAGACCGCCTGGCTTGCCCAGATCGAGAAGACTGCGGAGATTACATGAGCCATCCCGACAACATTGAGACGCTGTTCGACGCCGACTCCGTGCGCGCCCACGTGCAGGAACTGGGCCGCCGGATCGGGGAAGAGATGGCGGAGGACACGCTGCTGATTGCCCTGCTGGGCGGATCGGTCATCTTCCTCGCCGACCTCGTCCGCGCCATCGAGCGGCCGGTCCGCTTCGAGTTCATCCAGGCGGCATTCGACGGAGGGGAAACCGCGGAGTCCGGCGTGGTCGAGATCCGCTATCCCCTCCCCCTCGACCTGGCCGGCCAGAGCGTCCTCGTACTCAAGGACGTGGTCACCTCGGGCATCACCGAACCCTACCTGGAGCAGCAGCTCCGGGACCACGGCGCGCGCGACGTCCGCTTCGCCGCGCTGATCGACATCCCGGACGAGCGCAAGACCGACTTCCAGGTCGGCTACGCCGCGTTCCAGACCGGGCGCCAGGGGCTGCTCGTGGGCTACGGCCTCAAGCAGGACGGCCTCTACGGCAACCTCCCCTATGTGGCGCGCATCCGGGGGGCTTCATGACGTCCGGCGCTGGGAATCCCCTGGCCGGTCAAGTGGTTGACACAGTGAAGGGACTTTCCGTCCTTTCTGCCTGCGTGAGGTAGCAAGCATTGAACTCTACCGTCAAGACTCTATTTTTGTGGATGGCCATCTTCGTGGTGGTGATCCTGCTCTGGCAGACCTTCCAGGGCGGGAAGGCCAACCGCCATGAGCTGTCCTTCACCCAGTTTCTCGAGGATGTCCAGAAGCGGAAGGTGACCGAGGTCACCATCCGGGGCCAGCAGCTGACCGGCAAGTTCCGCGGCGGCGCCGAGTACAACGAGGGCGAGGAATTCACCACCCAGCTCCCGCCCGAGTACCCGGACCTGGTCAAGGACCTGCGCGCCTCGAACGTCGAGATCAAGGCCGAGGAGCCGCGCGAGAACCCGCTCATCGCGATCCTCTTCACCTGGGCGCCCATCCTGCTCATCGTGGTGCTCTGGATCCTGTTCATGCGCCAGATGCAGACCGGGGGCAACAAGGCGCTCTCCTTCGGCAAGAGCAAGGCGAAGCTCCTCAACACCTCCGGCAAGAAGGTCACGTTCAAGGACGTGGCCGGCGTCGAGGAGGCCAAGGAGGAGCTGCAGGAGATCGTCGAGTTCCTCAAGGAGCCGCAGAAGTTCCAGAAGCTGGGCGGCCGCATCCCCAAGGGCGTGCTCCTCATGGGCCCGCCGGGAACCGGCAAGACGCTCCTCGCCCGCGCCATCGCCGGCGAGGCCAACGTCCCCTTCTTTTCGATCTCCGGCTCGGACTTCGTCGAGATGTTCGTGGGCGTCGGCGCCTCGCGCGTCCGCGACCTGTTCGAGCAGGGCAAGAAGAACGCTCCCTGCATCATCTTCATCGACGAGATCGACGCAGTCGGCCGCCATCGCGGCGCCGGCCTGGGCGGCGGTCACGACGAGCGCGAGCAGACCCTGAACCAGCTCCTGGTGGAGATGGACGGCTTCGAGTCCAACGAAGGCGTCATCCTGATCGCCGCCACGAACCGGCCCGACGTGCTCGATCCGGCCCTGCTCCGCCCCGGCCGCTTCGACCGCCGGGTGGTCGTCGACCGGCCGGACATCCACGGCCGCACGGGCATCCTCAAGGTGCACACGCGCAACATCCCGCTCTCCGAGAACGTGGACCTGTCGCGCATCGCCCGCGGCACCCCGGGCTTCGCCGGCGCCGACCTGTCGAACCTGGTCAACGAGGCGGCCCTGATCGCCGCCCGCCGGAACAAGAAGAAGGTGGACATGGGCGATTTCGAGTACGCCAAGGACAAGGTCCTGATGGGCGTCGAGCGGAAGACCATGATGCTGACCGACGACGAGAGGCGCATCACCGCCTACCACGAGGCGGGGCACGCGCTCGTCGCCGTCTTCACGCCCGGCGCGGACCCGCTGCACAAGGTCACGATCATCCCGCGCGGCCGCGCCCTCGGCCTGACCATGCAGCTCCCCACCGAGGACAAGTACACCTACAAGAAGCAGTACGTGGAGGCGCAGATCTCCATCCTCATGGGCGGCCGCGTGGCCGAGGAGATCACCCAGGACGACATCACCACCGGCGCGGGCAACGACATCGAGCGCGCCACCGACATGGCCCGCCGCATGGTCTGCGAGTGGGGCATGTCCGACCTCGGCCCCCTCGCCTACGGCGCCAAGGACGAGCCGGTCTTCCTCGGCCGCGAGTTCGCCCAGCGCGCCGACTACAGCCAGGACACGGCGATCCGCATCGACCGCGAGGTCACCAAGATCGTCTCGGCCGCCTACGAGCGCGCCACCGCGGTCCTCACCGACAACCGGGACGTCCTCGACCGCATCGCCCGCGACCTGCTCGAGCGCGAGTCGCTGGACGGCGAGGAGGTCTACAACATCATCCGCGAGATGACCGGCCATGGTCCTGCCCCGACCCGCGACGTGCCCCCGGGCGAGGGCCTGGTCATCGGCGGCCATGAGGTGCCCGAAAGCGTGATGCAGCCGCGCACGCCGGTGCCGGCCACGATCGAGGCGGTCAAGCTCGACCAAGCCTGAGGACATCAAGGTCGTCAAGGACATCAAGGACCCGGAGGACTTTCGTCCTTTGGGTCCTTTTTCATTGATAGACTAGGGAGCGGCCCACCGGCCTGTCGGCGCATGGAGACCGCTCACCTCACGAACCGCCCTACTTGGACCCTCCGGTTCCCCCATGGCCGTTCCCTCACGCTCGGAGGACGCCCGCGGGTCATGGGCATCCTGAACCTCACCCGCGATTCCTTCAGCGACGGCGGACTGTGGAACGATCCGCTGCAAGCAACCGAGCGCGCGCTGCGCATGCTCGCGGAGGGCGCCGAGCTGCTGGACCTCGGGGCCGAATCGACCCGTCCGGGCGGCGGGGTCTACGGCGCCGGGGCTGCCGAGGTCCCGGCCGGAGAGGAGATCGCCCGCCTCCTCCCCGTCCTCGAAGCCGTGCGCCGCGCCACCGACGCGCCGATCTCCGTGGACACGCGCAAGGGCGAGGTGGCCGAGCGCGCGCTCCGGGCCGGCGCCGATCTGATCAACGACGTGAGCGCCCTGGCCGATCCGCGCCTCGCCTTCGCCGTCGCCGAAGCCGGCTGCCCCGTCGTCCTCATGCACAGCCGCGGCGAGATCTCCAGCATGCAGCGGGGCATCCACTTCGAGGACGTCGTGCGAGAGGTGCGCAGCGAGCTGTCCGACGCGCTCGCCCGCGCCCGGTCGACGGGCGTCGACGAGTCGCAGGTCGTGCTCGACCCCGGCATCGGCTTCGGCAAGACGCGGGAGCAGAACCTCGCCCTCATCGCCCGGCTCGACGAGCTGTCCGTCCTCGGCCGGCCGCTCCTTCTGGGCGCGAGCCGCAAGAGCTTCATCGCCAAGGGGGAGCCGTCACAGAGGCTCGGCGGGAGCCTGGCTGCCGTGGCCTGGGCTGCCCTGTCGCCGGTACCCGCGGCGATCGTGCGGGTTCATGACATCGCCGAGACGGTTCAGCTCCTCGACGTCCTGGAGGCCCTGGCGTCATGACCGTCGAGCGCTTCCTGCAGCTCCTCACCTGGCGCGACGCCCTCGACATCTTCTTCGTCGCGGTGGTGATCTACAACCTGCTGCTCCTGATCCGCGGCACGCGGGCCGTGCAGATGCTGGGCGGCATCGTGTTCGTGGGGCTGATCTACTTCATGGCCCAGCTCGCGGAGCTGCCGACGCTCCAGGACATCCTGGAGAACCTCCTGATCGTGCTCCCGTTCGCGATCATCGTGCTCTTCCAGCAGGAGATCCGCAGGGCGCTCGCCAACTTCGGGCGCAATCCTCTCTGGGGGTTGACCAAGCAGCAGAAGGTGGTCTCGTCGTTCGGCGACATCGTCCTCGCCGCCACCACCCTGTCGACGCAGCGCGTCGGCGCGCTGATCGTGATCGAGCGGCTGCAGGGGCTCCGCAACTACGTCGAGAACGGGATCGAGCTCGACGCCGCGATCTCCTACGACCTGATCATCAACCTCTTCACGCCGGACACGCCGCTCCACGACGGCGCGGTGATCGTCCAGGACGACCGGATCGCGGCCGCCGCCTGCTTCCTGCCGCTCACGGGCAACCCCGAGCTGTCCAAGGAGTTCGGCACCCGCCACCGCGCCGCGCTCGGCATCACCGAGGAGACCGACGCGGTCGCGGTCGTGGTCTCGGAAGAGAGCGGCATCATCTCGGTGGCTTTCGACGGCGAGCTGATCCGCGACCTCGACGGCAAGAGCCTGCGCAACATGCTCTACCAATACCTGATCACCGATCTCTACCCGCAGTCGGCGGCAACCCCGTGAGCGACGGCCTGCGCACCTGGGGGCTGCGCCTGCTGGCGCTGGGGATCGCCCTCGGCCTCTGGTTCAACAGCTCCTTCGAGGACCGCGAGGCCCTGAGCGAGCGGCTGGTGACGGCCAGCGTCAGCTACACCTGGCCGAAGGGCTTCATGGTCCTCGACCGGGAGCAGAGCGTGCAGGTGCGGGTGCGCGGCAGCAGCAAGCGCGTCCGCGGGCTCGATCCCGACCAGGTGGACGTCCAGGTCGAGCTCGGCCGCAGCGAGGGCCCGGTCATCGTCAACCTGGGGCCCGACAACGTCCTGACGCCGGACGGCCTGGAGGTGGTGTCCGTCAACCCCAGCACCCTCACCATCGAGGTGGAGCGGGAGGTCACCCGGCGCATCCGGGTGGTGCCGGATCTCGAGGGGCAGGCCGCGCCCGGCGCCAGGGTCGAGGAGCCCGAGGCCTTTCCCAACCAGGTGCTGGTGACCGGCCCGGAGTCGCTGGTGGCCCGGACCGAGGTGCTCCACACCCGGCCCGTGAACCTCGCCGGGAGAAGCACCACGTTCGAGGAGAGGGTGGCAGTGGTGCTGCCCGACTCCCTGCTCCAGATC
>DATLNC010000202.1:0-46006 GCA_035536935.1 Thermoanaerobaculia bacterium
CGAGCTTTCGGAGACATCTGTGCCGAGGCGCAGCCTGCTGCGCCTCCAGCCCCGGGGAGGGGCTGTACTTTTCTAGCCTGGGGTTTCAACCCCAGGCGGCCGGCGGGACGCCGGCGCTCCCAGGGAAGGCCTAATCGATGAACTTGCGGTGCCACTCTTCCAGCACCAGCAACTGCCACAGCACCCTGTGGTGGTCGTGCTTTCCCTCCATGTGCTCGGACATCATTGCGCGCACGACGTCCGGCCGGAAGTAGCCGCGGCCGAGGTGGCGGTCGCTCCCCAGGACCTCCGCCACGTACGGCCGCATCTCCCCCTGGAACATGCGGGCGAGCGGCGTGGGGAAACCCATCTTGCCGCGGTGCAGGATCTCGTGCGGCAGATGCTTCTCCATCGCCTTCTTGAGGATGTACTTCGTGGTCCAGCCCTTGATCCGGTAGCGCGGCGGGATACGGCCGCCGAGCTCCACCAGCCGGTGATCGAGGAACGGCACGCGCAGCTCCACTCCACTCGCCATGGTCATCTTGTCGGCCTTGACCAGCAGGTCGTCCGGCAGCCAGCTCTTCACATCGAGGTACATCATCTGGAGCAGCGGATCGAGCCCCTTGGCCTTGTCGTAGTAGGGCTGCACCAGGCCGGGCATGCCGTGGCCGTTGAAAAGGTTTCTGATCTCCGGCCGGTAGAGCGCCTCTTTGACAGGAGTCTCGTAGAAGGAGACGCCTAGATACCGCTCCTGCAACGGCCGGTCGGACAGCGTCGTGTACTTGTTCCACTTGCCGCCGAGCAGGTTCAACGCGGGATTGATCAAGTTTTGACGGAGCGGCGCCGGCAGTCTCCGGTAGCGCTCCAGGGTCTGCATGTACTTGTAGATCGGATAGCCGCCGAAGACCTCGTCCGAGCCCTCGCCGGAGAGCACGACCGTCACATCCTCGCGCGCCAGCTTCGCCACGAAATAGAGGGAAATCGCGGCCGACTCGGTGACCGGCTCGTCCATGTGCCAGACGAGCGACGGGATGAAATCCTGGAACTCCTTCGGCGTGACGAAGATCTCGCGGTGCCGGGTCTGGAACTTCTCGGCGACCATCCGGGCGTAGCGGGTCTCGTCGTAGGCGGGCCCGAAGTCATAGGCCACCGTGAACGTGCGGATGTCGCGGATGCCCATCTCGTGCATCAGGGCCACGACCGCGCTCGAGTCGATGCCGCCGGAAAGGAACACGCCCAGGGGGACGTCGCTGCGGAGCTGGATCCTGACTGAATCGCGCAGCAGCTCGAGCGTCTGCGCGACGCACTCCTCCTCGGAGAGGTGCTCGGGCTCGGGCTTGAGGTCCCAGTACTGGCGCAGGCGCAATCCCTCAGGATCGATCGTCATGCACCATCCGGGCTGAAGCTTCTCGATCCCCTGAAAAAGCGTGTGCTCGGTGGGCACGTAGCCGACGCTCATGTAGGCGTCGAGCATGTCGAGGTTGACGCCGTGCCTGCGGTCCGACGTGGCGAGCAGCGCCTTGACCTCGGAAGCGAAGCGGATGCCGTCCGCGTCGAGGGTGTAGTAGAGCGGCTTGATGCCCAGCCGGTCGCGGGCGATGAACAGGGCCTGGCGGCGCTTGTCCCAGATGGCGAAGGCGAACATGCCGTTCAGCCGTTCCAGGCAGGCCTCGCCGAGCACGTCCCAGAGGCGGAGGATGACCTCCGTATCCGTGGTGGTGCGGAACGAATGGCCTTGGGCTTCCAACTCGGCGCGGAGCTCGACGAAGTTGTAGACCTCGCCGTTGAAGACGATGCAGGACTGCCCATCCTCGCTGAACATGGGGTTCCGCCCGCGGGAGGATGTATCCAGGATGGTCAGCCGTTTGTGAGCGAGCCCCAGGGGGCCTTCGTTGAAGTATCCCTCGTCATCCGGACCGCGATGGGCGAGGCAAGCGCCCATGGTCCGAACCTCGCCCGGCTCCACCGGCCGCGCCGACCGGAAGCGGTAGATCCCCGCGATGCCACACATGCAATCGTCTCCTAGCGGTTTTGGGCGGACTCCACCCCTTAGAGGGATGTTCTAGCAAAAACGACGCCCGGCCCGATCGGGCGGCTCGATGTCGCCAAAAAACTTCTTAGGCGACATCGAGAGATTCTAGGCGACAAATAGATCTTGTACGCGACATGGAAAGTCTGTAGGCGACAACAAGAATTACAATGTCGTCAAAAAGATTTTTATGCGACACTCGAATTCTTACTGTCGCCTACAAATTTCTTTGGCGACAATTAGAAATCATTTGTCGCGTAATAAGTTTTTAGGCGACATCGAGACCTTCTATGTCGCGTACGCAAGCTTCCGGCCGTCCTTGATGTCCTTTTTCAGGAGAGAGCCTTGACCGCCACCCTGTCCTCGGCCGCGGCTGGCGCCAACCCTTCGATCACACCCAGGAGCTGCTCCCGGACGGTCTCGCGCGAGTAGTCGGCGGCTAGGCGGCGCCGGCCGCTGTCGGCCAGGCGCTGGCGGGCAGCGGGATCTTCGAGCAGCTCCTCGATGGCGTGCACCCACTCGATGGGATGCGTGCCCACGAGGCGGAAGTCCTCGCCCTGGCGGCCCGAGGTTCCGGCCACGGCCCAGGGGGTCGCCACCACCGGCACGCCCACGGCCCAGGCCTCCAGCACCTTGATGGGCACGCCCGAGCCGCAGCGCATGGGGGCGAGCGAGAGCGTGGCCTGGGAGATGACCGAGCGCATGTCGCGCGGGGACTCGATCAGCGTGACCCCGGCGCGCTCGATCTCGCGGCGGATCGCCGCCGCCGGCCGCTCCCCCGCCACGACGACCCGGAGGTCCGGCCGCACCCGCCGGACCGAGGGCCAGACCTCGCGCAGCCACCAGGTGACCGCGTCGACGTTCACAAAATACCCAAGATTGCCGGTGATGACCAGGACCGGCCCCTTGTCCCCCTCGCGCCAGAGCTTCTCCCGCTCCTCCGGCGGCTCGACCCGGCGCTCGCGCACGGACAGGCGGACCACCGAGACCCGGGCCGCCAAGTCCGGAGGGAGGCGGTTGATCAAGGCCTGCCGGTCCCGCTCGCAGACCACGATCACGCCGGCTGCCCGCTCGGCGAGCTTGCGCTCTCCCACGGAGAGCAGCCGCGCCTCCAGCCTGAGCAGCGGACGCAGCCAGACCCGGTCCACGTCGGCGCGCAGGGAGAAGTTGAGCGACAGGCTGTCGATCAGATCCACGAGCAGCGGCGTCTTGCCGAAATCCTCGAGATGGACGGCCAGGCGGACGAGCTGCAGGATGCCCAGGTCCATCTTCGGCGCCAGCTCCCTGAGCTTCCGTCCGAGGTCGGGCTGGTAGAAGAGGCCGCTCTGGAGCGGCAGGTTCTTCGCCAGCACCCGGCCCATGCCGAAGAGGGAGGTGGCGCCGCGGGTCGGGCGATAGAGCTCGACCTTGTAGTGCTTCTCGGCCGGCGGCGGAGGCTGCCCCGGCCCGGGCTCCGGGGTGAGCAGCGTCACCTCGTGCTCGGAGGCGAGGAAGTCGAGCATCTGCACCGCACGCATCTGGTCGCCCCGCCGGGGCGGCCAGGGATAGCGCGAGGTGACGAGAAGGATCTTCAAGGCTTCGGCGTCAAACCAGCTTGAGGATGTGGCCGAGCTTGTCGCGCTTGGTCTTGAGATAGGCGCGGCTGGTGTCCGTCGGCGGGATCTCCAGCGGCACGCGTTCGACGATCTCGAGCCCATAGCCGTTCAGGGCGATGTACTTGTGCGGGTTGTTCGTCATCAGCCGCATCTTGCGCACGCCGAGGTCGCGGAGGATCTGGGCGCCGACGCCGTACTCGCGGTGATCGGGCCGGAAGCCGAGGCGCTCGTTGGCCTCGACCGTGTCGTGCCCCTGGTCCTGGAGCTCGTAGGCGCGCAGCTTGTTCATGAGGCCGATGCCGCGCCCCTCCTGGAGGAGATAGAGGAGCACGCCCTTGCCCTCTTCGGCGATGGTCTCCAGCGCCCGTTCGAGCTGCACCCCGCAGTCGCAGCGCGCCGAGCCGAAGACGTCCCCGGTCAGGCACTGGCTGTGAACGCGCACCAGGGTCGGCTCCTCGGGCTCGATGCCGCCCATGACGAGCGCCACGTTCTCGTCGCCGGTCACGTCGGAGCGGTAGGCGTGGATCCGGAAATCGCCGAAGGCGGTGGGCAGCCGGGGCGAGGCCACCTTGCGCACCAGGGTCTCGTGCTGGAGCCGGTAGCCGATCAGGTCGGCGACCGTGACCATGAGGAGGCCGTGCTCGCGGGCGAACCTCGTTAGATCGGGCACGCGGGCCATGGTGCCGTCGTCGTTCATGATCTCGCAGATGACGCCTGCCGGCCGCAGGCCCGCGAGACTGGCGAGGTCGACCGAGGCTTCGGTCTGCCCGGCGCGCTTGAGCACGCCGCCGCGCCGGGCGCGGAGCGGAAAGACGTGCCCGGGCCGCAGCAGGTCCTCCGGCCGGGTGGCCGGATCGATGGCGGTCTGGATCGTGGCGGCGCGGTCGGCGGCCGAAATACCGGTCGTGATCTTGCCGCGCGCCTCAATCGAGATGGTGAAGGCGGTGCCGAAGGGCGAGGTGTTGTCCTCGACCATGAGCGGAAGATCGAGCTGCCGGCAGCGCTCCTCCGTCATGGCGAGGCAGATGAGGCCGCGGCCGAACCTGGCCATGAAGTTGATGGCCACCGGCGTGACCATCTCGGCCGCGATCGCCAGGTCGCCTTCGTTCTCGCGGTCCTCATCGTCGACGATGATGACCATCCGGCCCTGGCGGAACTGTTCGATCGCCTCCTCGATGGGAGCGAAGGGAGTCGTTGTATGCATGGCTTCTCGTGGAGGCCGGATGGACGGCTCAAGTAATAGAGAAAGGACAGGAACCCGAGTTCCCGAAGGAGTTTAGCGGTTCCCCCCCGGAACGGTCAACCGCAAGGCTCAAGACCACATCGAGCTTTGGTCACGCAGATTGAAAGTTAGATTTTCAATTGACACGGCTCCCTCGGTCTGGTAATCCATGTCCATGTACGCCCGCACGCTCGAGCCCCGGCTCCGCGCCCTGGCCGCGACGTTTCCGGCGGTGTTCCTCACCGGCCCGCGGCAGTCCGGCAAGACGACCTTGGCGCGCACCACCTTTCCCGGTTTCCACTACCTCTCCCTGGAGGACCTGCAGAACCGCCAGGAGGCGGCAGAGGATCCACGGGGATTCCTGCGGCGGCTGGAAGGGAAGGCGGGGGTAATCCTCGACGAGGTGCAGCGCACGCCGGACCTCTTCTCGTACCTCCAAGGCTTCCTCGACGAGGCGCGGATCGGTCCACTGGTGCTCACGGGCTCGCAGCACTTTCTCATGTCGGAGCGGATCAGCCAGTCGCTGGCCGGCCGGGTGGCGATCCTGGAGCTCCTGCCCTTGTCGATCGCCGAGCTGGCCGGGCGCCCGGCTCTGCTGCCCGAAGAGCTCGCTGACCCGGCGAGCTTGCGGGAGGAAAAGCCACCGCTGCCCCTGGAGGATCTCCTGTTCCGCGGGCTCTTCCCGCGCATCCACGACCAGCAGCTCGACGCGTCCACCTGGCTGGATGGCTACTTGCGCACCTACATCGAGCGCGACGTCCGCCTGCTCACGAACATCGGCAACCTGGAGGCGTTCAGCCGTTTCGTATCCCTCTGCGCCGGGCGGTCCGGGCACCTCCTGAACAGCTCCGCGCTCGCGGTCGAGGCCGGGATCAGCCATCCGACGGCGAGGAGCTGGATCTCCGTGCTCCAGGCGAGCTACATCGTGCTCCTCCTCAAGCCTCACCATGAAAATTTCAACAAGCGCCTCGTCAAGACGCCGAAGCTGTACTTCCTGGATGCCGGACTCCTCTGCCACGTGCTCGGCCTCCGCCGGCTGGAGGACGTGCGTCTGCACCCTCTGCGCGGCGCGATCTTCGAGACGTTCGTTATCTGCGAGATCTACAAGACGTTCCTCCACAACGGGCAACCCGCCCCGCTCTACTTCTGGCGCGACTCGGCGGGCCATGAGGTGGACGCCGTGCTCGACCTGGGGACGCGGCGCATTCCGGTGGAGGTCAAGGCAGGCCAGACGCTGGCCGGGGACGTCTTCCGGGGGCTCGACTACTACCTGGGCCTCGCGGGAGCAGGCGCGGGAGTCCTGGTGTATGGCGGCGAGGAGAGCTACGTGCGCAGGAATCACCTCGTGCGGAGCTGGTGGCACTGCGGTTAGAACGGATTGCCGAACGACACCGACACCGCGAAGTCCTGCTCGCCGGGCTCGCGATCGAGCTTCCAGCCGATGTCCAGGCGCAGGGGGCCGATGGGCGAGAGATAGCGGACCCCCACTCCTGCCCCTCCCTTGAGATCGGCGGGGTCCATGTCCCGCCAGTCGGCCCAGACGTTGCCGGCGTCGTAGAAGACCGTGCCTCCCACGGCTCCGAAGAGCGGGAAGCGGTACTCCAGGTTGAAGAGGAAGAGGCCCGTGCCGCCCACCGCGGCGAAGTCGTCCTCCTGGTCCCCGGCACGGTCCGGACGGAGGATCAGCGTCTGCCCGCGGAGGCCCAGGTCGTCGCGGCCGTAGGCACGGTGGGTGTTGGCGCCTCCCGCGAAGAAGCGCTCGTCGATGAAGACGTTCGCGTTCGGCAGGTCCTCCGGCAGCTCGGGGTCGAGATCCTGGAGCGTGTTGAAGGGCTCGATGCCGCCGACGCGCAGGCTCGCCGCCACGGTCCCGTAGTTGCGCAGGTCGAGATATTGAGTCTGTTGCAGGAAGAGCTTGAGGAAGTCGCCGTCCGTGCCGAGAGCCGGGAAGGCGTATTGGAGCTGGGCGAGCGAGCTCCAACCCCGCGTGGCCAGGATCGGATCGTTGCGCCGGTCCCAGAGGAAGCTCGGGATCAGGCTCGACAGCTGGTACGGACGGTCCTCGCGATCCACCCCGCGCAACGGGAAGCCCGTGTCCAGGTCGGTCTCCACGATCCGGTAGTCGTAGGCCACGGCCACGCGGCGGTCGGTGTAGTTCTTCTCCGCCTCGATCCTGCCGCCCCAGCGGACCACGTCCCAGTCTTCCTTGGTCTCGTTGAAGTAGAAGAGGGAGTAGTTGACCGGCAGCGCCCAGCGGAAGGAGTACGGCTGGTCGAAACGGATGCGGAAGACCTGGTCCAACTGGCTCACCCGCAGGTCGGTGCGCAGGGTGTAGGCACGGCCGGCCACGTTGTTGTGGCTGAAGCTGAAGGTGCCGCGCGGATTCCACTCCTGGTCCTGGCTCTTGTCGGTCCCGTACTCGAACCCGAGGCCGTAGCTGAGGCGCCGCGGCCGGCCCTCTTCCAGGCGCACGATCAGGTCCCGCGTGGCCCCCTCCGTGCCGGACCGGGTGACCTCCACGTCCACGCTGGAGAAGATCCCCAGCCGGTACAGATCGCGCTCGATCTCCAGAGCCCGGCTCTCGCTGATGGGGTCCCCCTCGTCGACGCCGAGGGTGCGGCGGACGACCTCGCTCTCCGTGAGGCGGTTGCCGCGCACGATCACCCGGTCGAGCACGGTCTGCGGCCCTTCGAGCACGTCGATGGCCACGTCCACCCGCGTGTGGTTGGGGTTCCAGTCCTCCCGCGCCGAGACCTGGGCCGAGCTGTAGCCGCGGTCCTGGTAGACCGCGCGCAGGTTGTTCAGGCTCCTCTCCAGGAGCAGGGGGTGGAACGGCCCCCCTTCCTTGATCTGGAGAGCGCTGCGGGCCGCATTGTCGGGCAGCGACTCGTTCCCCTGCACCGCCAGGTTGACCACCCGCATCTGCGGCCCTTCCTGGACGGGGATGGTGAGGAAGAGGTCGTTCCCCCGCTCCTCGATCTGCGGTGGACCGACCTCGGCCTGGGCGAAGCCCTGGACCTGGTAGTAGCGGCGGACGTTCTTCAGGTCCTCCTGGAGCACGGCGTCCACCAGGCGGCCGCTGCCGCGCGCCAGCAGGGTGCGTCCGGTGGTCGTCACCAGCTCGTCCAGGGCTTTTTCCTCGAAGGCCTCGTTGCCGGAGAAATGGACTTCCTGCAGCGTGTACTCCGGCCCGGGGTCGATGCGGAGGATCACGCGCAGGAGATTCTCGCCCGGCTCCTGCTCTTCCCAGTCCACCCGGACCTTGTAGTGGCCGTCGCGCTGGTACTCGCTCTTGATGCGCTCGACCGCCTGGAGGACCAGCGCCTCGTCATAGCCCTCGCGGCCCAGGAACGGCAGCAGGCCGCGCCGCTCCAGGCGGTCGAGGTCGGCGCCGATCACCTGCACCTCGACCTTGGGGCCGACCGTGACCGGGTAGACGAGCCGCACGCCCCGGGCCTCGGGCAGGATCTCCTCGGCCGGCGCGCTCACGCGGGCGGAGCGGTAGCCCTGGCCGATGAGCCACCTTTCGAGGTCCTCGGCGTCCTCGCGGACCTCGGGCCGGGAGAAGGGCTCGCCCGGCCGGTCGCTCAGCGGCTCCAGCAGCGCCGCCGGCTTGAACGGGCCGAGATCCCCATCGAACCGGATCTCCTCGACCCGCGACCGCGGACCGCTGCGCACGTCGTAGATCACCACGGCCTGCAGGCTCTTTTCGTCGGTCTCGACGCGGACCCCGATCTCGGGCTGGAAGAAGCCGCGCTCGGCATAGAGGTCTTCCATGGCGAAGCGGCCCTGCAGGACCTTCTCCTCGGCCAGCGGCTCGGCTTCGTTCTGGGGCAGGACGCGCCTCAGCTCGTTGCGGTCGAGCCCCAGGTCGCCGTTGAGCCGGACCTCCCGCACCCGCACGACCGCACGGAGGACGACCATCGCCACGACGCCTTCGCCGGTGCCGTCGGGACGGGTGTAGAGCTCGACCGAGGAGGCCAGGCCGCTCGCCAGGAAGTGCCGGAGGGTGCTGCTCACGGCTTCGTCCGAGAGCGGCTGGCCCACGCTGAAGCTGAGCAGCCTCTCCAGCTCGTCCGGATCTTCGGGCTGGGCCACGCTGCGGATCTCGATCTCGGTGACGATCGGGTAGACGGGACCCAGCTCTTCTTCCTCCTGCGCCCACCCGGCGCAAGGCAGAACCATCAGGAGAACCAGGACGAGCGCTCTCAATACCGTTTCTCCCACTCGGCATCGACCGCGTAGGTGTCGTCCCGGCCGTTGCGGGTGAAGACCAGGACGACGTTGCGCGCCACCTGCCATTCGATGCGCAGGAGGTACTCCTCCGAGGAGGCCGGGTTGGTCGTGTAGGTCACGAAGAGGTCGCGGGAGATCCGCTTGCCCACGGTCAGGCGGACTCCGCCCACGGCGCCGCCGGTCTCCGTGGCCTGCGGATCGATCCGGAAGCGGTCGAAGCCGAACAGCGAGTTCACCCGCCGGCTGACGAGGGATGCGGCCTGTCCGGCGAGGAAGCTCTGGGCGCCTACGGCCTGCTCCGGGCCCTCTTCGCCCGGAGCGCGGGGACGGCCGCGCTCGTAGTCGACCTCGCCGCTGAAGAGGAGCGTCAGCACTTCCAGCTCGGCGAGCCCCTCGTCCGAGGTGAACTGGGTGTCCAGGCGGTCCAGCGTGCCCGAGAGATTGAGGGTGATGTCGTAGCTCCGCACTTCGGTGCGCGCCACGAGGTCGATGATCGGATCGATCCGGTTGGGGTTGTTGAAGGTGAGGAGGAAGCGCTCCACCTCGTACTCGTTGTCGGAGTAGATCAGCGTGCCGCCGGGATCGGCCTCCACCCTTCCGAAGACCACCGGGGCCGCCAGCGTGCCCTGCACGCGGAGCTCGATGTCGCCCCGCAGGTTGGCGACGTTGTTGCGCACCCGCAGGGCGTTGGGGCCGTCCACCAGGATGTCGAGCTGCGTGCCCGCGAGGAGCTCGTCGGTCTCCACCACTTCCAGGCGCTCGCGTTCCAGGGCCTGGAGCAGGAGCGGCAGGGCGTCGGTCTGGATGTCCTCGACGAAGAAAGCCCGCTCGAGCAGCACCCGGCCGCGGATCTGGCGCGACGAGCCGGTCGCCACGAGCGAGAGGTTGGCGTCGCCGCGCAGCAGGAAGGGCTCGGGGAAGCGCACGCTCACGTCGTTCGCTTCGACCTGCAGGCGGGTTTCGAGACTGGGGATATCCATCCGGCCGGCGGCCTGGAGGGTGCCGTCTCCCAGCCGTGCCTCCAGATGATCCAGGACCAGCGCGTCGCGGTTGAAGAGGATGACCCCCTCGATATCTTCCAACGCCTGCGGGAACTCGGGGATCAGGACCCGGGCGTCGCGGATCACCCCCTGGCCGTCCAGCCGCGGATCGCTCGTGGTGCCGCGCACCACGGCCAGGACGTCCAGGTATCCCTCGACTTCGAAGCCGGCCGGCAGGAGGACCTCGGCCCAGACCGCGGAGAGCGTGCTCTGGACGCGCAGGTCGAGCGGCCCAGGGTCTGTAAGACCGACCGTGCCGGAGACGAAGACCTCGTTGTCGGTCTGCGGCTCGCCCATGTAGAAGGAGCGGATTTCCACGCGCTCCGGCCCCATCTCGACCATGACCGGCTCGCGGTTGGCAATCGTATGCCCCTGGTACTGAGCGCGCAGGTCGGGCAGGACGAGCTCGGCCCGCCAGGTGCCCTGGTCGAACTGCGAGGCGAAGCCGACGGAGCCGGAGAACGAGCCGGTCAGCCCCGGGATGGGCTTCGGGGAGGCGATGCGGATCAGGGTGCCCAGGTCCGCGCTCTCCAGGTTGAAGAGCAGGTCGGCCCGTTCCATGGTCAGCGTACCGCCGCCTTCGAAGGAGGCGAGGCCGAGGAGCGATCCCGTGGCGCTCAGGGTGTCGCCGGTCCAGGTGGCCACGGCCTGGGCCTCGCCCGTCTGGCCCAGCGGCCGGCCGGCGATCGCAAGGCCCGTCCCGCGCAGGCTCGCGGTGGCCTCGGGCCGGTCCAGCGTGCCGCCGATCACCGCGGTCAGCGCTGCCCGGCCGGCGACCTCACCGCCTAAAAGATCGCGGAACGGGTTGGCCGCCAGGGAGAGATCCGGCGCATCGACCGTCAAGTCCATCGCCTTGGTCTCGGTGTCGAACGTGCCCGACACGAGCACCAGGCCGGCCGGCGTCTCGACCAGGGCGCGCTCGATGCGCACCTGCTTGCCCTGGAAGGCGATGCCCGCCTGGACCTCCCCCACGGCCGTATCCGCCATGCGGAAGCCGGTCACCTCGATCTCGGAGCGGCCGTTGAGGTTTTCCGCGGTCCCTTCCAGGTCCAGCCGCCCCGAGACGAGCCCGTCGATGCCGGACAGGCCCGGAGCGAGAAAGGCGATGATGCCGGGGGCGGGCCACTGCTGGGCGTCGATCGCCAGGGAGAGCGGCTCGGGCACGCGCCTCCGCCTCCCTTCCTCTTCCAGAGGCACGCGGCCGGTCACCATCAACGCTCCGCCGTTGGCCGTGGCCTCCAGCCGCAGGTCCTCGACCGCCGACGGGGTGAAGCGGAAGGAGCCGTCGACGTCGTCCGCCGCCAGCACCGGGCTCACCACGTTCTGAAGATCGAGGCGGATGTCGGCAACATAGCGTTTGTTGGCGATCTCAACCGTCCCCTGGGCTTCCCCGCTCCCCTCGCTGGGAACCCAGAACGGCGGCTCCTCGCCCGGCCTCACGTCGCCGCGCAGCAGCGGGGCGAGGACGCCCACGTCCTGCGAGGCGAGCCGGAAGTCGAAGTGGCCGGCTCCGCTCTCCATGTCGAAGAGGAAGTCCGAGCCGATCACGGTCTGGGACGGGGCCGTGAGCCGGATGTTGTCGCTCGTCAGCACCCCGCGCTCGATGGTGATCGAAGCGTCGCCCGCGATCGGCACCCCCTTCTCGTGGACGGCATCGAGATGGACATCCACGAGCCCGCTGCCGGAGATTGGAGCCCCCGTGCGGAAGCGGTAGACCAGGTCGCCCGTGGCCCTTCCCGCGAGGTCCTGGACCACGGGCACGTCCTCGCCGAACTGGTCGGCGGCCACGGTCCCGAGGTCGAGCCGGGAAAAGGAGAGGTCGAGGTCCACGGGCGTGCCGGACTCCCGCGAATCCTCGTCTTTGTAGTCGACCCCGATCACCCCTTCGACGCTGCCGCCGGCATAGAGGGCGCGCTCGAGGTCGATCTCCATGCCGTCGCGCCCGCCCACGAGCTCGCCCTCGATCTCCTCGAAGACCCGGTCGAGCGCGGTGAGGCGCGGCGAGTGGATCGTGCCGGAGTAGCTCAGTTTGGCGCCGGCGCGGTCGATGCGCCCGCGGAAGCCGAATGGCCCCTGGATCGGCTCCTGGACGTAGCCGAGGCGGTTGAAGAGCTGCGCCCAACCGTCGGCAGCGATCTCCAGGGCGAGCCGTTGCTCTTTACCTTTCCCCCACTCGTACGAGCCCTGGCTGGTGGCCTTGAGATCGGGACCGGCCAGGCGGATGGTCGCGAAGCGGAGCCGGCCGGGCACGAAGCTCCCCTTGGCCGAAGCCGTGAAGGCGTAGGGCTTCGCGCGCGGCAGCGTGGTCACCACGTCCTGGGCCGCGACCATTGCGTCGATGCGCTGGCCGCCTTCCCCTCCCCGCTCGGCCGAGCCGATGGCGCGGCCGAAGACAGCTTTGGCATCGAGGTTCAGGGGGAACCGCATCTCGTCCAGGTCGAGCGTGCCGTTCTCTACGAGCACGCGGCCGATCTGCACCTCGAAGCGCCGCTTCGCCCCCGGACGCGTGCGCAGCTCCGGCAGGTTGCTGGTGCCGTCTGGGTTGAAGCGGAGGTAGACCTGGGGGCGGACCACCTCGATCTGCTCCAGGCGGAGCACCCTCTGCTGCAGGTCGCGCCAGGAGAACTCGACCCGGGCCAGCGGCACGCGGGCGAAGTCCGGATCGCCCGGCTTCGGGCCGGGGATGACCACGTCGTAGAGCTCGAACGAGAGGTCGATCAGGCTGTAGTCGATGCGGCCGACCTGAATCTTGCGCCCCAACAGCTCGGAGGTCCGGGCGATGACCATCTTCGCGGCGCGCTCGTGCGCGTAGCCGCTCTCCAGGAAGAGCCAGGCCGCGGCGAGCACCAGGATGAGGAAGAAGAGCCCCCAGATGAACGGGCGCACCACCCAGCGCCGCAGGCGGCCCTTCCGGCGGAAGTACCGGCGCAGGACACGCAGCCGGACGGGCTTGTCGCTCACCGCGGCTCCTCGCCGCCGCCGTCGAGCCCGCCCCAGCGGAGCTTGCCGCGCAGGTTGTCGTAGAACGTCCGCTCGGAGACCTTGATCAGCTTCACGGTGGCGCGGCTGCGGGTGATCGCGACCGTGTCCCGGTAGCCCATCGAAGTGCCCTCCTGGCCGTCGAGGGTCAGATAGACCTCCTCGCGCTGGGTCTCCAGCGTCACCTCGATGCGGCTGGTGTCGGGGACCACCATGGGCCGCAGCGACAGCGCGTGCGGGCAGATCGGGGTGAGCACGGCCACTCCCAGCAGGGCGCCGAGGATCGGGCCGCCGGCCGACAGGTTGTACGCGGTGGAGCCGGTCGGGGTCGAGAGGATCAGGCCGTCGGCGCGGAAGCGGGCCACGAGGTGGCCGTCGATCCTCAGGGTGAGCTGGATGATGCGCGCCAGGGCGCTCTTGTTGATCACCGCGTCGTTGAGCACCCGGTATTGGAGCAGCGGGCCGTTGCCCTCCCTCTTCAGCTCGACGTCGAAGAGCGAGCGCTTCTCCGTCCGGAACTTGCCCGCGAGCACCTGCACCATCGTGGGATAGAGCTCGCCGCGGTTGATCTCGGTGAGGAACCCGAGGTTCCCCAGGTTGACCCCGAGGATCGGCACCGAGCCGGCCAGGGTGCGCGCCACGGAGAGGATGGTGCCGTCGCCGCCCAGGACCACCACCAGGTCGTAGGCCTCGTCGGGCCGGAACGGAACGTCCGGGGCGCTGGCCCGGGTGCGCAGGATCGCCTCGTCCAGCGCCACTTCCACGTCGCGCCGGCGCAGCCACTCGGCCAGCTCGTGGGCCGTGTGGACCGCCTCGCGGCTCGCCGCTTTGGCCACGATCCCGATGCGTTGGAACTTGCGCCGGGGGCTCATGGCTCTCCCTTCCTCAGCAAAACGAACGCCTCCCGGTTGCCGCCCATGCCATGGACCGCCGAGTCGTGGACCCCCAACAGCTCCAGGCCCAGGCCGGCCAGCTCCGCGGCGCAGCCGTCGACGACCTCGCGCCGCACCTCCTCGTCGCGCAGGATGCCCCCCTTGCCCACGACCCCGCGCCCCGCTTCGAACTGGGGCTTGATCAGCGCGAGGATCAGCCCGCCGGGCGACAGGTGCGGCAGCAGGGCCGGCACCACCTTGGCGAGCGAGATGAACGAGACGTCGATGGTGATCAGGCTGACGGGCTCGGGCAGGGCGTCCGGCTCGAGATGGCGGGCGTTGATCCGCTCCATCACCACCACCCGCTCGTCGTAGCGCAGCTTGTGGTCGAGCTGGCCATAGCCCACGTCGAGGGCGTAGACCCGGACGGCGCCGCGCTGGAGCAGGCAGTCGGTGAAGCCGCCGGTCGAGGCGCCCACGTCGAGGCAGACGCGGCCGGCGGGATCGACTCCGAAGTGGTCCAGGCCGTCGGCCAGCTTGCGCCCGGCGCGGGAGACGAACGGCTCTTTCGTACCGAGCACGGAGACGGCGGCGTCCTCTCCAACGGGCGTGCCGGGCTTGTCCACGCGGCGGCCATCCACCTGGACGGTTCCGGCCATGACGGCGCGCCGGGCCTGTTCCCGGCTGGCGAAAAGCCCCCGCTGGACCAAAAGATGATCGAGACGCAAGTCGGGTCCCTGTCCTCTTCCGGCGTGCGTGTGCAAGAAAAGGACCACAAGGACATCAGGGACAACAAGGACTGCAAGGACGGGGCTCCTTGTCCTTGATGTCCTTGGTGTCCTTGATGTCCTTTAAGTCCTTTCTTCCGGCCGGGCGGGCAGCATATCAGCCTCCCCTGGCGTCTCCTCCGTCATCAGGCAGAAGGGCAGCGCGAGCAGGAAGAGCGCTGCCCTCTGGACCTCGGTGTCTCCCCAATTGTTCTCGAACAGGCCGGCCACGTTGAAGGCGAGCAGGGCGAGCATGCCCCCCAGGAAGAGATCGGCCCGCGGGCCGCGGCTCCCCCCATCCCGGCGATATCCGCGGTACATGGCGCGCAGGCTCGCCCAGCTCATCGCGAGATAGGCGAGGAGCGCCGGAATGCCGCGCTCCGCCGCGAGCTGCAGGAAGGTGTTGTGCAGGTGGGGCACTTCGAAGCGCGGCGCGCTAGGGCTCCGGTAGATGGGATAGCGCCGCTCCACCATCTCGAGGCCGAGCCCGAACAGCGGACGCTCCTTCACCATGGTCAACCCCGCCTCCAGCATGCACAGCCGGTCGTAGTTGGAGGGGTCCTGCAGGTCCGTGATGGAGATCATGCGGCTCACCAGGGGCACGGGCGCGAGCACCACCAGCAGCACGCCGACCGGCAGGTAGGCGAGCAGGAGCTTCGGCGCCCGGATCAGCAGCAGCGCGGTCCCGGCCACCACCAGCGCCACCCAGGCGCCGCGCGTGTAGCTGGCGAGCAGGGCCACGTTGATCACCACCAGGGCCGCCCAACGCCATCCCCGCCGTCCGCCCACACCGGAACCTGCGATTCCGGCCCTTTGCGGGTCGCCCAGCAGCCGTACCATCAGGAGGAGGTCGCAGATCAGCAGGAAGCCGGAAAACGTCATGTAATGGGAGAACGGCCCCCGGATGCGGCGGTCGATGTCGCCGTAGCCCCAGAGATAGCTGGCCAGGCCGACGGCGCCCAGGAGGGCGGCAGCCGCGATCAGCCCGTCCACCAGCCGCCGCACCTGGGCTTCCCCGCGCACCAGACCCGGCGCGAGCAGCACGGCGGAGAGGGTGAACAGCTCGCGCAGGCCGCTCACGCTGGTCCACGGATCGAACGAGGCGAAGGCCGAGCCCACGAGCCACAGCGCGTAAATGCCGAGCGGCGCGAGCAGCGGAGCCATCCGCGGCCAGTCGGAACGGCGGAACCGCACGCTGAAGGGAGCCGCGAGGAGCGTAAGGCCGAGGAGGATGTTCGACGCCGCGATGCTGAAGACGGCCAGCAGGTGGCCCGAGAAGAGCCAGGAGCCCGCCCTCTGGAGACGGGTCGGCTGGTCCCGTACGTCGTCGGAGACGGACACCGGCGGGCTAGGCGCTGGGGACGGGTTCGCCCGGGCGGCCGGCAACGGAGGCCGGCAGCGCCTCCTCGATCAGCATGATCGGGATGTCCGAGACGATCGGGTAGACCAGGCCGGACGCCGCGCAGTAAAGGCCCTGCTCGACCACGGGCTCCTCGTCACGGAAGTGCTCGCGGTACTTCTCCACCAGGCCGGCCCTGATCTCCTGAGGCAGGTCGATCAGCTCCAGCTCGCCCTTCGACTTCGGACAGACAAGGATCTCCAACAGCTCAGGATCGACGGCCATGGGGCCAGAATATCACTACTTCCGGAGCCGTGCGCTATAGGTGAGCAGCAGCGACTCGCTGCCCGGGTTGAAGCTGAAGACATGGCCGTTCGAGAGGTGGTAGAGGCAGAGGCCCACGCGCGATTCGTCGCGCAGCCGGTAGGCGATCTCGAGGTGGGAACGGAACTCCAGGACGCCGCCCAGGTCCTTGCCGTCGCCGGCGCCGCGGTAGTAGAGGCCCGTCGCCCAGCCGCCGCTGCCCACCCAGCGCCCCCCCATGGGGATCTCCATGCGGAACCCGCCATAAGCAAAGAGGATGCCGCGCGAGGTCGCCATCGCGCCCGTCACCGGGATCACGTCCGGGGCCCATGCGGGGAGCGGCCAGAAACGCCGCGGCGCGAAGCGCAGCTCCCAGCCCGTCTCGTACTCGTCCAGCACCTTTCGCACCTCGAACGCCCCGGTGCTCGCCGACACGTACTCCGGAGGACCCAGGGGCAGGAGCTGCCCCGCGGCAGGGAGAGACGACAATAGATACAGGAAGAACGCCCATGCGGGCGCCCTGGCAACGAGCTTCTTCATCGCAGATTCAAGTGCCCGGGATCCCCTCCCGCCCCCAGACCGCGAGCACGTCGTCGCGGTAGGGCTGGGTGAACTCGGCCCGGCTCACGTCCGGCGGCAAGTATTTCAGGTCCTGGATCACCTTGCCTCGCGGGTTCTGCCGGATCCAGAGCGACTCCGACCCCCCGGGGATCTCCTGGAAAGGGCGCTCGAGACGGCCGAGGAAGTGGAACTGCCCGTGGTAGTCCCCCACATAGGCGATCGGCCGCCCCTGCTTCTCCGCGAAGCTCAGGTAGCGCGCAATGGGCTCCAGGTCGTACGCCTCCCGGGCCGCCTCGGAGAGCCCGAGATGCGCGCCGATCACGAGAGCCATCGTAATCAGGGTGGGCGCCGCGGCCCGCCGGGCGAAGATCCGGTCGAAGAGGAAGAACGACGCCAGCGCCAGCGCGATCATGGCCAGGCCCACCCCGGGCGAGACGTCGGGTGTCCAGGAAGGCCACGAGGAGAGACCGTGCCTGGGACCCAGGAGCGGGGCCGCCACCAGCGCCGCTCCGACCAGGACGAGCAGGCTGAGCGCGGGCAGCAGGTGCCAGCGCCGGATGGTGACGCCGGCCTCCGTCAGGAGCCGGGAGGCGATCAGCGCGAAGGCCGGCATCAGGGGCAGCAGGTAGTGCGGCTGCTTGCCGCTGATCAGCGAGAAGATCACCAGCCCCGGGACCAGCCAGGCCAGGCAGAACCGCAGCCCGGGATCGGCGGCGCGGCGCCGGAACGCCTCCTGCCAGAGCGGAGGCCAGAAGGAGTAGGGGTACAGGAGCCCGGGGAGCAGGGCGAAATACCACCACCAGGGATGGCCGTGGGCGTAGGAGTAGACCATCCGGCCCTCGGTCTGGCGGACGAGGATGGCATTGGCGTAGTCGGAGCCCCCGGCCGCGGCGGCGGGCAGGGCCCAGGCCAGGGCGATGACCGCGGTCAAACCGACGGCACCCGCAAGCCGAGGCCAGTAGTTGATCCCATTCCCCCTCTCCCCAGCCCTCTCCCCCGTGCCGGGGGAAAGGGAGCCGGTCTCCCTCCCCCACCAGGGGGCGGAGAACGCCACCGCGAGCGGCAGGACCAGAACCACCGGGCCCTTGGCGAGGATGCCCAGCCCCAGGGCGCCCCCCACCTGCAGCCACGGCCGCACGCCGCCGCGCCGCCAGGCCTCCTCCAGACCGAGCATGGCCAGCAGCGCGCAGAACGCCACCAGCATGTCGAACATCACCATGGTGGTGAACACGTTCCAGAGCAGGAAGCCGAGCAGGATGGCGGGGGCGGAGAGGGCGGCCTGGGGCCGGTCCGGCCAGAGGCGGCGGGCGAGCCGCGCCGTCAGGCCGAGGTTCGCCAGGGCGAACAGGGCCGGCACCATCCGCGGCCACCAGTCGTTGACGCCGAAGAACCACCAGCCCAGGTGGAACAGCCAGAACAGCAGCGGCGGCTTGTCGCTGTATGGCAGGCCGTTCAGGTGCGGCACCAGGAAGTCGCCGCGCACCCACATCTCCCACGCCACGGAGACGTAGCGGGTCTCGTCGATCGGCAGGATCGGGCGCAGCGCGACCGCGGCGCCGACCAGGAAGATCCAGGCCAGCGCCATCAGCGCCGCCCGCTGCGGATCGCGGATGGGGGCCTCCATACCTTTCGCTTTCAGGGGGGAACGACGGACCGCCCACCTCTTTCAAGCGCTATCTTAGGCGCAAATTGGCAGCGCGGGATGAACGGCACGTGAACAGGAATCCCTCTCGATTAAGATACCCGCATGCACGAGGGGCCAAGGCCGGAGATCTCGCTGGTCATCCCGGTCTACAACGAAGAGGAGAACCTGCCGGTCCTCGCCGCGGAAATCCGCGCGGCGATGGAGCCGCTCGGGCGTCCCTACGAGGTGATCTACGTCGACGACGGCAGCACCGACGCGAGCCCCCGTGTGCTGGCCGGCCTCGCCCGGGAAGACCCGCGGACCCGAATCGTGCGCCAGCGCCGCAACAGCGGCCAGTCGGCGGCGTTCGACGCCGGCTTCCGCCATGCCCGCGGCGGGATCGTCGTCACCCTGGACGCCGACCTCCAGAACGATCCGGCGGACATCCCGCGCCTGCTCGAGCGCATGGACGGCTTCGACGTGGTCAACGGCGTCCGCGCCAAGCGCCAGGACAACTGGGTGCGGCGGGTCTCCTCGAAGCTCGCCAACGGGGTGCGCAACCGCGTCACCCGCGAGTCGGTGACCGACGTCGGCTGCACGCTGAGGGCGATGCGGAGCGAATACCTGCGGCACATCCCGCTGTTCAACGGCATGCACCGCTTCCTCCCCACCCTGCTCCGGATGGAAGGGGCGCGGGTGACCGAGGTTCCAGTCAACCACCGGCCGCGGCTGCACGGCCAACCCAAGTACGGAATCCACAACCGCCTGTGGCGGGGTCTCGTCGATCTCTATGGCGTCCGCTGGCTGCAGGCGCGCCGGGTCGACCGCGGGCTCTCCGAGGAGATCGACGTTTGCAACACCAATTCGCCTGGAACCTCTGGACCGCCATCGGCCTCCTCGGACAGGCCTTCTTCTTCGCCCGCTTTTTCGTCCAGTGGGTCGCCTCCGAGCGCAAAGGGGCCAGCGTAATCCCGACGGCCTTCTGGTTCTTCAGCCTCGCCGGCAGCCTCGTCCTCCTCGCCTACGGGTTCCACCGCAAGGACCTGGTCATCATCATCGGCCAGCTCCCCGGGTTCCTCATCTACACCCGGAACCTCTGGTTCATCCAGCGCGGCAAGCAGCTCGCCGGCACGCAGCCCCCGGGCGCGGAACAGCCTTGAAGCGTGACCTCGCCCTGCTGGCGCTTCTGGGGACCCTGCTCTTCCTCCCCGGGCTCGGCTCGCGCGACCTGTGGAATCCGGACGAGGCGCGCTACGCCGAGGTCGCCCGCGAGATGCGCCAGGAAGGCTCCTGGTCGATCCCGCGCTTGAACGGCCAGGTCTATACCCAGAAGCCGCCGCTGCTCTTCTGGTTGATCGTCGTCTCCTCGTTCCTGACCGGCGGGGTGGGCGAGGTCTCCGCCCGCATCCCCTCGGCGCTGGCGGCGATCGGCACCGTGATCCTCGTCTTCCGCCTGGGCGAGCGCCTGTTCAACCGCCGCGCCGGCTGGATCGCCGCCGCCGCCTTTGCCACCTGCTTCAAGATCCTCTGGCAGGGGCGGTTCGGGCAGATCGACATGCTCCTGACCTTCCTGGTGGCGCTGGGCGTCTGGTTCTGGGTGCGCGGCTACACGGAAAACCGTCCCGCCCTCTATCCACTCTTCTTCGTGGCGACCGGGCTCGCGACGCTGGCGAAAGGACCGGCCGGCTTCCTGCCGCCGCTCCTCTCGATCGTCGCCTTCCTGATGATCGGGAAGGATTGGACGGAGCTCCGGCGGATGCGGATCGGCCTCGGCTTCCTGGTCTGGGCCGCGGTGGTGCTCGCCTGGCTGATCCCCGCCGGTCTCTCCGGCGGCCGCGAGTACCTGGACCAGATCGTCTTCAGGCAGAACGTCACGCGGTATGCCGATCCCTGGCACCACTTCCAACCCTGGTACTACTACCTGACGGTGATCCCGGCCGAGTTCTTCCCCTGGTCGTTCCTGCTGCCCACGGCCCTCCTGGTGAAGAGCACCGAGCGCAAGCACTGGCTCTTCGCCCTCTGCTGGATGGTGGTGACCGTGGTCTTCTTCAGCCTCTCGCCGGCCAAGCGGGACGTCTACATCCTGACGATGTATCCGGCCATGGCGCTGCTGGTGGGAGCGGCGCTCGACCGGCTCGCCTCCGAATGGCCGAGAGGAAGGAAGTGGGCGGTCTGGCCGTTCGGGATCCTCTCCGTCATCGCTCTCCTCATCACCGTCGCCCTGCCCATCGCCGGACGGGGACGAGAGGAAGCCGCGCCGCTGGGAGGCGACCGTTTCGTCTGGCAGGTGACGCTCGCCTTCCTGCCGCTCCTCGCCGGAGCGCTCTATGCTTGGTGGCAGGCCCGGGGAGGGCGCCTCTCCCGCGCCGCCGCGGGGCTCGCAACGGGCATGGGATTGGTCATGGTCCTGGCGGCCCTGTTCCTGATCCCGAAGTTCGACGTGATCAAGTCAGCCCGGGGGATGTCCAAGGAGCTGCTCGCGAGGATGCGTCCGGGGGAGACCTACGGCATCTACCCGCGCCTCGACTCGACCTTCCTCTTCTACACGGGCCGTTTCGCCGTGGACCTGGACAGCGAGCAGAAGCTCCTGGAGTACGCCAGCCGCCCGGGGCGCGTCTGGGTCCTCGCCCAGCGCGACGACCTCGCCAGGCTCGACGAGCCGCTGCCGCTCAAGCCCGTGGCCGCGGACGCCGACATCCGGGAAGGATACGTGCTGCTCGGGAAGCCGGGGCTCTAGCGGAGCCCTCTATCCGTTGGGTAGCCATGCCTGACCACTGGGTAGAGGGGTCTGACCGTTGGGTAGCTATGTCTCCCCGGTGGGTAGAGTGGTCTCCCCGGCGGGTAGAGGGCGCTACCCAGCGGGTAGAGGGGTCTCCCCGGTGGGTGGAGGGCGCTACCCGGGCGACGGAGGGCTGCTGTCAAAGATCCGCACTCAGTTCTACGTGCGCCGGCCCTGGGCCGATTCCTCGATGAGCTTGGCCAGCCGCTTCTTGCGGGTCTCTTCCTTCTTCACGCTCACGACCCGCCAGATGGCCCTGCGCCGGTACCAGGGCGGTTGTGACTGGAAGAACTCCCAGGCCGGCTTGTTGGCGCGGAACTGCTTCTCCTCGGCCTTCTCCAGGCTGGCCTCTTCCTTCTGCTCGTAAGCGTAGGTGCCGGTCCTGGCCTCGGATCTCTTTTCGAATGCCGCGAGGCCCGCCGGGCGCATGCGTCCGAGCCGGGTCAGCTCCGCCACGCGGCCGACGTTGACCGCGCTCCAGGTGCTGCCCGGCTTGCGCGGCGTGAAACGGATCATGTAGCTCTCCGCGCCCAGGCTCTTGCGCACGCCGTCGATCCAGCCGAAGCAGAGCGCCTCGTCCACCGCTTCCGGCCAGGTGATGCTGGGCAGGCCGGAACCCTTCTTGTAAAAGCCCACGAACAGCTCCTGCTCCCGCTCGTGATGCTTCTCCAGCCAGGCGTGGAATTCGGAAGGATCGGCGAAGAAGGTCGGCTCGGCCATGCGCACCGGCATTCTACGCCGCCAGCAGCCGCGCGATGGAACGGGCGATGGGCTGACCCGTCGCCTGCGAGAAGTAGCTGAACGCGGGCGAGGGGTTCACCTCGAAACAGTACCAGCTCCCGTCGGGCGCGAGACGCAGATCGACGCCCGCGACCAGAAGATCCATCGCCCGGACCATGGCGAGAAGGCGCGAGGAGAGCTCGGGGTCCAGCCTCACGTCTTCGAGCCTGGGCCGCTGCTCCGCGGCTTTCGGATATCGATAATCGTCGGCCGGGCTCTCCACCCGGCAGGCATGGATCTCCTCGCCGACGACGTGGACCCGGTGATCGCAACCCTCGACGTAGCGCTGGAACATCGTCGGACAGTGGGTGACGTCCTCCAGGTAGGCCTCCTGCTCCGGGCCGAGCCGCGAGACGATGCTGCGGATCCCGCTGATCGATTTATAGATCACCTCTCCGTGCCGGCGCCAGAACTCGCGGATGGCCGCGGGATCGGTCGAGAGCAGCGTTTCCGGAGTGCGGAATCCGGCGTCGCGGATCAGCGCCGATTGATAAGGTTTCGAATTGTTGGCGGCGCTCGACGAAGGCCGGTTGACCACGCGCGCGGGAGACGTGTTCGCCCAGGTGAGCAACCCTTCGACCACCCGCGCCGCGGCGGGCGTGCCGACGATCGATTCGGCAGGCCGGAGATAGGCGGCCGTGATCCGCGCAAGCTCGACGGGAGGGCCGCCGAGGCGGAGCTCGCCGTCGAGGACGCCCCCCCGTCCCAGGCCGAGATCGGCCCGCTCCATCTCCTCGTCCGACAGCACCACCACGGGCGCACCCAGGCGCCGCAGCTCCAGCAGAACCGAGGCCATGGGCCGCTCCGTCGGATCGCCCCAGAGGAGGATCATCCCTTTCCCACCCCGAGAAGCTCCCGCATCGTCCGGTCGATCCCGGGCCGGCCCAGCGCGGGACGGGAGCTCGCCGCGACGAAGGCGTGCTGCGCGTCCAGAGCCAGAGAGAGCACCTCGACGCAGGCCGCCGAAGCCAGGTTGCGCGCCCTGGCCGCGGTTTCCGGGCCCGCGCTATCGAGGGCCCGGCCTCCCGCTACGGTCACTGCGAAGCTCGGGCTCTGCCCTCCGGAAATCCGGAAGCCGGCGAGCGCGGCTTCATGCCGCCATCGCAGCGGCGACCAGGGCGGTCCGGCCAGACATCCGGCCTGGGGCCGATTGATCACATTTACCGAGGGCGGCAGCGCGGCCAGCCATGCCAGCAGGAAGGCCGTCATCTCCGCTGCGACGTACGGGCGATCCTCCTCCACGATGTGGACGAGCTCCCATTCCTCGACGCGCGGCAACAACGTGAGCACTCCGGTGATGGAGCGGCACGGCACCGCGCGCCCGGATGCGATGGCCTGCGAACGGGCGACGTCGTCAGGATCGAAGAGCCAGCCGCGCTGCGACAGGTCCTCGGGCAACAGAAGCGCGGCATCACCGGCATCGGCGCCCAGCGATGCGCAGAACGCCGCGGCTTCGGCATCGAACCGGCTGGCGACGATCAGGATCACCCTCCGTGCCCGCCATGTGTATGGCCGCCTCCCTTGCCGCCGGGTTTGTGGTCCGGCTTCTCGTGCCCTCTGGCGTCCTCGTGCCTGTGCGGGTCGCGCAGCATCAGCTCCGCCTCCGTCGGAGGCGGCGTGCGCTGTTCGGCAAGCGGCACGGTCGGGGCACGCCGGGCCACCAGCGGCCGTTCCTTTGTCTTGATGAAAGCGCGGCCTGTCGCCGCCGTGACGGTGCGCGCCAGATTGTCCACATGCTGCGCGAGGGTCTTGATCAGCTCGACAGGGTCCCCCAGGTGCTTGAACCTTTCGAAAGGATCGTCCTCGGCATCCTTCAGCTTCGGCGGCCACTCGAAGTCCTTGACGATCACGTCGATCTCGGACTTGAGGTTCTCCTTGATCTCGACCTTCAGCTCCTTGATCTCCCACTTGAGCTCCTTGAAGCTCTTCGCGTTGTCGATGCGGATGAAATGGCCGACCGAGGGGACGTCGAGGACGGCGCCCGTGCCCGGATCGATCACCTGGTTCAGGATGAAAAGGAGGTAATAACCGGGCGGAAGCAGGTTCTCGTTGTCCGGCACCGAGACGGTCAGCGTGCTCGCGCTGGCGTGCGTGAACGGCAGGCCCACGTAACGCTGATCGGTATTGAACGAGTGCGTGACCGACCCGGCCCGGATCACGGCCACGCGGCTGACCGTGGCCGCCTGCGGCGTCTGCACGGTGAAGTCCTCGCCGACGCTCACCTCCGTCGAGGGGAGCGACAGCGCGGGGCGGTCCGGACGGCCGAAATACCAGGGCTCGAACAGCTCGATGCGGAGCTGGCGATTGTCGGTGGAGCCGTCCTGCGCGTTGGTCGGCAGGGTGCCGGGGGGATAGTCCCCCGCATTGTGGAAACTCCAGTTGGCGCGGATGTTCGAGCCGCCCATCCAGACCCGCCCATCGGGCATGAGAAGGGCGACCGAGTGATAGTTCCGCGACACCGAGCAGCGCGCCGGAGGGGGCAGGGTGACCCAGCTGTTCGTCGCCGGCCGGTAGATCTCGACGTCGAGCACGGCGGCACCCGGATCGTTCGCGGGATCTCTCATGCCGCCGACGATGGCCACCTCCCCGGTCGGCAGCAGGACGGCGTTGTTGTGCTGGCGCTCGGGAGGCGTTCCGCTCACCAGCAGCGTGCGGGAGCCGGCCGTCTGCCACGCGGGAGCGGGGTCGCCGAGATCGATCCGCCGGGCGAGGGGACGGCCGCACATCAGCACGCGCGGCCGAAAGCCTTCCTCGTGCAGGAGCGGCAGCAGGACGGACGTGACGCCGATCCCGTCATAGTCGTTGCCCGGGCCCGCGCCGACAGGCGCAAAGGCCAGGGTGTTGGGATTCCACTTCATCGACTGCCCGTTGATCGGGCTGGAGAAGAACACCTTCCCGTCCGGCAGCAGATGCAGGCGCGGATAGTAGGTGAGGTCAGGGTAGCCGGCCGCCGCGGCAGGCAGGATGCCCATGTCGGCCCACGCGCCGGAAGCTCCAGCTCTCGGATCGAAAGACTCGATGGAATTGTTGTAGTGGCGTGTGTCCGAGTCGCTCGGATGGCCGGAGAGAGCGGCGACGTCGCCGTTGCCGAGAGTGAAGAGCGTGGGGTACCAACGGCCGCCTCCCGCGCTGTGGCCCGGCTCGAACCTCATCCGCTGCACGGGAACCCAGTGCTCCGTCGCCGGATCGAAGACGTAGGCTTCGGCGGTGCCGCGGAAATGTCCGGCCCCCGCATGGCCATGGGGATCTCCGGCGATCGCATCGGTCGTCCACGCTTCGGTGCCTCCCGCGACGAGCAGCCGGCCGTCGGCGAGGAACGCATGGCCGCAGCAGAACAGATCGCGGATGCTCGCCGACGCCGCGGGCGAAGAGATCGCGAGCGTCCCGCAGTCGAACAGGCGGGCGTGATCGAACATGCCGAGGTGGTGCCGGCCCGGGTCGTGCTCGTCGCCGCTGAAGTAGACGATCTTGCCCGTGTGGAGAAGCGCCGCATGGACGGCAAGGACCTGAGCATAGCCAGGCTGAGCAGCGGGAGTGCCTTCGGGAACCACGAAACAGCGCATGACCATGTCTCCTTGGGAAGGGCCTGGGGAGGACAGCCCTCCCCATGGAGCTCAGGCGCGCCGCAGGAGGGAAACGTTACAGGAAGTCGGGAAGAGTCATGTTCCAGTACTCGTCTTCCTGCGTCGGCTCGAAATCGCAGAACACCCGGGTGGCAAAAGAAAAGCTTTCGTTCGGGGCTATGCCCTCGTTCTGCAGCTCGACGAAAACCTCTCCGATCACCTCGACTTCCTCGTCGTTGATCCTCTTCAACCGGAGGCTCTTCACATCGCACCAGTTGTGGGCCGCGCCGAGAAAGATCGAGCCTTCCACGGACGGGTGGGTCTCCGCGCTGACGATCAATCCGTCCAGCTCCTGCGTGGAGGCGGCGTCGAGAGGGAGCCATTCGATCAGGAGATCCGTCTTCACCGGCTGCTGCTCGTAGTCGAGGCCGGAGTCGAAAGGCGCCAGGGGGATCTCGAAACGGCAGAACTTGGTCCGGGCCAGGCCGACTTCCTCGTTCTCGAACCAGTAGCAGGAGAACTCCCCCGTCTCCGCCTGGGTCTTCGACTGAAGATCGATGCGGTTCATGTCACCCCCCTACTTGGGTAGTTTGGGGATCTCGGTCCCGTAGACGTAGCGTTCGAACCAGGGCTGCCAGCCGCTGCCCGTGAGCTTGTCGAGCTCCGCCACCAGGCCGGGCGTCGTCACGTGGCCGTGGCGGTTGCGCTTGAGGAATTTCCGCAGGAGCTCGGTGAAGGCGAGGTCCCCCGCGGCGGCGCTCCCCTTCCGGCGCTGCAGCTCGAGCCGCAGCGCATGCAGCACGAGCGGCCCCTTGCCGTATTGCAGGCGCGAGAAGTCGTCGCGGTCGCGCACGTCGTGCAGGGCGATGCGGTCCGCGAGGTAGAGGCTCGCTCCCGGACGGAGCTCGTTTGCCGCCTTGACCCAGTCCTTGACCTTCTCGCCCAGCTCGTAGTCGCCGCGCTCCTTGCCGAGCAGGTACCAGACCGTCAGCGTCGCCGAGTATTCGGAGAGCGCCTCGATCAGCCAGGTCTCGTCGAAGGAGCTCGTCTTGACGACGTGCCCCCACCAGCCGTGGGCGATCTCATGGAGAAAGCGGGGGTCGATGTCAGGGTGGAACTCGCGCTGCGTCCACTCCACCGGCGGGCCATAGAACCCCGGGGCGAAGAACAGGATGCCGGAGGGAGCCTGGCCGAATCGGCTCTGGACGTCGACGATGGAGATGTCGCGGAAGGGATAGGGCTCCTGGAAGAGCTGCTCGTAGAAGGCGCGGGCGTCGAAGAAACGCCGGACGAGCTTGCGCGCGGAGTCCTCCTCAGTGCTGACGGAGGCCGCGGCCCGGCAGGTCACCCCGTCCCGCGTCTCCTCGATCGTGCTGAACTTGCCGGCCGCCACCACCGCGGCCTGCGTGGGCTCGTCGATCCGCGTCACGAGCTTGCGCCGCCCTCCCTCTTCCGTGCGCGAGACCTCCGACCCCGAGGCGAACGGCGTCGAGGATTCCGGCACGTCGACGCTGATCTCGAGCGTGGCCAGCTCGCCCTCCAGACCCTGGCGGGGATACCAGGGGTGGGTGTCGAGCACCCAGTACGTCCTGCCGCCAGGCTTGAGGGCGAGATCGCCGTCGTAGGCGACCTCGACCTCGACCGTCTCCTTGTCGGCGAGCGCGCGGCCGAGCGGCACCAGGAGCTCGTCGTCGCGGTGGAGGAAGTCGGCGTCCTTGCCGTCGACGCGGACGCTCCGGACGGTGATCGGATGCGGGCCGTCCACGTCGACGAGGCGGTCGGGGAGGTCCGCCCGCCAGAGGGAGATGCCGGCGCGGCGGGCGCGCAGGCGGGACCGGCTGACGATGCGGACCAGCTCGCCGCGCGGGTTCTCGACCGCGAGCCGCTCGTGCTCGGCGACCAGCTCCGCCGGCGGGCGGTCCCACCAGGGGCGGCCGATCGGTTGCGATGCCAGGGCCGTCTCCCAGAGCCCTTCGCGGAAGGTGTTTCCACGCTCCACACCCTTGGCCACGCGGTAGAGGTTCTCCTCCCCGGCGCGGGGATCGACGCGCAGGAGCAGGTCGGCGAGCTCGCCGCGCATCAGCGCGTAGCGCGCAATTTCCTCTCCTTGGAGCCCATTCGCCTCGGCGGCCAGCAGGTCGTGCGACGGCGCCGGAAAGCGGCGGCCGGCGAGGAGCTTCGCGGCCCAGTCCGGCAGCCCGGCGGCTTTCTCCTGGCTCGCCTGGCCCGCCTGACTCTCCTGGCTCGCCTGGCCCAGCCCCCGTCCCCAGACCACGGCGCCGTCGAGGCGCGTGGAGATCTCGAGCGCCTCGGTCCCCTTGTTCAGGCGCTTCGTCACCAGCGTCGAGAACCGGCGCACGTTGCGCTCGGCCACCGGGATGCTGAACCGGTCCTCGACGCGGTAGCGCAGCTGCGCCGGCCCTTCGAAGAAGAGCCCGCATGGAACGCCGCTGGCCATCAGGGCATGGACCCGGGTCCCCGGCTCGGGAACGATCTCGGCGCGGCCGATCTGGAGCGGTCCGGCGAGAGTCACCTCGCCGCCGCGGACCGGCGTGTCGATCTGCGCCGCGCGCTCGGCGAGGGTGGCGCCCCGGCTCCCGGCCGAGCCAGCCAGGATGAGGGCAAGGGTGAGAGCACCTGCTCTAAACATAAGCATCACTTGACTGGCTCCTTGGGCAGTTTGGGAATCTCGGTGCCGTAGACGTAACGCTCGAACCAGGGCTGCCAGTCGCCGCCGGTGAGCTTGTCGAGCTCCGCCACCAGGCCGCGCGTCGTCACATAACCGTAGCGGTTGCGCTTGAGGAACCTGCGCAGGAGCTCGGTGAAGGCGAGATCCCCCGCGGCGGTGCTCCCCTTCTGACGCTGCAGCTCAAGGCGCAGGGCGTGCAGCACGAGCGGCCCCTTGCCATAGCGCAGGCCCAGGTAGTCGCCGCGGTCCCGTTCGTCGTGCAGGGCGATGCGGTCGGCGAGGTAGAGGCTCGCTCCCGGACGGAGCTCGTCGGCCGCCTTGACCCAGTCCTTGACGATCTCGTTGAGCTCGTAGTCGCCGCGCCCCGTGCCGCGCAGGTGCCAGACCGCCAACGCCGCCGTGTAGTCAGAGAACGCCTCGATCAGCCAGGCTTCCTCGGGAGCATTCATCTTGACGACGTGCCCCCACCAGCCGTGGGCGACCTCGTGGAGGAAGCGCGAGTTGAGGTCCCGATAGAACCGGCGCCTCGACCGCGGCACCAGTGGCGTGTAGAACTCCTGGGCGAAGAACATGATGCCGGCGGGAGCCTGGCCGAATCCCCAGGCGTTGATCTCGACGATGGAGACGTCGCGGAAGGGATAGGGCTCCTGGAAGAGCTGCTCGAAGAAGACGCGGCCGGCGAAGAACCGGTCGATGATCTTGCGCGCAGCGTCCTCCTTGAGCATGGCATACGTCGCGGCGCGGCAGGTGACCCCGTCCCGCGCCTCTTCGATCGCCCGGTACTTGCCGGCCGCCACCGCGGCGGCCTGCATCGGCCGGTCGATCCGCGTCACGAGCTTGCTCCGGCCCTCCTCCTGCGTGCGCGAGATCTCCGATCCCGAGGCGAAGGGCGTCCAGCCCTCAGGCACGTCGAGGGTGATTTCGAGAGCGGCGAGCTCGCCTTCGAGGTCCTGGCGGGGGTACCACGCATCGGTGTCGAGCACCCAGTACAAGTTGTCGTTGCGCGGGTCCACGGCGATTTGGCGCTCATAGGTGACTTCGACCTCGACCGTCTCCTTGTCGGCGAGGGCGCGGCCGAGCGGCACCAGGAGCTCGTCATCGCGGTGGAGGAAATCGGCGGCCCGGCCGTCCACGCGGACGCTCCGGACGGTGACCGGGTGCAGGCCTTTTACGTCCAGGATGTGGTTGAGGAGATCCGCCTGCCAGAAGGCAATGCCGGCCCGGCCGGCGCGCAGACGGGAGTTGCTGACGATGCGGAGCAGCTCGCCGCGAGGGTTTTCGACCGCGAGCCGCTCGTGCTCGGCAACCAGCTCCGCCGAGGGGCGTTCCCACCAGGCGCGGCCGATCGGCTGCGACGCCAGGGGCGTCTCCCCGATCCCTTCGCGGAAGGTGCTTCCACGGTCGATCGCCTTCGCGATCCGGAAGAGATTCTCCTCCCGGGCGCGGGGATCGACATGGAGGAACAGATCGACGAGGCCGCCGCGCAGCAGCACATAGCGCGATCCCTCGATCCCATTCGCCTCGTTGGCCAGCAGGTCGTGCGACGGCGCCGGAAAGCGGCGTCCGGCGAGGAGCTTCGCAGCCCAGTCCGGAAGACCGGCTCGCGTTGCCTCCCCGGCCTCACCCAGCCCCCAGCCCCAGACGACGGCTCCGGAGAGCTCCTCGGAAATTTCGAGCACCTCTTTCACACGCCTAGTCGTCAGCGTCGCGAACCGGCGCACGTTGCGCTCGGCCACCGGGATGCTGAATTTGTCCTCGACGCGGTAGCGCAGTTGCGCCGGCCCTTCGAAGACGAGACCGCATGAAACGCCGCCAGCCACCAGGGCATGAACCCGGGTCCCCGGCTCGGGAACGATCTCGGCGCGGCCGACTTTCAGGGCGCCGTCGAGCGTCACCTCGCCGCCGCGGACCGGCGCGTCGATCTGCGCGGCGCGCTCGGCGAGGGTTGCGCCCCAGCCAGCCGCCGCGCCATGGAGAACAAGGGCAAGGGTGAGCACACCTGTTCGAAGCATCGGCATCTACCTGGCCTGCTCCTTGGGCAGTTGGGGGATCTCGGTGCCGTAGACGTAGCGCTCGAACCAGGGCTGCCAATTGCCTCCGGTGAGCTGATCGAGCTCCGTCACCAGATCGCCCGTCGTCCCCCAGCCGTAGCGGTTGCTCTTCAGGAAGCTCCGCAGGAGGGCGATGAAATAGCGGTCCCCCTCGGCGGCGCTCCCCTTCTGGCGCTGCAGCTCGAGCCGCAGGGCATGGATGACGAGCGGCCCCTTGCCGTAGCGCAGGCGCCAGGAATCCTGGGCGTCGCGCTCGTCGTGGATGGCGAGGCGATCGAAGAGATAGAGGCTCGCTCCGGGGCGAAGCTGGCTCGCCGCCTCGACCCAGTCCTTGACGATCTCGTTGAAATCGTGGCCGCCGCGCTCCCCGAGCAGCTGCCATACCGCCAGCGCGGACGTGTAGTCCGCGAGCGCCTCGCTCAGCCAGATCTCCTGGACCGCGTCCATCTTGACGACGTTCCCCCACCAGCCGTGGGCGAGCTCATGGAGATAGCGCGCATTGCGGTCCTGAAAGAACCTGCGCACCCGCCGGTCCGCCGGCGCCTCGACGTAGAACTCCCTGGTGAGGAAGATGATCCCCGGGGGCGCCTGGCCGAAGCCCAGATCGTTGATCTCGACGATGGCGAAGTCGCGGAAGGGGTAGGGCTCGCCGAAGAGCTGCTCGAAGAAGCGGCGGCCGGAGAAGAACTTATCGAGGATCTTGCGCGCGGCGTCCTCCTTGAGCATGGCGTAGGTCGCGGAGCGGCAGGTCACCCCATCCTGCGTCTCCTCCACGACCTTGTACTTGCCGGCCGTCACCACGGCGAACTGCATCGGCTGCTCCTGCCGGGTCGAGAGCTTGCGCCGGCCCCCCTCCGCCGTGCGCGAGACCTCCGCTCCCGAAGCGAACGGAGTCCAGGGCTCCGGCACGTCGACGGTGATCTCGAAGGTCGCCAGCTCGCCCGCGAGGCCCGCACGCGGATACCACGGCTCGGTGCCGAGCACCCAGTACGAGTCGCCCTCGGGCCTGAGCGCAAGATCGCCGTCGTAGGTCACCTCGACCTCGACCGTCTCCTTGGCGGCGAGCCCGCGGCCGAGCGGCACCAGGAGGTCGTCGTCGCGGTGCAGGAAGTCGGCGGCCCGGCCGTCGACGCGGACGCTCCGGACGGTGACCGGATGCTCGCCGCCGCGGATGTCGTAGGCCTTGTCCAAGAGGTCCGCCCGCCAGAGCGCCGTGCCGGCGCGGCCGGCGCGCAGGCGGGAGCGGCTGACGATGCGGAGCTCCCTGCCGCGGGGATTCTCGATCGCGAGACGCTCGTGCTCCGCGATCAGGTCCGCGGACGGCCGGTCCCACCAGGCGCGCCCGATCGGCTGCGCCGCCAGATCCGTCATCCAGATCCCCTGGCGGAAGCTGGTTCCCGGATCGGTCCCCTTCGCGATCCGGTAGAGGCTCTCCTCACCGGCCCGGGGATCGACGTGGAGGAGCAGATCGATCAGGTTTCCGCGCAGGAGCGCATAGCGCGCGCCTTCGGCCCCGTTCGCCTCCGCGGTCAACAGATCGTGCGACGGCGGCGTGAAGCGCCGGCCGGCGAGGAGCTTCGCGGCCCAATCCGGAAGGCCGGCACCCGTGGACTGGCCTGCTTCGCCGAGCCCCCAGCCCCAGACCACGGCCCCGGAGAGCTCCTCGGAAATTTCGAGCGCCTCGCCCTGTGACTTCGCTTTGAGCGTCGAGAACCGGCGCACGTTGCGCTCGGCCACCGGGATGCTGAATTTGTCTTCGACGCGGTAGCGCAATTGCGCCGGCCCTTCGAAGACGAGCCCGCAGGGAACCTCGCCGGCCAGCAGGACGCGGACCCGGGTGCCCGCCTCCGGAACGATCTCGGCGCGGCCGACCTTGAGCGGTCCGGCGAGAATCACCTCGTTGCCGCGGGCCGGCGCGTCGATCTGCGCGGCGCGCTCGGCCAGGGTGGCGCCCCGGCTCCCGGCCGCGCCGCACAAGGAGACGGCAAGGATGAGAACGCCTGCACGAAGAAAGGTCATGATGTCGGGATTCTACAAGAAGAGAGCCCCCCGGCCTTGGGGCCGGGGGGCTCGACGCAGGCCAGGCCTACTGATTGAAGTAGACGTCAGTCCAGAAGTTGCTGCAGCTTCCGTTCGTTGGGAAGGCAGTGCCCTGGATGTAGCGTCCGCCCCAGGCGGTGAGGGGCCCCCGGGTGATCGCGGGGGAAATCCCGCAGGGGGTCTTGCTCTGCTGGTTCGTGGTCGTGACCGTGATCACGTAGCGGGTGTCGGCCGTGATGGCGACAGGCGTGGAGAGCGGTCCGACCTCCCAGCGCGCCACGGCGAAGGGGCCGAAGTCGACGTCCACCGAGGCCAGTTGCCCGCCGGCCGCCGTGTACAGCTTGAGCGTGTGGATTCCCGTCTCGTTCGGCGACCGGTAGTAGCGCAGGTGCGTGATGAGGCCGTCCCGGGAAGAGCTGATCTCGTTGCCGACCGTCCACGACTGGCCCGTGTGGAAGTTGAACTCCGACGGGG
Organism: Thermoanaerobaculia bacterium; assembly: GCA_035536935.1. Classification (GTDB taxonomy): domain Bacteria; phylum Acidobacteriota; class Thermoanaerobaculia; order Multivoradales; family UBA5704; genus DATMER01. The sequence continues at coordinate 32,923 of DATLNC010000202.1, forward strand.
TCTGGGAGGTGAAGACGTTCGTCGCGCAGTAGAGGCTGTGCCCCGTGCCGTTGAGGTCCTGCCCCGTGAGCGCGTTCTTGGCGCGGATGATCCATTCGTTGCCGTTGTTGATGATGTTGATCGCCTTCGGGACGAAGTTGAAGGCGTGGCAGCCGTCGCCCTTGCCGGCGAGGTCCGGACGGCAGGTCGAGGCGGGGATGGTGGAGAGCAGGGAGCTGTTGCCCCAGATTTCGACGCTGACGTCTCCGTTCGGGACCTTGGAGTTCCAGATCCAACCCTTGGTCTGGGCGCAGGTCGTGGGCGTCTCGTGCAGGCTGTCATAGGTCGGCGACCCGTACCAGTTGGCCAGGCAGGCGATGGCCGCCCGGTCGTCGGCCTCGAGCGTCCGCCCGTCGGTTCCAAAGTAGGGGGTGCGCATGGTCGGGAGCGGAGAGGTGCTCACCTCCGTGTGATGGATGCCCATCGAGTGCCCGAGCTCGTGCGCGGTGACCGTCTGCACGTCGTAGTCGTCGAGGTTGGTGTGCCAGGCGACGCCGTTGTTGAAGGTGATGTCCGTCTCCACGATGAGCTGGCGCGACTGGATGACGAGAGCGGTCAGCGCCAGGCAGTTGCCCGAGCAGCTGCCGTTCGACTGCCAGACCATCGTGTTGCGGCCGTCGGTGGTGAAAGCGTCGGTCGTGGTGCCGGCGTAGTAATTCAGGTACGGGTTGCCGGAGACGTTGTTCCATGCGGTCATGGCGGGCGCGATGTTGTTGTCCTTGTTCGCGCCCTGGAGGTTGGTGTTCAGGTACCAGCTGACGAGCCCGTTGCCGCGATGCGCGAAGCCTCCCGCGGTGTCGCAGCTGATCGGAGCGCCCTCAGTCCAACGGCCGTTCCCGAGGACCTGGATCATGCGGTAGCCGAACGAGGCCGAAGGCGAGGCGAACGCCGCGGCGGCGGCAATACCGGCGACAGTGGCGGCGAGCCGGGAGAGGTTCCTTGCTCTCATCACTTCACCTCCCGGCGGGACTCGCGGGCCGAGATGGCGCGCATCGACTGGATCATCGTATTGAGCGGAAGCCCTTCCCGGCCTCCCGGCGGATCCACCAGCTTGTCGGCGTCGGGCAGCAGCGGATGGCGGACAGCCTGGCTGATCGCGCGCAGCCCGCCCTTGTCCAGCTTGACGTCGAACGCGCCCTGGACATGCTCGCGCACCGTGAGCGCGTTGTCGGCTCCCGGCAGGTTCTGCTCGTTCAGGAATAGAACGTACGAATTCCCCTTCACCAGATCCGCGCCGCCGATGATGAGGGTCGACAGATCGCCGACCTCACCGCCCAGGAGCGTGACCGTGATCTCCGATTTCTCCTGCAGCCGTCCCTTGACCACCTGTTCGACGAAAAAACGGACATCCGTCAGGATGAAGTTTCCGTCATGATTCCAGTACGAGCGGACGTCCACGACCTCTCCCACGACGATCTTGCCGTGGGTCTTGACGAGGTCTTCCAGCCCCATCCGTTTCAGGGTCGTCGCGCCTGCCGGCGCGGCGACGGCCACCGCAAGGACGGCGGCCAGGGCTACCCTTTTCAACCTGAAAATTCCATTCATCGATCACTCCTTGGGAAGATGGGCCCGGCGGAGGCGCCGGGCCCGGGGCTCGAGCCGACTCCCTACCAGAACCGGATGGAGCTCGTCCGATTGTTGAAGCTCTGGGGCGTCGTGGTGTTGAGGTCCCAGATGATCGCTCCGGGGAAGACATACAGCTGGTCCGCATCGTCGCAGCCAGGGCCGTTGACGGTCTGGAAGTTCCGGCACGCATACATCGCCGTGTAGTAGTTGACGCAGGCGGCCTTGACGCAGGAGATCGAATTGTTCCAGCTGATCGAGTCGAGCTCGGTGTACTGCTGGCCGACGCTCATGGTGATGTTGGTGGACCCGGTGCAGTTTGCGACCTTGTTGAAGACGGACGTCGTGGAGGTGTAGGTGCAGGCGTTGGCGGTGGCCAGCCTGGGGCCCTTGCCGCGGTTCTTCCCGAACTCCTTGTCCATCGTCCGGTTCATGAACGTCCTGGCCACGGAGGGCGAGGTGAACACATGGGCGGTCCCGTTCTCGGCGTCCTGCTTCGAAATGACCCAGGTGAGCGCATGGTCGGGGCGCTTGAACTCGCCCGGCGCGAACTCCACGCCGTCATAGATCACGGTCCCCTTCTCCATCAGACGGAGGCCGAATTCCGCATCTTCACGGAGCTGGGCGAAGACGGCGCCGGGAACGAGCATGGCGCAGAGGGCGAGCAGGAGCGTCCAACGGATGGCGGTTTTCATGTTTGGTCTACCTCAACGAAAGTTCATGGGTGGAGGCCCTCGCGGGCCGGCTCAAACAAGGTTTCGGCTACCGGAAAAGTGGACTCTGCCGTCAACCACCTCCTTCACTGGACACATGGCAATACAACTGCGTACATGAAGAGAGACCCCGGGCCGTGCCCCCGGTTTACTGCGGTCCGCTGAGAGATGAGCCGCTATAATCTGGCCCGAAGGCTACTCCGATGACATCCCGACATCAGCTCGCACTCGCCATGGCCCTCCTCTTTCTCGGCGTTTGCAGCGCTGCGGCGCAGGAGGACGCGACGGCCCGGGTCGCGGCCCTGGAAGCCCAGGCGGAGAGCTGGCAGTACGCCGGCCAGCTCGCGAAGGCCGAGGCCGGCTACCGTGCCGCGCTGGAGGCCGGCCAGGCTGGAGATACCGCCTGGGGGGAGAGCCTGCAGGCCGCGAGCACCCTCGCCAAGCTGGGCAACATCGTCCGGCTCCAGAGCCGGCTGGACGAGGCGGCGCAGATCCAGGAGCGGGCCCTGAAGATCCGGGAGCGTCTGGCGCCGGACAGCCTCGCGGTCGCCGACAGCCTGAACCATCTGGCCATGGTGGCATTCGACCGTGGGAACCCGGAGGCGATGTCCGGGTACCTCCAGCGCGCCCTCGCAATCGTCGAGCGATCGCCCGACAGCCTGGAGATGGCCAACGTCCAGAGCACCATGGGGATCCAGGGGATGGACCACGGCCACTGGGCCGACGCCGCGGCGGGGTTTCAGCGCGCCGCGGAGATCCTGGAGCGGCGGTCTCCCGGAACCATCCAGATGGCGACGAACCTCGCCCGTCTCGGGGCCATGTCAAGGATGCTCGGCGATGAGGAGTCCGCGGTCGAGCAGTTGCGGCGAGCCCTGGCCATCCGGGAGAAGCTGGCTCCCGCGAGCATCGGGACCGCTGTCATTCTGAGCAACCTCGGCCTCATCGCCCGGGAGCGCGGCGATCTGGACGAGGCGGCGGACCGCTTCCGGCTTTCCCTGGCGATCTCCGAGAAGGCCGTTCCCAACGGACTCGGCGTCTCGGGGAACCTCAATGCCCTGGGAATCATCGCCCAGATGCAGGGCAAGCTGGACGAGGCGTGGAGCCTCAACAGCCGCGCGCTGGAGATCAGCAAGCAGCTCCCCAACCGCTATGACGAGGCAAACATCCGGAACAGCCTTGCCTCCATCGCCGAAGCGCGGGGCGATCTGAGCGTGGCAATGGACCTTCGTCAGCAGTCCCTCGCGCTGCTGGAGCAATGGGCGCCCGCCGTGATCGAGAAGGCCGAGACGCTCCAACAGCTCGGGAACCTGTACCGGCGCACGGGCCGTCTCGACCAGGCAGCGCAGTTCCTCACCCGGGCCGTCGACGAGCTGGAGTCCCATGTAGGGAAGATCGGAGGCTCCCAGGACCTGCAGGCCGCGTTCCGGGCCCGCCACGAGGAGATCTACCTGGCGGCCATCGACGTCGAGCTGGAGAGGGGGCGCTCCGCCGAGGCCTTCCACCTGGTGGAGCGCTCCCGGGCGCGGAGCTTCCTGACGCTCCTGGCCGAGCGGGATCTCACCTTCTCCGGCGACCTGCCCGACGCTCTCGAGCGCTCGCGGCGGGACAACGCGGCGAGCTACGACCGGACCCTGCGCGAGCTGGCGCGGACGCCGGCGGACGGCACGGAAGCGAGAGAGGCCCTCCGCCGCGAGCTGGTCCGGCTGCGCCAGGAGCGCGATCAGATCGCCAGCGAGATCCGCCAGGTCTCGCCGCGCCTCGCCGCGCTGCGCCAGCCCCAGCCCTTCGACCTGGAAGCCGCCCGCAAGATCCTCGACCCCGGCACCCTGGCCCTCTCCTACAGCGTCGGGAAGGACAAGACCGCCCTCTTCGCCGTGACTCGGGACGGCGGCCTTCAAGTCAAGATCCTGCCTGTAGGCGAAGAACGGCTGCGCCGGGAAGTCGAGGGCTTCCTGGAAAGGGTCCGGTCCCAGCAGGCGCCGATGGCAGACCTCTACCGCGAGCTGATCGGGCCGGTCGCCGATCTCGTGGAGCGCAGCGAGCGGGTGCTGATCCTCCCCGACGGCCCCCTGCACCGCCTCCCCTTCGGCGCATTGGCTCACGGTGGGCGGTTCCTGATCGAAGAGAAGCCTCTGCACACGGCCCTGTCGCTGACCGTCTATGGCACGCTCCGCTCCTCCTCTGCGGCAACCGGGAATCTCGTCGCCTTCGGAGACCCCCGCTTCCCGAAGAGCATGCAGGCGAAACGCGGTATCAGGTCCGGCCTGAGCCCCGGGCTGCGCAGCTTCGACTGGTCGAGCCTGCCCTACAGCCGCAGCGAGGTCGAGCGCATCGCGGGGGTGTATCCCGGCGCGCGCGTCTACCTCGGCGAGGAGGCCACCGAAGAGCGCGCCAAATCCATCCGCGACGCGCGCATCCTGCACTTCGCCACTCACGGCTACACCGACGACCGCAGCCCGCTCGACTCCGCGCTGGTCCTGACCATCCCGGAGGAGCTGGCCCACCGGGAGAATGGTCTGCTCCAGGTCTGGGAGATCTTCGAGGGTGTCCGGATCAACGCCGACCTCGTGGTGCTGTCCGCCTGCGAGTCGGCATTGGGGAGAGAGCTGAGCGGCGAGGGGCTGATCGGGCTCACCCGGGCCTTCCAGTACGCGGGAGCGCGCTCGGTGGCGGCCAGCCTGTGGAACGTCGCCGACCAGGTCACCGCCGAGCTGATGGCGCGCTTCCATCGCCATCTCGCGGCCGGCCTCCCCAAGGACCAGGCCCTGCGGGCGGCCCAGCTCGAGCTGATCCGCGAGCCGCTCGAGATCACCACCGCCAAAGGGCAGGCTCTGGAAATGGACGCGTCGGCACCTTTCTTCTGGGCGGCCTTCCAGCTCTTCGGCGACTGGCGATGAGTCGTCAGGGCGAGCCGATCGAGGACATTCTTCAACGGCTGCGAGACGGCACCGGCCGCGAGGAAAGCTTCCGCACTCTGTTCGAACGCTTCTATTGGCCCCTGTTCCGGTTCTTCGAGCATCGGAGATTTTCGACGGAAGAGTGCCAGGACTTAATCCAAGAGACGTTTATTAGGGTCTATCGTGGCATTGAGGCGTTTCGGGGCGAGTCCCGGTGGGAACACTGGCTCTTCCGGATCGCCGCCAACACGGCCATCAAAGCATTGCGTCACCGGGCGGCCGCCAAGCGGGCCGGACAAGAGGTTCCTCTGGATGAAGAGGACGAGGGAGACTTGTCCGCCATGGCAACCGGGGGGAGCGCGCACGGCACGGCCGAGCCGTTGCGGCAGTTGTTGGGCAGGGAGAGAAAGGATCTCCTGATCGAGGCCATCGAGGGCCTGCCGGCCCAGATGCGGCGCTGCGTGCGGCTGCGGGTGCTCCAGGACCTCGATTACCACGAGATCGCCGAGGTCCTTCAGCTCTCCCCCTCGACGGTCAAGGTCCAGCTGTTCAAGGCGCGCAAACGCCTGCAGATGGAGCTGGGAAGTTCTTTTGCGGAGTTCGACCTGTGAGGAGGGCACCTTGGACGAGAACAGCGATGATGGCCTGCCGTCCGGCCATGTCGGAACCAGGCGCCTGATCGCCTACCGTGAGGGCACGCTGCCCGAGGCGGAGCGCGAGGCGCTGCAGGAGCACCTGTCCCTCTGCGCCAGATGCACGGGGCTGCTGCGCGACCTGCGGGATTTCGAAGCCGCCGCGGCCGGAGCCGTCGAGACCGGTCCCGAGCCCCTCCGGCAGGAAGCCTGGGAATCCCTCGTCCGGCGCCTGCCCCGCCTGGTGCAGACACCTCCCGCCGTCCGGCCGATCGCCACGCTTCCTGCTGCCCGGCGGCGGCCCATCCCCTCTTTCGTCTATGCCGTGGCGGCCGCCCTGCTGCTGGCCGTCATCGGTCTCTCCATCTGGTCGGCGGTCATGGTCCGGCAGGAGCGCCGGCGGCTGGCAGGTCTCGAACAGCGGCTGAAGGAGCGGGAATCGGCGCTCGCCGCCGCGCAGCGCTCCCTGGCCGAGACCGAGCGCCAGCTCCAGGCGGCGAGGGCGCGCGTCCAAGACCTGCAGAAACCTCGGCAGGAGGCCCCTGATACGCGAGCGACCGAGCTCGAAGCCCGGATCGCCGAGCTGACCGCCGACCTCGAAAAGCTCCGCCGGACCCCGCGCCCCCCAGGCGGTCACGACCGGATCACCGCCGGCCCCCGCCAGATCGACCTCTCCGTCGCCCCCCGCTTCGCCCTGCGCGGGCAGGAGCCCGGAGACAGCGTCCTGCGCGGCGGAGGCGCGGCGAACCCCGTGCGGCAGGCGGACCGCGTCACGCTGGCGGTCGATCTGTCGGATCACCCCGTCCACCCCGAGTACCGTTTCGAGCTGATGGATCAGGACGGCAAGGTGCTCTGGGCCGGCCGCCGTCCGGGCAGATCCCTCCTGGGCGATGCCGGCACGACGCTGTCGGTCTCCGGCCTTGCCCCCGGGAGCTACCGTCTCCGGATCGAAGGCCTGAGCCCCGACCGCACCGAGCTCCTCGGCGAGTACCTCCTCGAAGTCAAAGCGGAATAGCGGCCGGAACGCGGGTCTGCGCCAACCGGCGCCTGATCTCCGCTTCAGGCCCCCCAAGACACTCACCGAGCGCTGGATTTCCCGCTGACGTGCCAAATTGCCTTGCAGACCTCTGAAAAAATTTTTGACCTGCCAGATTGCCCGCGAGCCTGCCAAAAAGAAAAACAGGCGTGCCAGATTGCCTTTTGGACCTCTGCAAAAAAATTCAACGTGCCAAATTGCCTTGCAGACCTCTAAAACTCCCGGCAGCGCGCTAGATTTTTTTCCAGACCTCTAGATTTGAATCTAGCGTGCCAGATTGGCGCCAGATAGGGCTAAATTTTTTTACAGAGCTTCGCAGGCTACGACGGCGGCTGATCCCGGACCATCACCCGCTCGATCGAGCGGGCCTTGCCCGTCGTCTCGTCGATGTCGATGATCGCGCCGGCGAGGCGGACATCCTGCTTGGCGACTTCGAAAGCGGTCGGGGTCTGGAGAAGGAAACGCTTCACGATGCGGTCGACGCGGACGCCGATGATCGACTCGTAGGGGCCGGTCATGCCCGCGTCGGTCTGGAAGGCGGTGCCCTGGGGCAGGATGCGCTCGTCCGCCGTGGGGACGTGGGTGTGGGTGCCGATCACGCCGCTCACCCGGCCGTCGAGGAAGAAGCCCATGGCCTGCTTCTCGCTCGTCGCTTCGGCATGGAAGTCCACGAAGATCACCTTGACCTTCGGGTCCAGCTCTTTCAGGAGCCGGTCGGCGGTCTCGAAAGGGGATTCCAGGGCGTTCATGAACACCCGGCCTTCCAGGTTCAGCACCGCCACCGGAATTCCGGCCGCGGTCTCCCCCACGAAGACGCCCTTGCCCGGGTTGTCCTTCGGGTAGTTGGCCGGCCGCAGCAGGTTCGGCACCTTGTCGAGGAGCGCCACGCCTTCCTTCTTGTCCCAGATGTGATTGCCGCTCGTGTAGCAGTGGATGCCCAGAGGCTCGAGCTCGGCCATGATCTCCGGAGTCACCCCGAAGCCGCCGGCCGAGTTCTCGACGTTGACGATCACGAAGTCGACCCGGTGCCGGTCGACCAGCCGGGGGAGATGGTTCATCACCGCCCGCCGCCCCGGCTTGCCGAAGACGTCTCCCACGAAGAGCAGCTTCATCGGGCGTACTCGACCGAACGCGTCTCGCGGATGACCGTGACCTTGATCTGGCCGGGATAGGTCAGCTCCGCCTCGACCTTGCGGGCGATGTCCTTGGAGAGCCAGAGCGCCTGCTCGTCGCTGATCTTGCCGCTGTCCACGATGATCCGGATCTCGCGGCCGGCCTGGATGGCGAAGGTCTTCTGCACGCCTTTGAAGTTGGAGGCGATCTCTTCGAGCTTCTCCAGGCGCTTGACGTAGGTCTCCAGCACTTCGCGCCGGGCGCCGGGACGGGCCGCGGAGAGCGCGTCCGACGCCGTGACCAGCACGGCCTCGACGGTCTGCGGGTCGTAGTCGCCGTGATGGCAGGCCATGGCGTGGACGACATCCTCGGTCTCCCCGAAGCGGCGGAGGAGGTCGATGCCGATCTGGAGGTGGGTGCCGTCGATCTCGCGGTCGATGGCCTTGCCGATGTCGTGGACGAGGCCGGCGCGGCGGGCGACCTGGACGTTCGCCTTGAGCTCGGCGGCCATGGTGCCGGCCAGGAAGGCGACCTCCTTGCTGTGCTGGAGGACGTTCTGGCCGTACGAGGTGCGGTAGCGCAGCCGGCCGAGGAGCTTGACCAGCTCGGGGTGCATGCCGGGGATGCCCAGCTCCAGGAGGGCGGCCTCGCCCTCCTGCATGATCTTCTGCTCGAACTCGGCTTTGACCTTCTCGACGATCTCCTCGATGCGCGCCGGATGGATGCGGCCGTCGACGATGAGGCGCTCCAGGGCGACGCGGGCGACCTCGCGGCGGAAGGGGTCGAAGCCGGAGAGGATCACGGCCTCGGGCGTGTCGTCCACGATCAGGTCGACGCCGGTGGCGGTCTCCAGGGCCCGGATGTTGCGCCCCTCGCGGCCGATGATGCGCCCCTTCATCTCGTCGCTGGGGAGCACGACCACGGAGACCGTGGTCTCCGAGACGTAGTCGGAGGCGGCGCGCTGGACGGCCATGCCGATGATGCGCTGGGCCTGCTTGTTGGCCGTCTCGCGGGCTTCGTCCTCGATGCGCTTGACGATGTGGGCGGCCTCGATCCGCGACTCGTCCTCCATCATCTTGACCAGCTCCTCGCGCGCCTGCTGGGCGGTGAGGCCGGCGATGTGCTCGAGCTTGGTGCGCTCCTCGGCGACCATGCGGTCGAGCTCCTCTTCCTTCTTTTCGAGGGCTTTCTCGCGGCCGGCCAGGGATCGGTCGAGCTGGCTGAGCTCCTTGTCGCGCTTGGCGATCTCGTCGGTGCGCTTGTCGAGGGTGTCTTCCTTCTGGGTGAGGCGGCGCTCCAGGCCTTCCAGCTCGTCGCGGCGCTTGCGCGACGCGGATTCGAACTCGGTGCGGGCCTGGAGGAGCTTCTCCTTGGCGGCGATCTCGGCCTCGCGCATCCGGGTCTCGCCCTGGCGCGTGGCCTCCTCTTTCATCTTCTCGGCCTGGCCGCGGGCCTCTTCGAGGCTCCGCAGCGCGGCTTTCTTGCCGCCGCGCGCCAGAAGAGCAAAGGTCACGATCGCCGCGATGAGGATCACCACGGCCACGATGACCAGAATCGTTTCGGTGTTCACCGGTATACCCCCTCTGTTCCCGGGGAGGGGAAGGGGAACCGGTCGAATTTCGGGAGGGCGCCTCCCCCTCAAAGGGGAGGTGAGGAAATTAAAGGCATCCCCTGCGCGGCCGTGAGGGCCCGAGCGTCTAGAACCTGAAACGCGCCAGGTGGGTGTCCGCACTGCGAGCCGTTAGCGTCCCCGTTCGGGCGGGGCTGGCACAGGCCGCGCAGGTATAGAACTCCCTAGGAAATGTTGTAGGTTCTAAAATCGTGGTACCCATCACGGACCGCACAAGAGATGCAAACTTTGATTTCATCTTTTATCTCGCAGCTGGCGGAGCCGGCTTCCCAAATTCAACGGCTGAGGGCCTGGCTTAATTCCTCGGTCAACTCCGCCACCTTCTCCCGGATCTCGACCCGTTCCCCTTCTTGCTGCTTCTGTGCCCGGAACAGCTCGTCTGCCAAGTTAAGTGCCGCCAGAATGGCGATCCGGGTCACGTCGCCCTTCACATGTTGGGCGACCTCCCGCATCTTGCGGTCCACGAGGGCCGCCAGGTTCTGGAGGTACTCCGTATCTTCGCTTCCGCGGACGCTGTACATCCCACCAAAGATTTCAACCTCGGTATTGGTGGGAGGCATGGCGTAGTCGTCCGCTCCAGTCTGCCACCCGGGCAGCAAGTTACGTCCTGCCAGGGGTTTGGCGAAGGCCACTATATACCACACTGGCAGGAGGTACAATCCGGGCCGTCTCCGGCACGTCTTCGGGAAATGGCTGCCTACCCTCTTCTCCGCCGATTCCTCTTCCGGCTCGATCCCGAGGCCGGACACGCCGCGGGCATGGCCGCCCTGCGCGCCGCCCAGGCTCTGCCTCCGCTGCGCGGCGCCCTGGTCCGCCGCAACCTCGTGGACGACCCGCGGCTGCGCCAGACCCTCTTCGGCCGCCAGATACCGAACCCTGTGGGGCTAGCCGCCGGGCTCGACAAGGATGCGACCGCCGTCCACGGCATGGCCGCCCTCGGCTTCGGGTTCCTGGAGGTCGGCACGGTGACGCCGCTGGCCCAGCCCGGTAATCCGCGCCCGCGGCTGTTCCGCTTCCCCTCGGGCGCGAGCCTCCAGAACGCCATGGGGTTCAACAACGGAGGGATGGACGCGATGCGCCGGCGGCTGGAAGCGGTCTACCCGCTGGAGATCCCTCTCGGGATCAACATCGGCAAGAACAAGGCGACCCCTCCCGACCGCGCCCTGGACGACTACGAGATCCTGATGCGCGGCCTCGCCCATCTCGGGGATTACCTGGTCGTGAACCTCTCCTCCCCGAACACGCCCGGCCTCCGGGACCTCCAGAACGAGACTTTCGTGCGCTCCGTGCTCGGGCTCGCCAGGGAGATCACGAGCAAGCCCGTGCTCGTGAAGATCGCGCCCGACCTGGAACCGGACACCGCGGCGGATCTCTGCGAGGTGGCGGTGGATGCCGGGGCGGCGGGGATCATCGCGACGAACACGACGACCGAGTACGCCCTGCTGCCGGGGTGCAGGGACTTCGGGGGGCTCTCGGGGAAAGTGTTGAGGGAGAAGAGCTTCCGCGTCTTCGAGACCGTGGCCCGCCGGCTCTTCGGCCGGACCGTGCTGATCAGCGTCGGAGGGATCGACTCAGGGGCGGAAGCGTGGAGAAGGCTGCGGGCGGGCGCGTCGCTGGTGCAGGTGTATACGGCGCTGATCTATGAAGGACCGGGGCTGGTGCGGCGGATCAACCGGGAGTTGCTGGAGATCATGGAGCGGGAGGGATTCGCGGGGATCGGGGCGGTGGTGGGGTCGGGGCGATAGGGCCCTGCGCTACAATCCTCTCTCTGGTACGGAGCCGGAATCTCGGATGAGCGAAGCGGTAACGGCGCACCCGTGGAAGCGGGTGATCGGCATCGTGGGCGGCATGGGCCCCCACGCCCATCTGGAATTCGAGCGCAGGCTGCTCGCCGCCATCGGGTATCCATCCTCCGACCAGGACTACCCGGAGTGGGTCGTCTCCTCGGTCCCGCAAACGCCGGACCGGACCGTCGCGCTGTTGGAGGGGGGGCCTTCCCCGCTGCCCTGGCTGCTGCGGAGCCTCGAACGCCTCGCCTGCGCCGACTTCGCCGTCCTGGCCTGCGTTACCGCCCATGCGTTCCTGGACGAGGTCCGGGCGCAGGTGCGGCTGCCGATCCTCGACATGATCGAGGTCACCCTGGCAGAGGTCGCCCGGCGCTTCGGCCCCGACGCCCGGACCGGCCTCCTGGCCACCACGGGGGCCCTCCGGAGCCGCATTTTCCAGCGTACCGCAGCCCGGTTGGCTCCGGGCCTTGACCTGGTCTCCCTTCTGGACCTCCCCGACGGCGGCACGCTCCAGGATGAGCTCCTGATGCGCCCCGTCTACGGTCCGTTGCGGGACGGCCGGCGCCAGCCGGGCGGCATCAAGTGCGGCGGCAGCCTCGACCCGGAGACCGCCGTCGCCCACCGCGACACCCTGGCGGTCGCCGTCCGCCACCTGGCCGGAGCGGGTGCCGTCTGCGTCGTCACGGGTTGCACCGAGATCCCCCTGGCGTTGGGGAGGGACCCCGTGGACGGCACTCCCCTCCTCGACCCCATGGACCTCGCCGCCCGCACCGCCGTGCGCATCGCCCGCGGCGAGCTTCCTCTCCCGGCAAAATGAAATCGGCGCTTGACGGCCGGAATTCTCAGTGTTATAACTTGTCACGCTACAGGTTGTAACGGAGGTGCCGATGAACCGTGAACAGAGCTCATTGAGCCCGCTCGAGAACGAGGCGATGCAAGTGGTCTGGTCTCTCGGGCGCTGCTCGGCCGATGACGTGCGGCAGGTCCTCGCCGGGAGCCGGCCGCTCAAGGACTCGACGGTGCGCACCCTTCTCCGGCGCATGGAGGAGAAGGGGTACCTGAAACACATCGTCGAGGGGCGCACGTACTTCTATCAGCCGGTGGTGCCGCGGGAGAAGGTCGCCACGACGGCGATCCGCCTGATCATCGACCGGTTCTGCGGCGGCTCCGTCGAGGCGCTGCTGGTCGGGATGGTCGGCGACCGCCTGGTCGACAAAGAACAGCTTCTGGAGCTCGTCGGCAGGATCGCCGAGAGCGAGCCCGCCGCGGAGGAGAGCCATGAGTGATCCATCTGTCACCCGTCAGATCCTGCTCACCCTCGTCGACCTCTCGGTCAAGACGGCGGTCTTCGCCGCGGCCGCGGAGCTTCTGCTGCGGCTCGTGGACGGGCGGGACACCCGGCTGCGGCATGCCGCCTGGGTGGCCGTGCTCTGCGGCATGCTCGCGCTCCCGCTGAGCCTGTTTTTCCCCGGCTTCGCGCTGCGGCTGCCTGCCGTGCCTCTCGCCGCGGAGATCCCGGCCCCGGCGCCGGCTCGCCTCGCCGCGAGCCCCGCTCCGCCGGCCGAGCCCGCCTCCGCGCCTGCGTATTCTCCGGCGCCCGTCCGGACTTCGGCCGCCGCCGTCCGGCAGCCCGCGCCTGCCGCGCCGGCCGCGCCGGCCGCGGCCAGGGCGAGC
>DATLNC010000203.1:0-3166 GCA_035536935.1 Thermoanaerobaculia bacterium
CGGAGGGCGGCCACAAGGGCCGCCCCTACACAGGCTTGACGTGGCAAGGCATTACGGCAAGAAAATCGAGAACGCGCGGTTGAGCAGGCCCGTATTGCCGGTGTAGCCGTCGAGCAGCTTCGCCATGGCTTCCCGGATGCGGCGCTCGACGTCGGCCTGGATCGCCGCCTCGCTCACCTCGACGCCGTCCTCCATCAGGTAGGCGAAAACCCTTGCCATTCCGCAGTTGGCGATGAAGTCGGGGATGATGGCGAAGCTCGCGTCAGCCGCTTTCTGCACACCCACCTGGCCCATGTGATCGTTGAAAGGCGTATTGGCGCCGCAACCGATCAATTGAACCCCCGACTGCCGCAGCCATTCGAGCCTCTCGTGGGTCACGAGGAAAGAGCTCGCCGCCGGGATGAACACATCCGCCTCGGTCTGCCAGAAGGGTTGTGCATTCTCGCTCTCCACCCCTTCGGGCAGATCGGTGTCCACCCGCCGCGCCAGCAGATCCTCGATGTCCAGACCCTGGGAATCGATGCTCCAGCGGAACTCCTTCTGTCCCGCCGGACGGCTGATGATCCCTACGATCTTGGCTCCCGCTCTGTGAAGGTAATAGGCGGAAGGTCCGCCGACGTCGCCGAAACCCTCCACCAGGATGCGTTTTCCCGCCACGGAGCCGCCCGTGAGCTCGTAATAGGCTTCTACGGCCTTGGCCACGCCATAGCCGGTGACCAGCTTCGACATCGCGAACGCCCTGTCGATGCCGGGCAGTTGCACCGGGAGCTGGACCCCCTCCTGGAGCTGCTTCAGGATCCGCTGGAAGCCGCGTTCGTCCGGCGCGTAGTGCCCGCGCAGGACTCCTTCCTGCGGATGTTCCAGGCCGATCGCCTCCCGGGTGAGGGAAATGACCTCGTCCTCATGGACGTTCTGGTCCCCTCCGGTGCCGTAGCACGTCTTCAGATGGTCGCCGATGTGCCGGAACCACCGCTTGAGGACCTCGTGCTTGCGCGGATCGGCCCGGTCGAAGTTGAGGACCGACTTGGCCCCGCCGATCTGCGGGCCGGCCACGCCGAACTTGATCTCCATGGTCTTCGCGAGGAAGACCGCCTCCTCGCGGGTGGCGCCGGCCCTCATCCGCGTGCCGCCGCCGGCGGCGCCGCCGCGGAGGGAATTGATCACCAGCCAGCCCTCGGCGCCGGTCTCGCCGTCCTGCCAGGTCACGACCTCGCCAGGCTCGCTGTCGAAGAGCTCCTGATACCGCCGATAGCCATCCCCATCCATTGCTCTCAATCTCCTCCGCCCATCACGCGAACCAGGTGATAGGTCTTGCGGCCCTTGCGGAAAACCAGGAAACGGCCGCCGATGGCGTCATGCAGGGTCACCATCCGCTTCTCGTCAGCCGAGCGTTGATTGTTGAGATAAATGCCGCCCGCGGTGATGGCGCGGCGCGCTTCTCCCTTGGACGGCACCAGGCCGGCTTCGACGAGGAGATCGACGACCGGCAGGCCGGCTCCCTCCAGGCGGCTCTTGGAGACCTCGCTCGAAGGCACGTCGGCGAAGATGTCCTCCACCTCCCCGGGCTCCAGGCCGGTGATCTCCTCGCCGAAGAGGATGGCCGAGGCGCGCTCGGCCGCGGCGAAGGCGGTCTCGCCGTGCAGGGTGCGCGTGATCTCGCGCGCCAGCCGGATCTGCGACTCGCGCTTCCCCGGATCGGCCTCCCGTGAGCGGGCCAGCCCCTCGATCTCCTCCCGCGACAGCCAGGTGAAGAACTTCAGGTACTTGTCCACGTCCCGGTCGTCGGTGTTGAGCCAGAACTGGTAGAAGCGGAAAGGGGAGGTCAGCTTCGGATCGAGCCAGACCGTCCCGGCCTCGGTCTTGCCGAACTTGGTCCCCGCGGCCGTGGTCACCAGGGGGAAGACGATGCCATGGGCGAGCGGCGGCTTCCTCTCGCCCGGCCTGGAAGGCTGCCAATTCTCGTCCGACCGCAGGCGCTCGATGAGGTCGATGCCGGCCGTGATGTTGCCCCACTGATCGCTGCCGCCCATCTGGAGCTTGCAGCCGAAGCGGTCATGGAGGACCAGGTAGTCGTAGGCCTGGAGGAGCATGTAGCTGAACTCGGTGAAGGAAAGCCCGGACTCCTCCAGCCGCCTCCTGACCGACTCCTTGGCCAGCATGCTGTTGACGGTGAAGTACTTGCCGACGTCGCGGAGGAAGTCGGTGAAGGTGATCGTGGTCAGCCAGTCGGCGTTGTTGACGATCTGCGCCGGGTTGCCCTTGGCCTCGAAATCCAGGAAGGGGACGAGTTGGGACCTGATGCCCTGGAGGTTCTCCTCGATCTTCTCCTTGGTGAGGAGCTGCCGCTCCTGGGTCTTGCCGCTGGGATCGCCAATGAGGCCCGTCCCGCCCCCGACGAGGGCGATGGGGGAGTGGCCGAAGCGCTGGAAGCGCGCCAGGGACATGACCGGCAGCATGGACCCGACATGCAGGCTGGCCGCTGTCGGATCGAAGCCGACATAGGCCGTAAGCTTTTCATTTGCCAGGGCTTCGGCGGCCTTCTCGGTCGCGTCGTAGACCATGCCCCGCCACTGGTATTCCTCGAAGAGGTTCAACTCCAGCCTCCTTCCCCAGCCACCCGGGCTGTACATGAGCTGAAGGGGGTAATTTAGCTGCAAATGCAGCCGGGAGCCAGGGTCCGGGCTCGGCTCAGCGGGATGGGGATGGGCTCGACCTCGCCAAACCAGGGGGGCGGCTCCCTCTCCCGCGCAGCGGGGGAGGGCAGGGGAGGGGCCTGCAGGTGCATCCCCGAGCTTCTCGAGCGCATCCCCGAGCTTCTCGGGTAAATCCCCGAGCTTCTCGGGTAAATCCCCGAGCTTCTCGGGTAAATTCCTGAGTCACTCGGGTAAATCCCCGAGTTGCTCGGGTAAATCCCCGAGGCACTCGGGTAAATCCCCGAGGCACTCGGGTAAATCCCCGAGGCACTCGGGTAAATCCCCGAGGCACTCAGGTAAATCCCCGAGGCACTCGGGTATATATCTCAGTCACTCGGGTATATACCCGAGCCGCTCGGGGATCTTCCTGAGTCGCTCGGGTACATGCCTGAGTCGTTCGATGACATCCCCGCGTCGCTCATTGAAAGACTTCCGCGCTTCGCGGAAGGGTCTCCACGTCCGGGCGTGTCCTT
>DATLNC010000204.1:0-2933 GCA_035536935.1 Thermoanaerobaculia bacterium
CTCCCCCGGCACGGGGGAGAGGGCCGGGGAGAGGGGGAATGGGATCAGCTGAACAGCTCGTCCGTGAGCTGCTTGACGGCTTCGCCGAGGCTGGCGCGGGCCTGGGCCACGAGGGCGGGATGCTTCTGGACCAGGGCCAGGGAGTAGCCGTCCGGCAGGGGGACGACGTAGATGTGGATGCCGCGCTTCTCGATGTGCAGCACCCTCAGCTCGCCGAGGCCGTTGCTCACAAGGAGCCTTTCGAAGTGGCGGATGTAGATGCCCAGGTAGGCGCCGACCACCTTCATTTCGTGCGGGCTGAAGTCGGCGCAGGCGAGGTCCACCGTCTCGCCGGTGCCGTCGAGGAAGATGGCGCCCAGAGCGTCTTTGTTGTTGGCCAGCAGGTTGGCGAGGACGTAGTGGAACATCGAGGCGGGATTCTACCTCGAAGCCGCCGCTTTCGTTTGGATGACCTGCGAATCCGAGCGGCTCGGCCGCGGCCGGATCTCTCCGGCCTCGAACGCGCGCAGGAAGGCGGTGACGATCTTGGCGTCGAACCGGCTGCCGGTGAGCTTCTTGATCGTCTCCACGGCGTAGTCCAGGCTGAACGCCTGCTGGTACGGCCGGTTCGTGGTGATGGCGTCGAACGTGTCCGCCACGCCGATGATGCGGCCGTAGAGCGGGATCTGCTCGCCCTTGAGCCCGTCCGGATAGCCGCGGCCGTTCCAGGCCTCGTGGTGCGAGCGGATGCCGGGCACCATTTCCCGGAGCTGGTCGATCGGCGTCATGATCTCGGCGCCGATCACGGTGTGCAGCTTCATCTTCTCGAACTCCTCGGGAGTGAGCTTGCCCTCCTTGAGGAGGACCTGGTCCTCGACGCCGATCTTGCCGACGTCGTGGAGGAGCCCGCTGATCCAGACCTTGTGCTGGACCTCTTCCGGGAGCTGCAGGTAGCGCGCGATCGTGCGGCTGAAGGCCGCGACGCGCTCGGAATGGCCGCGGGTGTAGGGGTCCTTGGCGTCGATCGCGGCCACGAAGGCACGCATGGAGCCGATGAAGAGCTCGCGGTTCTGCTGCGCCGCCTGCCGGAGCTGCTGGATGTAGCGCTCGACGTGGCCGCTCATCTGGTTGAAGTCTTCGGCCAGGTCCGCGAACTCGAAGGTCAGCCCCTGCATTTCGATCTGGCCGCCGAACTTGCCGGCCGCGATCTCGTGCGTGGTCTCGGCGAGCCGCTGGATGGGACGGGAGACCCAGCGCGCCGCCACGTAGGCGAACGAGAGCGCGAGCGCCACCAGGAGCAGGGTCGAGAGCATGGTCTGGAAGATCATCCGGTCGACCGCGGCAAAGGCGGTCGAGAGCGGCTTCTGCACCACGACGCCCCAGCCGCTCGCCTCCACAGCGCTCACCTGCGCCAGGACTTCCTGCGGGCCGTCCTCGGTGACGGCCACGTACTCGCGGGTCAGGCTCACCGGCCGCTCCACGAACTGCGGGAGGACCGTCTTCTTGAGGACCTCCTCCTTGGCCGGATCGCTGCCGTCGGACCACAGGATCTGGCCCTTGCGGTCGACCAGGAAGAGCGCCACGCCCGCGCTCACCTCCGCGCGGAGGACCTCCTCCAGCGGCTGGAAACGGATCAGGGCCATGACCACGAGGAGCTGGCCGTCGGCGCTCCGGAAGGGAATCGCCAGGGCCGCGAGCGGCTCGGCAGCCTTGCCCATGTCCACGAAGCGGTAGATCGGGTCGGACGACTTCTGCTGCCGGGCCTGCTGGAACGCCTCATCCATCGCCACGCGGGCAGGCGCTCCCAGGTTTCCGGGGGCGAGCAGCGGGCCGCCGCCGCTCTCGTCTACGATGCGCAGGGCTATGAGGCCTTCGCTCTCGAGCACGAACCGCTTGAGATGGCCACTCACCCAGGGCTCGCGCAAGCGGTCCGCCATGAGGGTGGCGCCCGGCGCGACCAGGAGTCCGTTGCCCAGCTCGCGCAGCGGACGCTGCACCGTCTCCAGGTAAGCGGAGACCTCCTTGGCGAGCACGCCGGCCTTGCGGATCAGGAAGTCGCGCTCGGAGTTGCGCAGGACCTCCTCGTTCTTCTGGATGAGCAGGAAGCTGCTGACCAGCAGCGGGATGATGCCGGAGAGAAGGAGCACCAGAAGAAGGGCGTGCCGCACCTTCATTCTGCGAAGAAAGCTTCGGCTGGGCGTCGTCATTCGCTTACCGGTTCATTACAACTGGCTGGATTATACCCGATCGGCGATGAAACCTCTAAGCTCCGCGGCCACCACGTCCATCCCGATCCCGTCCACCATCCTCCCCTGGCCGAGCGCGGCGGGGAGAACCCAGGTCAGCCCGGACTCCCGCGCCTTCTTGTCGCGCGCCATGAGGGAGATCAGCTCGTCGGAATCGAGTGGCGGAAGCGGCGGCAGATCGAACCGGCCGAGCAGCTCCGAGACGCGGCGCGCGACGGCCGGATCGAGGCCCTCGCGGACGGCGAGGCGCAGGGCGAAGAGGATGCCGTAGCCCACCGCCTCGCCGTGGCGGAGCCCGGAGTAGCCGCAGGCCGACTCGATGGCATGGCCGAGGGTGTGGCCGAAGTTGAGCAGCCGCCGGTCCCCCTGCTCGGTGGGATCGCGCTCGACCACCCCGATCTTGGCCGCTGCCGCCGCGGCGACCACGGGCCCCAGCTCGGCCGCGTCGCCAGAGAGGAGAAGGTCGAGCCGCTCCTCCACCCGGGCGAGGAGATCCGGATCGAGGAGCGCGGCCATCTTGACCACCTCGACCATCCCGGAGCGCAGCTCTTCCCGGGGAAGAGTAGGAAGGACGGAGGTGTCGCAGACCACGAAAGCAGGATGATGGAAGAGGCCGACCGTGTTCTTGCCGCCTGGGAGGTCCACCCCGGTCTTGCCGCCGATCGCGGCGTCCACCTGGGCGAGGAGGGTGGTCGGGATCTGCGTGAA
>DATLNC010000205.1:0-10353 GCA_035536935.1 Thermoanaerobaculia bacterium
TAAATCCCTGAGTCGCTCGGGTAAATCCCTGAGTCGCTCGGGGAAGTCCCTGAGTCACTCGGGGAAAGCCCTGAGTCGCTCGGGTAAATCCCTGAGTCGCTCGGGGAAAGCCCTGAGTCACTCGGGGATGAGGGGCCGCTGCTACAATTCCGCCCGTCATGAGCAGATACCAGCCGAGCCTCCGTCTCGGGGCCGTTCTGGCCCTCCTGTGCGTGCTGCCCGCGGCAGCCCAGAAGCCCGTTACTCTGGAGTCCATCCTCAGCGCGCCGTTTCCTTCGGAGATCCTGGCCTCGCCCGCGGGAGGCCGGCTGGCCTGGGTACAGAACGACCGCGGCGTGCGCAACATCTGGGTGGCCGAGCCTCCCGATTACCGCGGACGCCAGCTCACCCGCTACGACAAGGACGACGGCCAGACCGTCGGCAGCCTCGAATGGACGCCGGACGGCAAGACCCTCTTCTACGTCCGTGGCGGAGCGGCCAACCGGCAGGGGGAGATTCCGAACCCGGCGAGCGATCCGGCCGGCGCCGAGCAGGCGGTCTGGCGCGTGGCCATCGCCGAAAAGGACGGCGGCGAGCCCGTGCGCGTCGGCCCGGGGAGCAACCCTGCGCCCTCGCCCCGCGGGGATGGCTTCGCTTTCACCCGCAAGGGGCAGGTCCTGTGGGCAACGTTCGATGCCGGCAAAGAGCCCGCGGCCATCATTCAGACCCGCGGTGGCTCTGGCTCGCTCCGCTGGTCTCCGGACGGCTCCAGGCTCGCTTTCGTCAGCAACCGGGGCAACCACAACTTCGTCGGCGTGTACGACATGGCCGCCAAGACCGTCCGCTGGCTCGCGCCCGGCGTGGACGAGGACATGGAGCCCGCCTGGTCGCCCGACGGCACCCGGATCGCCTTTCTCCGCGCTCCCGCCCGCAAGGTCTTCCCGATCTTCCGGCCAAACCGCGAGACCCAGCCGTGGTCCATCCTGGTCGCGGACGTGGCCACGGGCCGCGCGGCCACGATCTGGCGCGCCCGCGAAGGGGCGGGGAGCGCCTTCCATGAGATCGAAGCGCCCAATGCCATCTTCTGGGGCGCCAATGACCGCATCGCCTTCCCCTGGGAGGGAGACGGCTGGCTCCATCTCTACTCCGTATCCGCGGCAGGAGGCGAGGCGACCCTCCTCACCCCCGGCGAATTCGAGGTCGAGAACGTCATCCTGGGCCCGGATCGGCGCGAGCTGATCTTCAGCTCCAACCAGGGCGACATCGAGCGCCGCCATCTCTGGCGGGTGCCCGTGACCGGGGGTTCGCCGGTAGCGATCACCCGCGGAGAGGGGCTCGAATGGATGCCGGCCCTGACTCACGACGGCAAGGCGTTGGCCTGGATCCAGGCCGGAGCGCGCAGCCCGGCGCGCGCGGTCGTCAGATTTGGTTCTGAGAAGGCTCGCGATCTCGCTCCCGGCACCATTCCGGCCGACTTCCCCGAGGACCGGCTGGTCGTGCCCGAGCCGGTGATCTATTCCGCGGCTGACGGAATGCGCATCCACGCGCAGCTCTTCCGGCCCCCCGGGCTCAAGCAGGGCGAGCGGCGGCCGGCGCTCATCTTCCTGCACGGCGGCTCGCACCGGCAGATGCTCCTCGGCTGGCATCACAGCCCCTATTACAACAAGGCCTACGGCATGAACCAGTACCTGGCGAGCCGCGGCTATGTGGTGCTATCCATCAACTACCGGGCGGGCATCGGGTACGGGATGGAGTTCCGCGAGGCGCAGAACATCGGGGCCGCCGGGGCCAGCGAGCTCAACGACGTGCTGGGCGCCGGCGTCTACCTGCGCAGCCGGCCGGATGTCGATCCCGACCGTATCGGACTCTGGGGCGGCTCCTACGGCGGCTACCTCACGGCGCTGGGCCTCGCCAAGGCCTCGCACCTCTTCGCCGCCGGGGTGGACGTGCATGGCGTCCACGACTGGAACGTGGGCATCCGCAACTTCATCCCCGAGTACGACCCGACGCCGGACCAGAAACGGCTCGCCTTCGAGTCCTCGCCCATGGCCTGGCTCGACAGCTGGCGCTCGCCGGTGCTGCTGATCCACGGCGACGACGACCGCAACGTCGGCTTCGCGGAGACCGTGGAGCTGGCCGAGGAGCTGCGCAAGAGGAAGGTGGACGTGGAGATCCTGGTGTTCCCGGACGAGGTCCACACCTTCCTCCTTCATTCGAGCTGGCTGGAGGCCTACCGGGCCGCCGCCGACTTCTTCGACCGCAAGCTGCGCTGATGCTTGACCGGCGTTCTTACCTGGGCCTTGGCAAGGCGCGGCTCACGGTTGGCGGCCCGGAGCCGCGCCGCGCCTTCAACCGCACCGGCACTGCCCACGCCAACCTCCGGGCAGTCCTGCGGGAGACTCCGGAAGGGGAGGCGGGCCTCCGGCGATACCACCGTCTTCTCTTTCTTGGTTATCTTCTCGCCGCCCTCGCGGGTCTATTGGTAGGTGTGGCAGCCGCTTCGTTCTTCCTGGTGGAGGTGCTTGGCGCGATGGAGCCGACGGAGTTGACGCCGTTCCTGTCGGGTCTGCGAAGGTACTTGCAGGCCTTGCCGGAGCAGGTCCTTCTCCTGATCGCGGCCCCTGCCATGGTGCTCGCCTTCATCCTGGATTACCGGGCGTACCGGTCCATCCTGAAGACGATCGACGCGGCGCCCGTACCTGAGGAGACCGGCCCATGAAGAGCCCGTGGCTCGTGTTCGCGTTGCTGGTGGCGTTGTCCGGCGGTTGCAGCCAGAAGAGGATGGCAGAGGAGGTTCCGGTGGCCGATGCCGTGGCGCCGGCCCGGTCCGAAGCGGCGCCCGCCGGGGCTCCGATCGCGCCGCCGGCCGTCCAGAGCCGGAAGCTGATCCGGCGGCTCGACGTCCACCTCGTGGTGAAGGACACGGAGGCCGCGGCCCAGAGGCTCCAGCAGCTCGCGGCCTCGCTCGGCGGTTTCGTTTCGGACCTGAACGCCGGCCGGAGCGAGGGCGTCCTGCACTACCAGATGACGCTGCGGGTGCCCGCGGAGCGGCTCGACCGGGCGCGGGAGGAGATCCGCGGGATCGCGCTCCGGGTCGAGAGGGAGCAGATGTCCACCGAGGACGTCACGGACCAGTACGTCGACCTGGACGCCCGGATGCGGTCGCTCCAAGCCACCGAAACGGAGCTCCAGGAGCTGCTGGCCGAGTCGCGGGAGCGCTCGCGCAAGGTCGGCGAGGTGATGGAGATCTACCGCGAGCTGACGGGGGTCCGCACCCAGATCGAGCAGATCCAGGGGCAGCTCAACGCGCTGCAGAACCTCGTCGGCCTCTCCACGATCCAGCTCACCCTGGAGCCGGACGCGGCGGGGAAGCCGATCGCGGCCGGGGGCTGGCGCCCGAACGAGACGGTCCGCGAGTCCTTCAGCGTTCTGGTAGGGTTCCTCAAGGGGCTGGCGGACCTGCTGATCTTCCTGGCCGTCGTGGGCCTGCCGGTCGCGCTCGTGATCCTCATCCCCGTCCTGCTGCTGCGCAAGGCCTGGAAGCGGTGGGGACGGCCGAAACAGGAGACTGCATGATCTCGCTGCTCTGGGTGGCCGCCATCGCGCTTATCGTCGCCGGCCTGGCGGGGACGATCCTGCCCGCGCTGCCCGGAGCGCCGCTCGTCTTCGTCGGCCTGCTGATCGCGGCGTGGATCGACCACTTCCAGAAGGTGGGATGGTTCACGCTCACGCTGCTCTTCCTGCTCATGCTCCTGACCTTCGTCATCGAGATCGCGGCGGCGGGGATGGGGGCGAAGCGGGTTGGGGCGAGCAAGATGGCCATCGTCGGCGCGGCGGTGGGCACGATCGTAGGGATCTTCTTCAGCCTCCCCGGCCTGCTGCTCGGCCCCTTCGTAGGCGCCGTGCTCGGGGAGTACCTGTCGCGGCGCAACTGGGAGCAGGCCGGCAAGGTGGGGATCGGCACCTGGGTCGGGCTGATCGTCGGCACGGCCGGCAAGCTGGCCGTGATCTTCGCGATGGTCGGGCTCTTCGTTACTGCCTACATGCTCTAGTCCTCGACGAGCGGCGCGATGCAATCGGCCACGTCGTTCCCCGGGCTGTTCACCGTCCGGCTCACCGGGAAGGTCTCCATCTGCTGCGGATCGAACGGCGCGAGCAGCGGCTGCAACCGTTCACGGTCCTCGAACGCCGGATCGAGCCAGAGGTCGAAGTCCCTGCGATCGAGGATGACGGGCATGCGGTCGTGGAGAGGGCGGATCAGTTCGTTGGCATCTGTCGTGAGGATGGTGAAGGTGTCGAGCGGCCCGCGCTCGGGGTCCTGCCAGCGGTCCCAGAGACCGGCGAAGGCGAAGGGCTGGCCGTCCTTGCGCCGGATCAGGTAGGGCTGCTTCGCTTTGCCCGCCTTCTTCCATTCGTAGAAGCCGTCGGCTGGGATGAGGCAGCGCTTCTTGCGGAAGCTCCAGCGATAGGAGGGCTTCTCGGCCACGCTCTCGGCGCGGGCGTTGATCATCCGGTTGCCGATGCTCGCCTCCTTGGCCCAATAGGGGATCAGCCCCCAGCGCAGCAGGTCGAGGCGGCGGGGCTCGCCGGGCCGCTCGACCCGCACCACCGCCGCTTCCTGGGTCGGGGCGAGGTTGTACCGCGGTATGACTTCGGGAACGTCAATCAGGTCGAACAGAAGGGCCAGCTCATCGCCTTTCGAGCTCAGGGTGTAGCGTCCGCACATGGTCTATCTCTCCCTCCAAGCGCGCTCCATCCAGGCGCCGCCCACGCAGGTGGCGGCGACCGCCTCGTCTCCGGCTCCGAAGACGAGGGAATCCAGCAGTGTTTCGGGCTCCCAGCCGGCGAGGGATGGGGCGCCGAGGTCGATCGAGACGAAATCCGCCCAGCAGCCGGGCGCGATGCGGCCGGCATCGACGCCGAGGGCCTGCGCGCCGTTCACGGTAGCGGCCTCGAAGAGGACCCGTGCCACCTGGCCGTCGTAGTCGCGGAGCACGCCGCGGCTTTCGGTGGCGAGCCGCTGCGCGTATTCCAGCCAGCGCATCTCCTCCAGCATGGAGATCCGCGCGTTCGAGTCGCTGCCGATGCAGGCCCGGCTGATCCGGCCAGCGATCCCGTCGCCGAGGTTGCCTTCGGTGAGTGGGCAGAGGCAGACCGTGCCGCCGCCAGCCAAAAAGCGCTCCATGTCCTCCGCGTCGGTATGGGTGCAGTGGATGGCGGTGACATCGGTCGCGGTGCCCAGGGTTTCGAGGAGGAGCTGCATGGGGCGGCGGCCGTAGTAGGCGATCGCGTCCTGGATTTCCCGGCGCTGCTCCTCCACGTGGATGTGGAAGACCAGGTCGCGGCGCCGCGCCTCGTCGTAGACGGTGCGCAGATCTTCCAGTCCCGCGGCCCGGATGCTGTGGACCGAGGCGCCTAGCGTCTGGGTCGCGGGATCGAGGAGGGCGCCCAGCCGGTCCACCTGTTCCCAGAAGGCCGCGGGCGAGAACCCATCGAAGCGGCGTTGCCCCCCTTCCAGGGGTTGTCCGATGGCGCCGGTGCGGTAGTAGGACTGGAGCAGCACGATCCGGATGCCCGCCTCGGCCGCGGCGCGGAGCACCCGCTCGTCGAAGGCCCAGCCGTTCAGCTCCGGCCCGTGATGGAAGTAATGGAACTCGCCGACGCAGGTGATCCCCGCCGAGCGCATCTCCCGGAAGGTTTGCAGGCAGAGGGCCTGGAACTCGTCCGGCTCGAGCCGGCCCACGAGGCCGTACATGGCCTCGCGCCAGGTCCAGAAGTTGCCGGAGCCGGCGGGGAAGCGCTCGCCCCTTCCGCGCAGGCCGCGCTGGAAAGCGTGCGAGTGGGAGAAAATCATCCCGGGGAGAAGGGCTCGGTTTTCCAGACGGAGGTCCGGAGAGCCGAAAGTCCCCACCTCGGCGATGCGGCCTTCCCCGATCCGGATCTGAATACCGCTTTCGAAGCGCTCGCCGGTCCAGGTCCAGTCGGCTTCGAGCACGCTCATCCTGTCTCCTGACAAAAGCGGCGGACGGTCGCGTTCAGAATGCCGCGGGCCGCGGCGAATTCGTCCTTGGGGAGGTGCTCGTTCGGTTTGTGGGCGACCTCGATGGAGCCGGGTCCGAAGATGACGCAGTCCATGCCCAGGCGCTGGAGCCAGCCGGCGTCCGTGGCGAAGGAGACGCTGCCGCCGGTCCTCTGGCCGACCAGGGAGCAGAGATGGCGGTGGATCGGCGACGCTTCGTCCAGGAGCATGGGCGGGCTGTCGGAGAGAATCTCCAGATCGGGCTCGAACGGGGCGGCGGCCTCGCGGGCGGCGCGGCGGATGCGCTCGGCCAGCTCCCCGGAATCAACGCCGGGCAAAGGCCGCACCCCGACCTCGACCTCGCAACGGTCGGGCACCACGTTGATGGCCGAGCCGCCGTGCACGGTGCCGACGTTCAGCGGCACGAAGGGGACCTCCGGGAAGAGCTCGCGGTTGGCAGTGAGCTCGGCTTCGAGCTCCTGGCGCAGGCTGGTGAGGGCTGCGATCACCCGGCCAGCCGGCTCGATGGCGTTTGCGCCCAGGTGGGGATAGCCGCTATGGGCGCTCTTGCCGTGGAGCGTGATCCGCATCTTGAGATGGCCCTTGTGCACGCGCGCCACCCGCAGGGAGGTGGGCTCGCCGATGACGGCGCTCCGGGGAAGGATGCCGCGAAAGGTCTCGGTAAGCCGCCGAGCGCCCAGGGTGCCGACCTCCTCGTCATAAGTGAAGACCAGGGCCAGGGGCGCGCGCATCAGGCCGCGGCGGGTGGAGATCTCGACGGCGAGATTGGCGGCAAGGGCGAGGAAGCCTTTCATGTCGCAGGAGCCGCGGGCGACCCAGCGGTCCCCCTCGTCGGACAGGGTGAACGGGTCGCTGTGCCAGCCGGCCTCCTCGGCAGGGACCGTGTCCATGTGACCGGAGAGGACCAGGCCGCGGCGGTCCTCTTGAGGCTCAGGGCCGATCCAGGCGATCAGGTTGGTCTTGGTGCCCTCGGCCGAGGGATTGCGCTCGACGCGGATGCCGGGCCGGTCGAGATAATCGGCGAGGAAGTCGGCCAGCGGGAGGTTGCTGTTCCGGCTGGTCGTATCGAAAGCGACCAGGCGGGCAAGGAGATCGGCGTCGGAGAGGTGGGCGGTCATGCCGGAGCGGGATTATAGGTGAGGCGGAAATCCGGAAAGGACCTCAAGGACACCAAGGACATCAAGGACCTCAAAGACAAAGCGCTTGTCCTTGTTGTCCTTGTTGTCCTTGTTGTCGTTGAGGTCGTTGAGGTCCTTGAGGTCCTTGGTGTCCTTCAGAGCGGCAGCGCCAATGCCGGCGGGTTCTTCTCATTGCGAGCCCTCTCGACCCAGGCCGAGAGCTCGTCGATCAGCCGCGCCGTGTCCTCGGGCCCGGTCTGCTGCTGGAAGGATTGCAGGGCCGTGGCGGTCTCGCGGTACATGTCGTCCGAGCGGAAGAGGGGGAAGAGCTGGTCGGCCTGGCGGAGCATGTCGGCCTCCCGGCGCTCCTGGACGTAGAGCACGGCGAGGTCCATGGCGGCGAGCGCGGCCTCGTAGGCGAGCCCCTCCCGCGCGAGCCCGTCGCGGGCGGCCAGCAGCGCGCCCTCGGCCTCGCGGGGCCGGGAGGCGAGCTTGCCTTCCAGCCAGCGCAGCCGGCTCAGATGGCGGCGGTCTCCCACCTGCTCGTAAAGCCGGCGCGCGCCGCCGAGGCAGGCGTCGGCCTCGCCTGAACGGCCGCTCTCGTTGAGGAACCAGATCAGGTTGTGGGTGGCGCAGACGATCAGCCGCGGCTCGCGCGGCGGATCGATGAGGTCGATGCTGCGGCGGATCAGGCGCAGGGCGGTCGCGTGCTGACCCGCGTTGCCGAGGAGGGTCCCCTTCTTGAGCAGCGTGCGGCCGAGGAGATGGCGCTCGTCCAGCCGGCGGTAGATCGAGGAGGCCCGGTTGAGGATGCGGATCGCCTCGTCGAACCGGCCGCAGTAGCCCGCCAGGGAAGCCTTGAGCGTCAGCAGCTCGGCGCGGGCCAGGGGATCGCCGCTCCCTTGCTCCAGCAGTTGCTCGGCCTTGTCCATGGAGCTCTCGGCGAGGTGCACCTCGGCCTGCACCCTGCGGCTCTCGGCGAGATAGGCCCAGGCCATGGCGCGCACGTCCTGCACCACGGGGGCGCCGTAGAGGTCGAGGTCGAGCTGCTCGGCGACCTGGACCGCGAGGTCCGCGGCCTTGCGCGCCCGCTCGGGATCGTCGATGCCGAGGTCCCGGCTCTTGCGGAGCAGCAGCTCGCAGAGCGCCAGGCTGGCGTAGCGCCTCGTACTGTGGACCTGGACAAGCCCCTCCACCGCTTCGTGGGCGAGCAGCTCCGCGTAGAGGTGCGACGGGGACGGCGATGGATCCAGGGAGGTACGCCGCAGCGCCTCCAGCCCGCCGTCCGCGATCTTGCTGTGGATCCGGCTGAACGCCTCGTCGTAACTGGCCGGCGACGAGGGCCGTTTCAGCCGCTCGATCTCGCGGGCGCAGTCGATGCAACCCTGCAGGAGATGGCGGATGGCGACGCGGGCTGCCTCGTGGGGGATCGTGCCCTGGAGCAGGCAGCGGAGAATCTCGCGGTCCGGATGGGCCGACGGGGCTTCCGGACTGGCTGGGGGAGTCTCCTGAACCGGATGAGGCCAGGCCCTCCGCAGGCGGTCTCCGAGCGCTTCGGCGGCGCGGGCGGGCTCCTCGGCGAGCGACCAGTGGCGGGCGGCGCGGCTCCAGGCGCGCTCGCTCTCGGCGCGGAGGGCGCGGCAGCGGTGCTCCAGCCTTTCCAGGTCGCGCAGCTCTTCCCAGACGAGCCGCTCCCCCTGGGTGAGGAGGAACCAGGGGATCCCGGGAATCTGATCGAGGAGAACCTCGCGGCGGGCGCGCAGCAGCCGGTCTGCCTTGTCCCACTCTCCGTTCTCGATCAGGTGCCGGAGCTTCGGCAGCAGGCGGCGGCGGGGCTCGGGCCGGGCCGGCTCCAGGCGCGCCACATCCAGCCACCGGCCCGCCCGGGCGTAGAGGGCAACCGCCGGCTCGATCTCGCCGAGGCGCTCGCGCCGTACCGCGGCCGCGGCGGGCCGGTCCGCCTCCTCCAGAGCCCGGGCGCGGCAGAGGTTGGAGCTCTGGATTCTGCCGGCGAACCGGTACGCCGCGGCGGCGCGGCCCCAGTTTCCCAGGGCTTCGAGGTGGCGCGCCAGGGCGAGAGCGGCCTTTTTGGGCTGGCCGGCGGCATGGAAGCAGCGGGCGGCGGCCTCGTGCTCGCCGGCTTCCAACCCGCGGCTGCCCTCGGCGGCGCGCTCCCAGCAGCGGGCGGCGTCCGCGTGCCGGCCGAGCCCCTCCCAGGCTCCGGCTGCCTCCTTCCAGGCCTTGCGGTTCTCGAGGAGGCGGGCCTCGCAGGCGCGCGCCTCCCGCTCCAGGCCGGCCTCCCGATAGGAGGCCGCGGCCTCGGAGAGCCGGCCCAGGCGATCGAGCAGCGGGGCCTGCTTCGCCGCGCGGCGCAGACCGGCCCAGCGGCTGAGAGCGGCGATCCAGTCCTCGCGCTCCTCGTCGGCGCGCGCCAGGGCCTCGGCCTCCAGCTCGGGCCGGGCGGCGCGGCGGTAGCACTCGGCGGCCTGACGGAAGTGCCCGCGCTCCAGGAAGTAATCCCCCTCCCGCTCCCACTCCGCGGGCGCTGCCGTGGGGCGGAACAGACGGGGCAGGGCCTCTACTGTTTCCCGCTCCAGCCGGGCGCGGAAGCGCTGTTCCCCCCAGAATGGATGGGGCTCCGGCCCTTCGCGCTGGCCCTCACGATGGCCTTCATATACCGCGAGATGCCGGCGGGCGCGGGTCACCGCCACGTAGAGGTGCTGAAGCAGGCGCTTGAAGCGGGGCTCCCGTTCCATCCGGGCGTCCGATCCTCGCAGGAAGCGTTGGATCAGGTCCTGGTCGGGCGCGAGGAGCTTCCAGAGCACGACGCTCTCGAACTCCAGCCCCTTGGCGTCGCGCACGTGGAACACCCGGCTCGTGCCGAGCCTCTCCCGGAGGCGCTCGGTCTCCGCATCGTCCAGGGTGAGAACGGCGCAGCGCGGACCGAACCCTTCGATCGCGGCGAGCACGTCCTCCTCGGCAGCAGGCACCTCGATGGGGACCGGCCCCTCGAAGGCGGCGTCCTCGGGCTCGTCTTCCTCGGTGCGGCCGAAGACCTCGCGCCGCAGCAGGAGGAGGGCATTGGCGAGCTCCACCAGGGGCCGGACGCTGCGCAGGTTGCGGCGCAGACGGAGCACCGGCGGCGCCTCCTTGCGGCGCCCGATCCGGGTGGCCAGGCGCCGGGCCTCGGCCCAGCGGAAGCCGCTCGGCTGGATG
>DATLNC010000206.1:0-4772 GCA_035536935.1 Thermoanaerobaculia bacterium
TCGAACGACTACGCCCGGCACTTCGGCGAGTACGTGGCCGACGAGCTGGAGCGCGAGATGGAGATCATCCCCATTTACCGCAGCCGGGATTCCCGGCGCGGCCGCAATGCCGAGCGGATCGCGGCGGTACCGGCGGTCTACCTCGGCGGAGGCGTCGCGGATCATCTCCTCGACGCCCTGGCAGGATCGCCGGCTGCCGAGGCCCTCACGAGGAAGATCCAGACCGGCGGCATGGTCGTGGCCATCGCCGCCGCTGCCCAGGCCGCCGGACAGATCGCCCGCAGCATCGCACCGGGGAAGACGATTCCCGGCTTCGGCTGGCTCCACGAAGGGGTGGTCGAGCCGAACTTCGATCCCGGCCACGACCGGCGCCTGCGCAAGCTCCTGGAGCTGCCCGGGATCCGCTGGGGCCTGGGCATCCCTGCCGAGTCGGCGGTGCTGCTCGGACCCGGCGGCCAGATGGAGATAGTTGGATCGGCCTTTTACGTCGAAGGCCCGAATGGCGAGATGGAGGTCCTGGAGGGACCTTCGTCTGACGACGAGCTGTAACTTCTTCACACCACAACAGACGATTTGGGAGAGATTACCCTATGCCTATGACCCTGGCCATCATCAAGCCCGACGCCGTAGAGGCGGGAAGCGCGGGCAAGGTTCTTGCAAAGTTGCAGGAAGACGGTTTCACGATTCGCGGTATCAAGATGTTGCGTCTGACAGAGACGCAGGCCCAGGCGTTCTACGAAGTCCACAAGGAACGGCCGTTCTACGGCAGTCTGGTGGAGTTCATGACGAGCGGACCGGTCATGCCGGTGGCTCTGGAGAGGGACGGCGCAGTGGCTCATTTGCGGGAAGTCATGGGAGCGACGGACGTGGCCAAGGCAGCCCCGGGGACAGTGCGGGCGCTGTTCGGCACTTCGATCGAGCGCAATGCCATCCACGGCAGCGACTCGGCCGAGAACGCCGCCATCGAGCTCTCGTTCTTCTTCTCGCGCACCGAGCTGCTGGCGGCCCGGTAGGTATCGCCATGGTCTACCGGTATCCCGAGGCAGCTCCCCAGAGCCAGATCGCGGAAGAGCGGCGAGGGCGCACGGTCGGGCGGTTCTGTCATACTTGCGGCAGCATCTACCCCTTGCATCGGTCGACCCACGGCGGGAAGCCGATGTACGGCAAGGACCACGTCTCCTCTACGTGCGCTCACGAGGGGGAGGTCTTCGATCCGGCGGAGCCCTGGTGGGAGCCGGCGGTCGAGGTCCTGCCCATCGCGGCCGAGCATCAGGCCGACGGGCAGGAGAAGGTGGTTGGCTCGCCGGCCAAGGGGACCGCGCCCTGATGACGAGCTCGTATCGGAAGGAAGCGGACCATCATGAACGTTCTGTCCCACTCCCGTGCCGCGTCGG
Organism: Thermoanaerobaculia bacterium; assembly: GCA_035536935.1. Classification (GTDB taxonomy): domain Bacteria; phylum Acidobacteriota; class Thermoanaerobaculia; order Multivoradales; family UBA5704; genus DATMER01. Next base: position 1,395 of record DATLNC010000206.1, read on the forward strand.
CTCCTTCCGGCGCGGCCGCCCTCTACCGGTCCCTGGCCGCATGGTACGTGCGGATGCGGGGCGGCATCTTCCTGTTGGCTTTCTCCGCGGGCGTGCTGGGGGGGTTGGTACGGGTCGGGAATCCGTTCGTCGCCTGGATCGCGGGGCTGCTCTTCGGCTGGCCGGGTGTGCTGGGCGCGTCCGTGGGGCAGCTCGTCGGGGCCTGGGCCGTCCAGGGTAGCTTCCTGGCGGGCCTCGGGCTCGCCTTCTCGGTTGCCCTTTCCGGGGCCGTCGCCTTCCTCGTCTTCTGCCACGTCCCGGGGATCGGCCGCGGTCTCCCCACGCTGCGCTCCTACATCTGGTTCCTGCTCGGCGCCATGCTCGGCGGCCTGCTCACCTCGTTCGGCGTCTCGGTCGTGCTCGGCGGCTTCCCCGGACCGCGCTTCTGGAACGGCGCGGCCGAGGGGCTGATCGCCGTGCTCCTCCTGGGCCCGCCCATGCTCCTGACCGCGGACCGCTACCTGCGCCGCTGGATGGAGCCGATCCCGGGCGAAAAGCCGGCCCGGCGTCCACGCCTTCTGGTGCCTTCGTCCGTCTTGACGGGCCTGGACACGGGAGGCCAGGAAACGGTCGCGCTCTCCATGCGCCCGCAAACGGGGGGCCGGAGGGTCCTCCTGGTGGGCGTCGGCATGGTGCTCGGCCTGACTTTCGCGGCCGTGCCGCTCTCGGTGCTCCTGCCCCGGGGCGGGAGCTGGGCCGTCCTCCTCTACGTCATCCCGATCCTCTGGTTCGGGAACCAGTATGGCTTGCGCGGCGGCGTCCTGGCCGCTTCCGCCAGCGGCCTCTTCTATCTTTTCGGAGCGACCTGGATCGATGCGGCCGGCTTTGGAGACGGGATCGACGTCTGGTCGCGCTGCGCGGACCTGGTGATCCTGTCGATGGTCGGCGCGTTCGTCGGCCGCTCGCGGGAGCACGAGGTGCGGATGCGCGACGAGCTGGCCGATTCGAACCGGCTGCTCCGCCGCGACCTGCTGCGCGTCGCCCAGGCGCTGACGCAGGCGGTCGAGGCCAAGGACTCGTACACCGAGGGGCATCTGCGGCGGGTGAGCGAGTACGCGGTGGCGGTGGGGGGCCGGCTGGGGCTGCGCGGCAAGGACCTGGAGATGATCCACTACGCCAGCATGCTCCACGACATCGGCAAGATCGGCATCCCCGAGGAGATCCTGCGCAAGCGCGGCCCTCTGACCGAGGTCGAGGCCGAGGTCATGCGCCGCCACGCGGACATCGGGGCCCGCCTGCTGGAGAAGCTCGACCTTCTCCGGGATGCCGCGCCGATCGTCCGTGCCCACCAGGAGCGCTTCGATGGCTCCATGGACGAGACGCGCTACCCTGGCTATCCCATGGGGCTCCAGGGCGACGACATCCCTCTCGGTGCGCGCATCATCGCCGTGGTGGATGCCTTCGACGCCATGACCACGACCCGCCCCTACCGGGCGGCCCTGCCGGCGGACAGTGCGGTTGCCGAGCTCCGCCGGCAGAGCGGCAGGCAGTTCGATCCCCGGGTGGTGGACGCCTTTCTCGAAGAGCTGGCCGAACGCCCGTGGGTGCGCGAAGAATCCTTGCATTGAACGGCTGGCCGGAGCTCGACTCTCACATCCACCAGGTCCGCGGCTGCCGCATCTGCCCCCGGGTGGAGCCGCCGCCGGTGATCGCGCGGCCGGAGGTCTGGCCGCGGATGCTCCTGGTCGGCCAGGCGCCCGGCCCCAAGGAGCGCGATATCGGCAAGCCCTTCGCGTTCACGGCCGGCACCCGCCTCTTCGCCTGGTTCGCCTCCCTGGGAGTCTCCGAGGAGGAGTTCCGCCGCCGTGTGCTCATCGCCGCGGTCATCCGCTGCTTTCCGGGGCGCGCTCCGCAGGGAGGGGACCGCCCGCCCGCGCCCGACGAGATCGCGAACTGCGCGCCCTGGATGGAGGAGGAGATCCGGCTGATCCAGCCGCTGACCGTGATCGCCATAGGCCAGCACGCCATCACCAAGTTCATCCCCGAGCCCGGGCCGCTCTCGGACCGGGTCGGCCAGGTGTTCCCCGGCTCGCGGGGGGATGTGCGCTTCGATGTGGTACCGCTGCCGCACCCCTCAGGGCGGAGCACCTGGCTGGTGAAGGCGGAGAATCAGGAGCGGCTCGCCCGGGCTTTGGAGCTTCTGAGTCAGACGCAGGGGTGGAGGGAGACGTTTACTCCTGGAGCGGCCCCCGCAAGGTAAGTCCCGGGAAGATAGGCTTGAAATCGTCTGGGTTCCGAGTAATCAGGCCCTGGTGACGGATGGCAAAGGCGCCGATCAGGATATCCGCCAGCGGTCTCTTTGGCAGCAGTCCCGCCCTCTTTCGCTGGACGAAGGTATTCCATGCCTCATGAGCCCGGAGAGTGTCTTCCCACAACCAGTCCTGCCGGTAATCCAGGCCGATCCCTCCCAGGAATTCGTCCTGGAGTGAACGGTCTCCCTGAAACGCGGGAGCAAGCTCCGCATAGGTAACAGGGCAGACGATCAGACCCTCCTCAACGTGGGCATCGAGGGTGACTGCCGAGGAGCGCCCGAACTCAGGGTCATCCTCCAGCACGTCGAGGAGAACGCATGTATCGACGATCCACGCCATTACTCCTCACCCTCTCGAAGCTCGCGCATCCAATCGCGAGTTGTGCGGCTGGAGCGAAATCGCTTGGCGAAGCCCAACATCGCCATGGCGCCTCGGGGCTCCACGTCAGAGAGGACAATCACACGGATCTCGCGTTCGCCCGTTTTCTCCCAGAGAAGCCGGCGGCCTTTTTCCAGCCCAAGCTCCCGGCGCAGGTTGGAGGGGATGGACACTTGACCACGGTCGGTGACGACAGAGATGTTGGAAGGAGCAGGCATGGCTTTATCCTATCATGTACGATCATCATGTATGAGAATGTAGGGTAAGATCAGCGCCATGGACCAGTCCAAGGCCGAGCAGGCCGTTCTCGCCCGCTACAAAGAGAGATGTGACCGCGCGGGAGGCGTTCAGGCGGGTTTCGGCATGCGCGCCAAGGCGATCCGCTATCTCGCACCCGAGGCCGCAACCGATATCGACCGCGCTCTCCACAGCATGGTGGAGAAGGGCTGGCTCAAGCCCAACGCCGCAGGGACCTGGTATTTCCTCACCGAGGCCGGGGCGGAGCAGGTGAAGGCGGTAAAATGAGCTTCTCGGGGGCATCCCCGAGCCTCTCAGGTAAATCCCCGAGCCTCTCAGGTAAATCCCTGAGCCTCTCAGGTAAATCCCCGAGCCTCTCAGATAAATCCCTCAGTAACTCGGGGATATCCCGGAGTCGCTCGGGTAAATCCCTCAGTCGCTCGGGGATATCCCCGAGTCGCTCGGGTAAATC
>DATLNC010000207.1:0-20732 GCA_035536935.1 Thermoanaerobaculia bacterium
CTCGCACTCGATCAGGTGCTGCAGGAAGATGGACCTGCGGCTCGCGCCCAGCGCCCGGCGGATGCCCACGTGCGGAGCGCGCGCCAGGAACTTGCCCAGGAACAATCCAACCAGGTTGAGCGCCGAAACGATCAGGAACAGCACCGAGATCGCGGCCAGGGCCTTGGTCTGCCGGGGCACCACCTGCCAATCCCGCATGAGGACGGCCATCGGCGAGACGAGGTTCTTGATCGGGCGCTCGAACCGTCCGATCTTCCTCTGGTCCATCGTGTAGGCGTCGAGGAAGCTCTGGTAGGCCTGCCGGCTCTGGGCGTCGGGCAGCTCCACCCACATCTGGATGAAGTTGGCCTCGCCGATGCGCAGGGACTCGACGAACGTGGGATCCCCCTCCAGGGTCTTCCAGTTGTCGCGGTTCCCCGTGCTGCGGATCTCCATCGGCTCGATCCAGTTGAACGGCATGAAAATCGGCTCGGGCTGGCTGAACTGGTTGCCGTTGATGTCGTACATCTTGATGCGCGGGCGCCACGCACCGATCACACCCACGATGCGGAACTCGCGGCGGTCGATCCTGAGCGTCTTGCCGACGCTGTTGGCGCCGCCGAACAACTTCTCGTTCAGGGCCGAATTGATCACCACCACCGGCTCGGCTCCCGCGCCCCCCCCGGCCGCGCCGTCCGCGGCCTTGCTCCAGCCCGACCCGTACTTGAACGGCACCTCGAACATCTGGAAGAAGTCCGAGAAGACCAGCCGCACCGGCTCCTGGGAGGGCCGGACGCGCCTGTCGTCGGGGAAGACATACAACGCCGCGTTGAAGTTTGCGGTCTGGCGGACGGGGATCTTGCTGCGCATGATCGCCCGCACGTCGCGGTAGGTGAGCTGCGGCGGGAGCCCGTTGAAGCCCGGATGGGGCGGCGCCTTGGGATCCCAGTTGTCCATCTGCACGTAGTGGAGGGCGGCGCTCTTGTTCGGGAGCGGGTCTGCCGAGAACACGTGATAGACCGTGATGAAGGCGGTCGAGATGGCCACGCCGAGAGCGATGCCGCCGACGATCAGCACCGACAGGATCGGATTGCGGCGCAGGCTCTTCCAGGCCAGGCGGAGGTTGTAGGCGAGCATCTTTCCATCCCTCCTAGTTCGCCCTGACCGCGGTCTCTGTCGCCTGCCGGTTGAGGGGGAAGGGCGCGATGCGCTCGAGGTCGACCATGCGGCCGTCCGCGATGTGGAGCTGCCGGTGGGCGCGCGCCGCGTGCTCGGGGTTGTGGGTCACCACGATCAGGGTGGTGCCGCGGCTGTTGATGTCCTCCAGGATCTCCATGATCTCCCGCGCCATGGTCGAGTCGAGGTTGCCGGTCGGCTCGTCGGCCAGGATCAGCTTGGGATCGCCGGCCAGCACGCGGGCGATCGCGACGCGCTGCTGCTGGCCGCCCGAGAGCTGCGACGGCAGGTGGCGGAGGCGCGACGAGAGACCCACCTGGGTCGCGGCGCGCTCGATGCGCTCCCTGCGATCCTTGCCGGAAAGCTTTCTATAGCGCAGCGGCACGTCGATGTTGTCGAACACGTCGAGGTCCGGGATCAGGTTGAAGCTCTGGAAGATGAAGCCGATCTTTTCATTGCGGATGCGCGACATCTGCACGTCCGAAAGGCGGCTGACGTCCAGCCCGTCGAGGAAGTACTGGCCCTGGTCGAAAGTGTCGAGCAGGCCGGCGACGTTCAAAAAGGTGGTCTTGCCCGAGCCCGAGGGGCCGGTGATGGTGACGAACTCCCCCTCCTCCACTTCCAGGGAGAAATCGCGCAGCGCCCGGGTCTCCACGAGGCCGGTACGATAGATCCTGGTCACGTTTTCCATCTTGAGCACGGTTTTCTCCTCTTCGATTTATTGACGGACCAGGACGGTCTCGGCGCCCTGGAACTGTTGCGTGTCGGTAAGCAGGATCTGGTCGCCCTCGGCCAGGCCTTCGAGGATCTCGACCTCGCCGACGCTCATGGCGCCGGTGCGGATGTCCCGCATCCTGGCGAGGCCGTCTTCGAGCACGTACACCTTGCGCCCGCCGCCGCTCTCCAGGAACGGTCCGCGGGGCACCTTGAGCACGTTGGAGCGGCGGTCGAGCACGAGCCGCACGGAGACGCGCTGGTTCTGGCGCAGCCCCTCCGGAGGCCGATCCCCGAACGTCACGGTCCCCTCCACCTGGCTCTCGCGCACCTCGGGCGAGACGGTCGTGAGGGTGCCGGGGAACTTGCGGCCGGCGTAGTCGATCTCGACCCGGGTGCCGGGGCCGATCTCGTCGGCGTAGGACTCCGGGATGTGGATCTCGACCTCATAGGTGGAGAGGTCGACCACGGTGAGCAGCGGCGCGTTGGCGCTCACCGCCTGGCGGTCGTCCACGTCGACCGTTGCCACCTGGCCGTCGAACGGAGCGGCCACGGCCAGCTCCATCACGCGGCGCTGGAGCTCGGAGACCACGAGGCGCTGGCGCTCCACCTGGCGCGTGCGGTCGGTGACCTCGAAGTCGAGGACCTCGCGCTGCAGGCGGGAGCCCTGGCTGGCCTGCTCCAGCTCGACCTCGGCGAGGCGGACGGCGTCCTTGCTGCGCTCGTGCTCGACCTCGTTGAGGAGGCCCTCGGAGCGCAGCTTCTCGGCGCGTTTCAGCTCGCGGCGGGCGGCTTCGAGGCGGACCCGGCGCAGCTCGGCGGTCTGGTCGTTGCCGACGTTCTGCTGCCGGGAGGAGATGCGGGCGCGTCCCAGCTCCGATTCGAGCGACTGCAGGCGCGAGCGCTCCTGGGCGAGCTGGGATTCGAGCTCGGGGCTCTCGATCGTGGCGAGCGCCTGTCCCTTGCGCACGGTCTGCCCGGCGCGGACGCGCAGGGCGACGGTGCCCTCGGCGGGGCTGTAGAGACGGGGATGGTTCGCGGCGACGATCCGTCCTTCGGCTGCCACGTCGCGCTCCAGGTCGCCGCGGGTGACGGTGGCGATGCGGAGGCGCGCGAGATCGACCGACTGGTCCGCCTGTGACCACCGTTGCAAGGCGGGCCAGAGCGGGATGAGGGAAAGGATCAGCACCACGGCCGCCCCGATGAGGATCTTGCTCCGGCGGGACAGCCCGGAGGGTTTCTCGAGGATGACGTCCATGGAGTCGGATTGTTCAATCATGACGACAGCCAGAAGAGCAACGGCTGTGCCATGGCGGACAGTCCACTTAACTGACTCAAACCAAGCGGCTTACAGAATCGGACTCCTGTCCGCCGAGGCGTCTGGTTGACAGGTGTCCGGGCGGACAGGCGGACAGATGTCCGTCCGGTTTCTTCTCAAAGCTGTCCGATACCATCGCGCAGTTGTCCGATACCGTATTGTATTTGTCCGATTCCGGAGAGCGGATGTCCGATTCCATAGGACGGTTGTCTGAATCCGGAGTGTGATTGTCCGATACCCTACGGAGATTGTCCGATACCGGATGGTGGATGTCCGATACCATAGCGGTATTGTCCGGAAACTTCACGCTGTAGTCCGGAAACTCCCGGGTTTTGTCCGGAAACTCTCGGGTTGTGTCCGGAAACTCTCCGATTTAGTCCGGAAACTTTTCTGTTTGGTCCGAAAACTCTGCTGATTTGTCCGGTTACTTCGCGCAGTTGTCCGATCTGTTCGCTGATTTGTCCGGAAACTTTCGCCTTTTGTCCGAAGACTTCGGCCTTTTGTCCGGCCGTTTACCAGTCCAGAGGCATCGGCGGGATGTCGCAGAACCCCCACTGGCGCAGGGACAGGACGATCTTGCCGCGGTGATGGACCTCGTGGTCGGTCAGGTAGAGGACGCGGTCGCGGCCGGTCCAGACCACGGGGGTGACACCGTCGTCGAGCATCGTGGGGTGCTCCTGCCCCATGCGCTGGCCGTCGTCCGCCTCGAAGAAGGACACCAGGCGGTCGGCGGTGGATTCCAGGGCGGCGAGGATGGAGACCTTGCCGTCCGGGTACTTGGGCCTGCCCCTGCCGTCGAGGAGAAAGTCGTCCATCCAAGCGTCCACGACGGAGGCGATGTGCTTGAAGAGGCGGCCCAGGGGGAGGGCCTCGCCGTCGGCCTGCCGGGTCAGCATCTCCTCGGGGATGCGCTCCAGGAGGTCAATGGTGCGCTGACGGATCTGGCGGAAGTGCTTGAGGATCTCGCGATCGGCGTCGTGCATGGTGTTCCTTAGTCTAGAGGCAAAGCAGTTCTTGCGTCCTAGGCGAAGCGGAAAAGCAGCTTCCGTGTCCGTCCTGGTAACCGGAGGCTGGGCCTGAGCTTCGCCGCACGACTCGGCTCGCCTGCACGTCCGCTAACTTTCGAGGAGAAGACACGATGGCCTCCCCCCCTCCACCCAGCAACGAGAAAGCCACAACCCCCGCATCGCCGGCTTCATTCGCGCCACCACCTCCACCCAAACTGGAAAAAACGGTTGAAACAACTGAGCCTCGGGCATTGGACCAGGGAACTGGGACAACCACCACACCCAAGAACACATGGCGCCGGTGGCACACGATTGGCCTCCTGGTCCTCACAACATTGCTCTTTCTTCTCTGCTACGAATGGATCCCTGCCAAGCGGCTCGGAAGTTGGTGGGGAGCGATGCTGCTGCTCACGATCGCAGCTTTGCTCATAGGCCATGGAATCACAGGTTACTGGCGAGGCATTCTGATCGACGAGCGCAACAAGATGAGCCTTGCGCGACTTCAACTCGCGATGTGGACAGTCATCATCGTTTCAGCAGTCCTCGTCCTCTTCTTCTGGCGGCTGTTTGCCAAGGTTGAAGGCCCACTCGATATCACGATCCCGGAGCAGATCTGGGCTCTCCTCGGGATCAGCACTACCTCACTCGTCGGCTCAAGTCTCATCAAGACAAACAAGAAAAACCAGTCCCCCAACTTGGAGGAAGAGCAAGAAACCGGCCGCAGAGTGAGCGACCAGGGAGTGGACCCGAGTGATCTGCGGGTCACCGGACGCGTTGTGCTCAATGAGAGCGCATCGATGGCTTCCTGGGCCGACCTGTTCCGGGGGGAGGAGAGCGGCAACGCCACCGCCGTGTCTCTGGGCAAGTTCCAGATGTTCTACTTCACGCTCATTGCCGTGGTGAGCTACGGTTACGCCTTGGCGGAGATGTTCGGCGCAAACACCCCTGCTGCGGGTTTCCCTGCCGTGAGTTCGGGCTTACTCACCCTGCTCGGGATCAGCCACGGTGGTTACCTGGCAGAAAAGGCAGTGCCACATACCCAAGAGCCAGCATCGCAGCCATTACCGACGCCGGCACAAGGCGCCATGGTCGCCGCCGCCCCCGCCCCCATAACAGTGGTGCGGCAGATCCGTCGCGCGGCGCGCCCTCTGGGTCAGCCATAAGAAGATTCAGGAGAGGCGCCGCACCTCCGGCGCCTCTTCCCACTCCTTAGCCGGCCTCCGTTTTCCTCATTGCGTTCTTGTGTTGCGCGGCAGCCCCCACTGCATTTGGCCTCCCTGAGTCCCTGCCGCGCTGCGAAACGCCACCAAATCGTCACATGTTCCGTCTTTTTCTCCTCTTGACCTGGGCGGTATTCAGTCGTATGTTCAAGGTCCACGCTCTGTGACGGGAGGTAAACCATGGCAAAAGCGAAGAGTCCAATCCCCGAAGGTTTTCACGCTGTGACGCCGGTCCTCGCCCTGGACGATGCCCGGCCCGCGATCGAGTGGTACAAGCGGGTGCTCGGCGCGGTGGAAGTGTCGAGCCACCCCGGGCCGGACGGCAAGATCATGCACGGCGAGATCCGCATCGGCGGCTCCCCGATCATGTTCCACGACGCCATGATGGGCTTCAAGGGGCCCAAGGCGCTCGGCGGCTCGCCGGTGGGACTGTGGATCTACGTCGAGGACTCCGACACCCTCTTCAACCGCGCGGTCCAGGAAGGCGTCGAGGTGGGAATGCCGTTCGGCGACCAGTTCTGGGGCGACCGCTGCGGCGCCTTCACCGATCCTTTCGGCTATACCTGGACAATCGCCACGCGCAAGGAGGACCTGAACGAGGACGAGCTGATGCAGCGCCAGGAGGAGTTCTTCGCGCAGATGGCGGGCCAGGCGCAACGCGAGTGAAACCGTTCCGGTCGGAGCTGGTGTTAGGATTCTCCCCATGAGAATGCACTTCCAGCTCCCCTTGCTGGCCGCGGCGGGCTTCGTGCTCGCCGCCGCCGGTATTTCCGCCCAGACGGCGCAGACGCCTCCGGCGGAGCATGCGCACGCCGGACACGATGCCTTCTACTATCCCGACAACGACGAGGGCATCGCCGCCCTGCCGGCCCGCAAGGCAGCCCAGCTCGCCACGGCCAGCCAGTTCTCCGTCTTCCACGGCTTCCAGTTCGCCGACAAGCTGCCGGAGAGCGGCATCACCTTCCGCAACGTGGCCGTGGACGACAGCGGGCGCGAGTACAAGGCGGTCCACTACGACCACGGCAACGGCCTGGCCGTGGCGGACGTGGACGGCGACGGCAAGCTCGACCTCTACTTCATCACCCAGCTCGGCGACTGCCAGCTCTGGAAGAACCTGGGGAACGGCAAATTCGGCAACGCCACGGCCCAGGCCGGGGTGGCCCTGACCGACCAGATCGGCATCACGGCCTCCTTCGCCGACGTCGAGAACGACGGCGATGCGGACCTCTACGTCACCACCGTGCGCAAGGGCAACCGCCTGTTCCTGAACGACGGCAAGGGCAGGTTCCAGGACGTCTCCAAGGAGTCGGGGCTGGGCTACGTGGGGCACTCCTCGGGCGCGGTCTTCTTCGACTACGACCGCGACGGGCTCCTCGACATGTATCTCGCCAACGTCGGCCGCTACACGACCGACGAGACCGGCAAGGGTGGCTACTTCGTGGGCTACGGGGACGCCTTCTCCGGCCACACCAAGCCGGAGCGGACGGAGCTGAGCATCCTCTACCGCAACCTGGGGAACCACCGCTTCCAGGACGTCACGAAGCAGATGGGGCTGGGCGACGAGGGCTGGGCCGGCGATGCCACGATCATCGACTTCAACGAGGATGGCTGGCCCGACCTCTATGTCCCCAACATGCAGGGGGACAACCACTATTACGAGAACGTGCAGGGCAAGCGGTTCGAGGACAGGACCGCCGAGCACTTCGCCAAGACCCCCTGGGGGGCGATGGGCATCAAGGCCTTCGACTACGACAACGACGGCCGGCCCGACATCTACCTCACCGACATGCACTCCGACATGAGCAAGATCGTCGGCGTCGACAAGGAGAAGCTCAAGTCGGACATGCAGTGGCCCGACCCCTTCCTGCAGGGGGGCGCCAACAACATCTTCGGCAACGCCCTCTACCACAACCTGGGCGGCGGCAAGTTCGAGGAGGTCTCGGACCCGATGGGGGTCGAGAACTACTGGCCCTGGGGGCTCTCCGCCGGCGACCTCAACGCCGACGGTTTCCAGGACCTCTTCGTCACCGCCAGCATGAACTTCCCCTTCCGCTACGCCGTCAACTCGCTCTTCCTGAACGACCGCGGCAAGATCTTCCGCGACAGCGAGTTCATCCTCGGCGTCGAGCCGCGACGCGACGGCCGCACCCACGCCTTCCTGACCGAGATGGATTGCGACGGCGTGGACAAGCCGAAGACTCCCTGCGCGGGCAAGACCGGCAAGGTGAAGATCATGAGCACGCTGGGCTCGCGCTCCTCGGCGATCCTCGACCTCGAGGGCGACGGCGACCTCGACATCGTCACCAACGACCTCAACTCCGAGCCGCAGGTGCTGATCAGCAATCTGTCCGAGAAGAAGAAGGACCTGCGCTGGCTGAAGGTCAAGCTGCGCGGGACGGAGTCGAACCGCGACGCCATCGGCGCCCGCGTCCGGGTCAAGGCCGGCGGCCAGACCTGGACGCAATGGAACGACGGCAAGTCGGGCTATCTCTCCCAGAGCCTGATGCCGCTCTACTTCGGCCTCGGAGATGCGGCCAAGATCGACTCCGTCGAGGTCCTCTGGCCGTCCGGCAAGACGCAGACGGTGCAGAACCCGAAGGTGGGCACGCAGATCGAAGTCGTGGAGAAGGCCCGCTAGCGGCCAAGCTCTTTCAACGACTCCCGGTAGGCCTCGAAGACGTCGCGGGAGAAGCAGACGAAGACCACTTTTTCGATCGCGGGCTCGCCGTCGAGGAAGCGGGCGGTCTCGCCCACGGCGACCCTCGACGCATGGTAGGGCGGATAGCCGAAGATGCCGCAGCTGATCGCGGGAAAGGCAATGGTCCGGGCCTCGTTCTCGACGGCGAGGGCGAGGCTCGAACGGTAGCAGGAGGCCAGCAGTTCGGGCTCGCCCTGCCCCCCTCCCCGCCAGACAGGCCCCACCGTGTGGATCACGTAACGGGCCGGGAGCCGGTAGCCCTTGGTGATCTTGGCCTGCCCCGTCTTGCAGCCCCCCAGGTGCCGGCACTCTTCCAGCAGCTCCGGGCCGGCGGCGCGGTGAATGGAGCCGTCGACCCCTCCCCCTCCCAGCAGCGAGCTGTTGGCCGCATTGACGATGGCATCCACCGCCACGCGGGTGATATCCCCTTGAATGAGCTCCATCCTGCTCAGCGCCAACGAGGCTTCACCGCTCATACGCCCCCCGCTTCGAAAGGCTTGCGTTGCGGCGATGCTAGCCTTTCCGGCGGGGAATCTCCACGCGATTTTGGGATGCTTCAGTGGCTCAGCGAGGGTGTGCCGCGGCGCCCGGCGTAGCGCTGGGTGGCGTAGCCGACCACGAGCCCCAGGATGCAGCCGGGGAGCATGATCTCCAGGTAGTACTTGCCCTGCATGTGGGCCACCCAGAAGGCCAGGGTACCGCTGACCACCAGGCCGAAGAGGAGGGTCAGGGGCAGCGACTTCACATAGCGGGCGAAGGTCCCGATGAGCACTCCCGCCACCAGCCCCTTGATGGTGGAGCCGATGACGATGCCCAGGATCGCGGGCTGGGTCTCGGGGGCCGAGACGAGCGCGGACAATCCGTCGAAGATGCCCAGAAACCCTCCCAACAGCAGGCCGAAGAGCGGTTTGTTCATGTTCTTTCTCCCTGTCGGAAGTCTCGCCGGTTCTGTCCGGCACCTTCCTATCCCACCCTATCCAACACTGCCGCGGATTCCTTTAACGGCCGAGGATCAAAATCAGGAGCGCCCGCATCAGGAGGTAGGCCAGGACGATCAGGATCGGCGCGCGGTAGCGCCGGAACAGGCGCGCCGCCTGCTCGACCAGGCTCTCCCGGTAGGCCGCGACCGGCAGCCCGTCCAGGTAGAAGCCGAGGTCGGCGGACAGCTCCCGCACGTTGGGATACCGCCCGTCGGGCTCGGCCGCCATGGCCCGGCTCCGGATCGCGGCCAAAGGCCGAGGAATCTGCTCCTCTCCCTGCAGCAGGAAGGAGAGGATCGCCCCGAGGGCATAGACGTCGGCCCGCTCGTCGATCCGCTCCACTTCGCCCCGCTCCTGCTCCGGGGCCATGTATCCGGGTGTGCCCAAAACAGTACCATGGGCCTCCCCCTCCCCGCGCAGCTTGGCCACGCCCCAATCCATCACCAGCACCTCTCCGAAAGGCCCCACCATGACGTTCTCTGGCTTGAGGTCGCGGTGGATGACCCCGTGGGCATGGGCAAAGGCGACGGCTTCGCAGATGCGCTCGAAGGCGCGGAGGCGGTCGGGCAGAGAGAGACTGCGGGCGTGCTCGTCGAGACGGCTGCCGCGGACCCGCTTCATCACGTACCAGGCGCGGCCGTCGGGGAGGACTCCAACGTCATGAACCGGCACGACGCCGGGATGCTCCAACCGGGCCAGGATGCGCGCCTCGCGGAGCATGCGCTCCGTATCCTCCTGGTGCAGTTGGACGACCTTGAGCGCCACCTCGCGGTCGAGATCCCGGTCGCGGGCCAGGTAGACAGTGCCCATGCCGCCCTGGCCGATGATGCCGGCGATCTCGTAGGGAGTGCCGGCGAGGTCGGGCTCGGAGGCGACCTCTCTCAGATGGTCCAGGGCGCCGTCAGGCAACCATTTCATGAGGGGTCGACCCCCAGGACATCGCGGGCCTCGGCGCGGAACTCGGCTTCGCTGCCGGTGAGGGCCCGCAGCTCGTCGAGGACCAGGCGGCGGAAGTCGCGGCGGGCGGCGGCGAGCTCATTGGTCACCTGGACCGTCGTGATGCCCAGCTCCTCCGCGAGACGGGCATAGGTGGGCCGATCTTCTTCCAGGTCGTAGCGCTCGAACAGGAGGAAGCGGCGAGGCACGGTTTCCGAGCGCAGGCGCTCGACGGCGCGGGCAAAGAGGGCTCGAACCCATTCGCGGTGAAAGTACTCCTCCGGGGTGAGATCGGAGGACGGAGACCGCGCCAGCTCGGCCTCGGCGCCCTCGAAGTCCAGGGAGAGGGCCGCCATGCCGCCGCCCCGCTTCTCGCGCCGGGCCGCCTTGCGCTCGTTGAGCACGAAGCCGTCGAGGGCGAGACGGAGGAAGGTGCGGAAGCGGGCCCTGGCCGGATCGTAGCGGTCGAAGGTCCCTTTCTCGAGCGCCAGGGCGAAGAAGGATTGCGTCAGGTCCTGCGCCTCGTCCCCCTCGGACCGGTGCTGGACGCGCAGGTACTTGTAGACCGGCTTCCAGTAGCTTTCGATCAGGGTGCCCAGGGCCTGCCGCCGGACCTCGGGATCGAGATCGCGGGCGGCCAGGAGGACCGAGCGCCGCGTCGAGGGGAACATGGGGCAACTATATGTGGGACGATGCCCTCCATGCGCCGCGCCGTCCTAGCCGCCGCCCTCCTGGCCCTGCTCGGCTGCGGGCGCTCCAGTCTGCCCACCTTCCAGCGGCCCGCCTTCCAGCGCGGCGTGACCCTGGCGCACGAGGGGTTCCGCACGAACGAGGGCTACGGTTCCGAAGCAGCCTTCAAGCAGCTCGTTCGATTGAGGGAGCTGGGGGCCAACTCGGTGACCCTGGTGCCCTACGGCTTCACGCGCGCTCCCGAGGAGACCGAAGTCCGCTGGATCGGCTCGGACGAGACCGACGACCGGGTGACGCGCACGATCCGGGAGGCCCGCCGGCTGGGGCTCGCCACCGTGCTCAAGCCGCAGCTCTGGTCCCGGGGACGCTGGACCGGGGACATCGTCTTCACGGACGACGAGGCCTTTCGCCTGTGGATGGCCTCCTACCGCCAGTTCATCCTCCACTACGCCCGGCTGGCTGAGTTGGAGCGGGCGGACCTCCTCGTGATCGGCACGGAGCTGGGCGGCCTGACCCTTCCTCGCGAAGCCGACTGGCGCGCCCTGATCCGGGAGGTCCGGAAGGCCTACTCCGGCCCGCTGACCTACGCCGCCAACTGGGGCCAGGAGTTCGAGACCCTGGGCTTCTGGGACGAGCTCGATTTTCTCGGGGTCAACTTCTACTACCCGCTGGCCGCCCCCGGCGAGCAGCCCCGCGCCGGCTCCCCGCGCCTCAAGGAGCTGGAGCGCATGCTCGCGGAGATGTCGCGCAAGCACCGCAAGCCCGTGCTCTTCACCGAGGTCGGTTATGCGGCCAGCGCCGCGGCGGCGGCCGAGCCCTGGAAAGAGGAGAACGCGCCGCTCGATCCGGAGATGCAGGCGCGCTGCTACGAGGTCGTGTTCCAGGCTTTCTATCGCAAGCCGTGGCTCGCCGGCCTGCACTGGTGGAAGTGGCCGACCCCCGGCCGCGGCAGCATGGAGGACCCGTCCTTCAGCCCGCTGGGCAAGCCGGCGCTCGGGGTTCTGGAGAAGTGGTACGGGAACGGGGAGCGGTGATCCTCAAGCCCTGTTCCTCTGATAGATGGGCGCCAGGAAAGCGGCTTCGAGGTCCGGCCCGGAGACCGGCACGCTGAGCACGACCTGCCAGTAGACCGGCTCGTTTTTCACCAGGTTCGTGCCCGGCATGTCGCCGGGGACTTTGAAGGAGAAGCTCAGGACGTCGAGAGGCTCGCCGGGCTCACCCGGCAGCGGGATCTTCCGGATCTCCTGGTAGATCGCGCAGGGCTGATGGTTGGCCGGCCCTCCCTCGGATACCTTCTCGTCGCGCACGCAGCGCAGCGACAGCCGCGTCGGACCCATGGCGCGCAGGTCGCGGGGAAAGGCGATCCGGCCCTGGAGCAGGTTCCCCGGGAACACGGGGATCTCTTCCCAGATCACCACGGGCGTGCGGAACCGGACCGACTGGAAAGCCCTGTGG
The DNA here is from genome assembly GCA_035536935.1 of Thermoanaerobaculia bacterium. Classification (GTDB taxonomy): domain Bacteria; phylum Acidobacteriota; class Thermoanaerobaculia; order Multivoradales; family UBA5704; genus DATMER01. Next base: position 12,174 of record DATLNC010000207.1, read on the forward strand.
AGCGTGTTATAGAGGACGAGCAGCGCGACCAAGTCGAGGACAACGAGAATGGCGTGGATGCACCCTTCTCCGGTGAGCCAAGCGGCGTTCGCCAGCGCCACCATGGCGAAGAACATCACCCGCCCCAGGAGCGTGTCGCCGACGTGCTCGCCATAATCCGGCCGCATCCAGTCCTTGCTCCAGGGATAGTCCCAGGTCCAGGGGGCTTTCCGCTCCTTATTTGGAGGAAGCTCGCTTCTGCCTGTGTCGGCGAGCGCCACCTGGAGCATGCGCAACGCCATCAGAATAAGGACGATGCCGACCGCCATCGCGCCATGGAAGGTGGTGGGTTGGCCGCTGTCGCTCAGGCCCTCCTTGAAGGGACCGATCGTGCCCGCGAGGCCGACCAGGAAGATCGCCATGCCGATCGTCAGAAAGCCCAGGAAGAGCCAGGCCCTGGTGCCGAGTTTGCGAAACCGGCGGAAGAAGCCGCGGCCGAACACCAGGCTCGTGCCCGGCCAAGCGATCATGCCGCGCGAAGGTGTGACCCAGAGCTTCTCCTTCTCCCGGGAGATGGTCGACTCCGGAGCGGGGGCTGTGACCTCTTCATCTGGAGGCGGAGGCGTCATAAGGGGCTCTTATTCGAAGCTCATCAGGAACGGCAGGGGCCGGATCGACTTGCGGCAGGTTTCGAGGTCGAGCCCTTCTGCTCTACCCCGCGCGAGAAAATCCGAGTACACGCGGTCAAGGCACTCCACTCCCGGCAGGTTGTAGAAGACGTGAGCGCCGCCGGGGACGGTGAGAATCCGGCTCGCTGTGAGCGTCTGCGCTACCTTCTCCGCCCACTCCCGCGGCGTCGTGGGATCGTTCTCCCCCGAATAGATCAGCACCGGGACCGAAGAGCGCACCGGCTCCAGGAAGCTCGCCGGCACCTTCGCCGCCGGCCACTCCGCGCACGCCGCGACCTGCTGCCTCACCCGTAGATCGCCCATGAACGTGCCCCCGGCGAGGCGCGCCGCCTCCGCGGGGTCCATGAAGGCCACGTCCTCGGCGCAGGTGACGGAGAGATAGAGGCCGCCGGGCGAGGAAACAAGCATGGCGCTCGCGATGTCCCAGGCGGTCTGGGCGAGGGGCTCCAGGTTTCCCGAGGCGGCGAGGCGCAGGAGCAGCGGCAGGCTGCGGGCTCCCGCCGGCCGGTAGAGCAGGTAGCGCACGGTCTGGGCCGCGCCGTTGCGCGTCAGCCACGGCGTCTCCGCCGACTTCGCCGGCTTCGCCTCCAGCCGCTTCAGGACGGTCTCGAGGTCGGCTTTCGGGTCCGGAAAAGCGGCGTGGCAGGCGGGCTCGGCCGCGCAGGCCGCGGCCATCTTTTCGAATGCCGCCTGCGTGTGCGGCGCCAGATACATCGGGACGCGGGCGTCCATGGGCAGCACGGAATGGAGGTGGACCGTGCGCACGTTCTCCGGATGGCGCCGCAGGTAGATCAGGGCGGCGCGGGTGCCGTACGAGGCGCCGAGAAGGTTCACCTTGGCGTAGCCCAGGGCGGCGCGCACCTCGTCCACGTCGTCGACGATCGCCTCGGTCGTGTACTGCGAAAGATCGTGGTCCCGGGCCAGGGTCTCGCGGCAGCTCCGCACCATGGCCGGATCCATGAAGCTTTCGAGGGCTACCTCCGCCGTCTTCGGACAGTTCAGCGGGCCCGAGGCTCCAGTCCCCCTCACGTCGATCAGCACCAGGTCGCGGTTGCGCAGGGCCGTCGCGAGCTCTTCGGTCAGACCCGGTCCAGACTCGACCGCGGAGCCGCCGGGCCCCCCTTCGAAGTAGACGACCGGATCCGGCTGGACCGGCGCCCCGCTCGCGGGAATCACGACGACGTGAAGCGGGATCTTGCGTCCGGCCGCCGCGGTCCGGTTCTCGAAGACCTCATGGGTCCCGCAACGGGCCTCGCGGTCGAAATCAGGGAGCCGGCAGGGCTTCAGCTCCAGCGAGGCGGCGGGCAAGGCTGCCAGCAGGGCCAGCAGAGCGAGGAGTCTCATAGCTGGATTAGACCACGGGCAGGGCTGACGGGGGTTCCTGGCAGCAACATTGCTGTATGTCAGGACGGAGCGGGCGCATCGCCCGCCACCCCCAACAAAGGAGGTGCCCTTTGGACCTGATGAACCTGGTCAGCCAAGAGCTCAGCGGACCCCGGCTCTCGCAGATGAGCCGTCAGCTCGGTATTTCTGAAGATCAGACACGCGAAGCCCTGCCCGCCGCCCTCGCGGCCCTGACGGGCGGGCTGGCGCAGAACGCCGCCCATCCGCAGGGTGCGCAGCAGCTCTCGAACGCCTTGAACAAGGACCACGACGGGGGGCTTCTCGACTCGCTCGACGGCTTCCTGGGCGGGGGCGGCGGCGGTGGTCTCGGCGCGGGCGCCGGGGCCTCGATCCTGGGCCACATCTTCGGCCAGCGCCAGCGGCGGGTGGAGGGAAACCTGGGCCGCGCCACCGGGCTCAATCCCCAGACCATGGCAACTCTGCTCGCCATGCTCGCGCCGATCGTAATGGCCTACCTGGGCCGGCAGCAGCGCCAGAAGCAGCTCGACCCGGGCGGCCTCGCGGAGGTGCTCGGCCAGGAGCGCCAGCGCATCGAGCAGGTGCCGCAGGCCCGCACCGGACTGGGAGCCCTGCTCGATCGCGATGGCGACGGTCAGATCATCGACGACCTCGCCAACCTCGCGGGGGGCATGCTCGGCAACCGGCGGCAGTAGCCCTCAAACCTGGCATCGCGGACAGAAGAAGGTCGCCCGCTGGTTCTGCCCCTGGCGGATGCGCTGGATCTTCTCCCCGCAGCGCAGGCACGGCCTGCCGGAACGGCGGTAGACCCAGTTGCGTTCGCCGCCGTTCCGCAGCTCCTCCGGCAGGGTCATGGTCGGTCCGTAGCGCTCGACGCCCTCCCGCATCAGCGGCGCGAGGGCGTCCCAGATCCGGCCCAGGTCCCTGGGGGAGACCTCGGAGACGGGCCGGCGCGGATCGATCCCGGCCAGGAACAGCCCCTCGGACTTATAGATGTTGCCGATGCCCGCGATGATGTGCTGGTCGAGGACGGCGTCGCCGATCTGGCGGCCGGGAGGCTCGGCGCGCAGACGGCGGAGCACCTCGGCGCGATCCAGGTCCTCGGCGAGGATGTCCGGTCCGAGCGCCTGATATTTGTCGTGCTCCGCCATTTCCTCGCGGGTGAGGATCTCCATGACCGGCCCATGAAAGTAGACCGCTTCGTGGGCGGGCGTGAGCAGGCGCAGGCGGATGTAGCGGCGCTCCTTGCGCAGCTCCTGCCCGGGCTCTCCTACCTGCCATGAGCCGTATTGCATGGCGTGGCAGTGGATCACCCAGCCGCCGTCTACGTTGATCAGGAGGTGCTTGCCATGGGCCTCCACCGCATTCACCCGCTCGCCCCGGAGCGACGCCGCGCGCTCCTGCCAACGCTTCGGAGCGTCGACCTCCTCCAGCGTCTCACCGACCAGCGCGCGCAGCGCGTTGGCCCAGCGTGCGACCGCGTGCCCTTCCGCCATGCACCGAGGAAGGGGCAACCCGCGTGCCAGCACAGAGTTGATAGGATCTGCTCGAAGGTACAGAAAGGGGATCGCGATGAAGAGCAGACCGAGCAAGCAGAACCAGATGGCCTATCCGCGCACCGGCGCCCAGATCGCGTTCGCCCGCGGCGCGACGGCTTTCGGGGCGTTCAGCGTCGGCGCGCTGGCCGTCGGGGCCGTGGCCTTCGGATTCCTCGTGATCGGCCGGCTGGCGGTCAAGCGCTTCATCCTCCAGCATGGAGCGATCGACCGTCTGACCATCCACGAGCTCGAGGTCGGCCGCCTGCGCGTGCGCGAGCTGATCACCGACGAGAAGATCTAGGACAGCTCTGCCGGATCTTTACGCAGGTCTTCCAGCAGCGCGAGGGCGGTATTGGTCAGCGGCCGGAGGATCGGCAGCTTGGCGAGCGTGATCAGGCGGACGACCAGGGACACGGACCGGTCCAGGAGGCGGTAGGTCCGCACGCAGCCCGGCGAGTCGTCATGGATCCAGAACAGCAGGATCCCCATGTGGAACAACCAGAGCAGGTTCGGCAGCTCAGCCTTGAGCCGGCGGTTGCTCACTTTCAGGTCCGAGCCCGCCAGCACCTCCGCGAACAGGGCCGTGGATCTTTCCCGCATCGGCTCCGAATCATGGCTGAAGGGATTGATGGGATTGCGCGGATCGGCGGCGGTGCTGAAGAGCACGCCCGACAGCCGGTGATAGGGCATGGCAGTGTCGATCTTCTTGCGCAGCACGCCGAGCAGCCGCGTTTCGAAGTCCCGCTCCGATTCCAAAACCTCGCGGCTCGCCTCCAGGTGCTCGTCGTGGGTGCGCTCGTAGAAAGCCTGGACGAGGTACTCCTTGGCGCGGAAGTAATAGTAGGCATTGCCCACCGCGACCCCGGCCGCCTCGGCGATGGCGCGCATGGTGGTCTCCTCGAAGCCGCGCTCGCGGAACAGCTCCAGCGCGGCGTCGAGGATGCGCTCCCGTGTCTGCTCTCCCTTGCGGGTGATCGTTTCCGTCACACGGTCTCCAGATCGGGTCCGACCACCTGTTTCCAGGTGACGCCGACCATGGCGGCGTCCAACCGTTCGGCAAGGCGCCAGAGGTGGCCGGTGGGAACCGCGGGGTACAGGTGATGCTCCACATGGAAGAACATACTGTAGGAGAGCCGGTTGATCCAACGGCCCCGTTGCGTCCGCGCCAGCACGTCGTGCGGCTCGCAGCCGTGATGGACCGTCCAGACCGCGAAGAAGCCGGTCAGCGACTCGCCAATCAGCATGACCGCCACGTGCCAGCGCAGGAAGGGAAGGCCGGCGAGCAATGCGACGAAGATCATCGACAGGACCCCTGCCACCTCGACTGCGATCCAGCGGCGCTTGGCGGGCGAGCCCAACTGCCACGCCGCGCTGTGCAGCCGGACCGGAAACAGCGGGCCGGCGAGGATCGCCTGCCACCAGGGCAGGCGCGCCGTGGAGCCCTCCGTGTCGTCCTCGTCCAGGCAGTGCCTGTGATGGTGCAGGTGGGAGACCTGCACCGCGTGCATGCTGGCGAGCATGATCACGCTGAGCGCAGAGAGCACGAGGTCCTGGCTCCGCCGCGAGGTGCCGAGGGTGTAGTGCTGCGCGCCGTGGGACTGCCGCAGCCCGGTCAGAAAGAGGTAGAACGAGCCCACAGCACCCCACATCCAGTGGCCCTGGGCATAGCACCAGAGCGAGCCGGCCAGCCAGGGCAGAGGGAGCGTCAGTTCCCAGAGCTTCTCGCGCCACGTGAGCTGCAACAGGTCGCGCCACGGGACGGCGGGGGTCATGTCAGCTCCTTCCCACGGAGATCGCTCCGTTCATTCTGCGGCGGTTGTGGGAGATCCAGCCGACGAAGCGGCGGGCGGTCGGCATGCGGTCGGGCGTGCTCCAGCGCAGGGCCATGGAGCGGTACTCGCGCAGCGCCCACAGGCAGATGAGCCAGGCCTTCACCCCCAGGTAGACCTCGCCGCCGTCGCCGATCACCGTCAGCTCCTGCAGGGTGGCCTGATGGTCGAGCCCCGGGTAGCGGCTCCGGCCCAGCTCGGAGCCGGCAGGGATGAACTCCAGGCGCACGTACTGGGGTTGCGCGTTCAGCCAGATCCAGGCACGCTCGCAGAGCGCACACTCCGGGTCGTACAGGACGGTCAGCCGGCGCATGGTCGTCTCCCCTCACTTCCGGTTCAGCAGGCGGACGTCGGGCTCGATCGGAGGCAGCGCCGAATCCAGGGCCGCCTGCCGGCGCATGCGGCTGAAGACGAGCAGGTTGAGGAAGTGCATGCAGCCCAGCACCAGCAGCACGGCCCCCAGCTTCAGGGACAGCGCCTCGATCGAGAAGCGCGCGTCCTTGATGTCGTAGCCGAGCCGCAGCATCAGGGAGATGTAGCCGAGGTTGATCAGGTAGAACCCGACCACCAGCAAGTGGTTGACCGAGTCCGCCAGCTTCTCGTTGCCATGAAAGACGTCCACCAGGAACACGCGGCCGTTGCGGAACAGCGTCCGCGCCACCCAGATAGTCAGGACGATGCTGATGGCCAGGTACAGCAGGTAGGTTCCCACGGTGTAGCTCATCGCGCTCCCCTTCCGGATAGGAACGCGCTCTATTTGAACGCGTTCAAGTAGAAGGTACGCCCGAGCTGCTGGCGTGTCAAGGGCTTTTTTGAACGCGTTCAGTTAGGCGGAGGCGCCAGCGTGTAGACCGTCACCGTGCGCGTCTTCGACTTGGCGTCCTCGACATCGCCGGTGATCGTCAACAGGCCCTTGCCGAGCTCGCGGGTGTCGGTCCCGCCGATGAGTCTGGTCCCCCCGCTTTCCAGGCTCCATGTCGTCACCAGGGCCGAGCCCCTCCAGACGGTCTTGGACCTGTGGACCATGGCCTCGCCCCGCTTATTGAGCGCCTCGGCGCCGTCGGTCGTCATGACAAGCGAGCTGAGGAGCTCGCCCTGCGAATCGAGAAAGCTTACCGTCAGTTTGGGCTCGCGATGCTCGATCCGCAGTTGCGGCAGCTCCCCCGCCGACGGAGGGGCGGGCGGCGCCGGAGCATCGGTCTGCCCCTTGAGCTCCTTCTGCGTCGAAGACCTGCCGGCATCGGGAAGCCAGAGCCCCGAGAAGTCGGGCCGCTCCGCGGCTTCCACCTGCAGAGCAACGGCAACCACCAGTAATACCGGCATCAAGCGTCGAACGTTGGCCATTTCGGGCACCTCCTAGTAGCGCCGAGGCTAGCGTACGTCCAGCGCGACGTCGAGCGCTGGCGAGCTGTGCGTGAGCCAGCCGACGGAGATCATGTCCACGCCGGTGGCGGCGACGGCCGGCGCCGTCTGGGGGGTGATGCCTCCGGAGGCTTCAGTCAGGGCCTTGCCCTTCGCCATGCGCACGGCTTCGCGCAGGGTTTCGAGGGACATGTTGTCCAGGAGGACCACGTCGACCTTCAGGTCGAGCGCCTCCCCGAGCTGCTCCAGGGAGTCGACCTCGAGCTCGATCTTGACCAGATGGCCGACGTAGGCGCGGGCGCGCTCCACCGCGGGGCGGATGCCGCCGGCCAGGGCCACGTGGTTGTCCTTGATCAGCACGGCGTCGTCCAGGCCGAAACGGTGGTTGCTGCCGCCGCCGGCCCGGACGGCGTACTTCTCCAGGGCGCGCAGCCCCGGCGTGGTCTTGCGGGTGCAGACGATGCGCGTGCCGTGCGGAGCGACCAGTGCCACGAGATCGCGGGTGGTCGTGGCCACGCCGCAGAGCCGGCCGAGGAGGTTGAGCGCGGTGCGCTCGGCCGAGAGGAGCGCCCGGGCAGGACCGCGTACGATCGCGAGGATCTCCCCTGCCGCGGCATCGCGGCCGTCCGCGGAGCGGAGCTCGACCTGGGTGTTCGGATCGAGGATACGGAAGGCCGAGGTCGAAGCTTCCAGGCCTGCGACGCGGCCCGCCTTGCGGGCGACGACGGCGGCTTCCGCGAGAAGATCTGCCGGCAGGATGGCGTCGCTGGTCAGGTCCCCGGCCCGCCCGAGATCCTCCTCCAGGGCGCGCCGGATCAGCGGCTCGTAAATGAGAGGCGGCAGCGAAGCGATCACAGCGATCACAGAGCCGCCGCCATGCTTTGCGTCTCGTCCAGAACGGCCGAACCGTCCGGCGCCGCGGTCACGTAGAGGCGCCGCTGCCAGTCGGGATCCGGCTGCGGGTAGTCGGAACGGTAATGGCCGCCGCGGCTCTCGCGCCGCGCCAGCGCCGCCGCCGTCACCAGCCGGCCCATGGAGAGGATGTTCCGCGCCTCGCCCGCGATATGGGGGTGGGATTCCGCCAGCGCCTCCAACTCGTCGAGCGCAGCCGTGAGGCCCTTTTCGTCGCGCACCACTCCGACCTTCTCCCACATCGTCCGCCGGATGGCGAGCTGCAGCTCGGCGTCCTGCGGAGTGCCCGCGGGCACGGCTGGAACGCGGCGGCCGGACGGGAAGCTCCGTCCCGACTGGGCACGCAGATCCTCCGCGACCCGGGAGCCGAAGACGAGCGCCTCCAGCAGCGAGTTGCTCGCCAGCCGGTTGGCGCCGTGCACGCCCGTCGAGGAGACCTCGCCGCAGGCCCAGAGGCCCGCAAGCGACGAGCGGCCCTGACCGTCCACCGCAATGCCGCCCATGTGGTAGTGGGCCGCAGGAGTCACCGGCATCGGCTCCTTGCGGGGATCGAGACCGTGCCTCTGGCAAAGCTCGAACACGGTCGGGAAGCGCTCCGGAAACTCGTCGCCGACCGCTTCCCGGGCGTCGAGGAAGACCCGGCGCCCGGCCATGAGGCGGCGCCAGATCGCCCGCGCCACTACATCGCGGGGCGCGAGCTCGCGGTCCGGATGCTCGTCGCCCATGAAGCGGTAGCCACCATCGTGACTATCGTCGAGCAGGACCGCCCCCTCGCCGCGCAGCGCCTCGGTCAGGAGCGGCATGGGCTCGCTTTCCGTTTCAACGGCGAGCGCCGTGGGATGGAACTGGACGAACTCCAGGTCCACCAGCCGCGCGCCCGCCCGGGCC
>DATLNC010000208.1:0-20805 GCA_035536935.1 Thermoanaerobaculia bacterium
GGTTGAAACCCCAGGCTAGAAAAGTACAGCCCCCATCAGGGGGCTGCCGGAAACTCGCCTCCGGAGGAGGCGACACTCTTCTAGCCTGGGGTTTCAACCCCAGGCTCTTTTCCCTACCGCTCGATGCCGGCCGGCTCGGAGATCTTCTCCAGGACCTTGCCGAGGTCCTTGGCGCCGACGGCCTTGCGCTCGCGGGCGAGGTCGGCCTGGGCCACCATGCCGAGGACGCGGTTGTTCTCGTCGACGATCGGGATGCGCCGCACCTGGTTGCGCGACATGGCGTTCTCGACCTCGTCGAGGCTGTCCTCGGCGCGGCAGGAGTGGACGTTGCTCGACATCACCTCGCGCACCTGCACTTCGGCAGACTCGCCGCGGCCGAGGACGCGCAGCGCCAGGTCGCGGTCGGTGACCACGCCGACCAGACGGCGGTTGGCCTCGCTCTCGACCACCGGCAGGCTGCCTACATCGTGGTCCTCCATCAAACGGGCAGCCTGGCGGGCGGAAGTCTCGGGGGTGATACAGGCGGGGTTCTCGGTCATGAGGTCGCGTGCTTTCATAAGGGGTCCTCCTTTTCGGGATTGCGGTCCAAAGAGGCCGAATGGGCCCCATTTCCAGGGATTGCAAGAGGCGGGCCGGTCTGACGTAGGATAGGCGGGCCATGAGCGAGCCCGATCAGGAGACGCTGGACACCGTTGCCCATCACGTGCGGGGGATTCTCACCGCGCTCGGGCTCGATCTTGAGGACCCCAACCTCGCCGAGACCGACCGGCGCGTCGCCAAGATGTACGCAGAGATGTTCCACGGCCTTAAGGAAGGGTCGGAGCCCACGGTCACCACCTTCCCGAACGAGGAAAACTACAGCCACATGGTGATGGAGAGGGACATCCCCTTCTACTCCATGTGCGCCCACCACCTGGTCCCCTTCTACGGCCACGCGCACATCGCCTACATCCCCAACGAGCGCATCCTGGGGCTGTCCAAGTTCGCGCGCATCCTGGAGTTCTACGCCAAGCGGCCGCAGCTCCAGGAGCGGCTCACCGAGCAGGTGGTCACCTTCCTGGTCGAAAAGCTCCAGCCCAAGGGCGCCATGGTGGTCATCGAGGCGCGGCACCTGTGCGTCGAGATGCGCGGCGTCAAGAAGCCGGGCGCGCTCACCGTCACCTCCGCCCTGCGCGGCATCTTTCATCAGAAACCCGTGCGAGAGGAGTTCCTTGACCTGCTCCGCCGTTCGTAGCCTGTCCCTGTTGTTGGCCGTGGCGCTGCTGGCGGGCTGCGCCGGCACCCCCACGCGCAATGCCGCCGACCTGACCAATCCCTTCCTGGGGCCCGAATACACGGGCTGGCTCGTCGGCCCCATCGCCCTGCTCGCCACTCCCGAAGAGATCAAGGCATATCAGGCGATCACCACCGACGAGCAGGCGCAGGCGTTCGTCGAAGCCTTCTGGGCGAAGCGCACCGGGGTCGCGGACCAGTTTGGCAATACCGTGCGCCAGGTGTTCGAAAAGCGGGCCGTCGAGGCCGACCGCGCCTTCTCCGAGTCCGGCTTCCGCGGCCGGCGCACCGACCGTGGCGCGGTCTTCATCCTCTACGGCGCGCCCAAGAAGACGGACTACGAGGTGTCGCCCACGCCCGGCGAGAACCCGGTCGAAGTCTGGATGTACGACGAGACGTCCCCGACGGGGCTCGACGGCAGGAAGCCCGCGGGCCTCTATCGCTTCATCAAGCGGGGCGACCTGACCGTGACCTACGCGCCCGGCAGGGCCAACCCGCGGCTGCGCGACCGTGACGGGTTGCCGCCAGATCCGAATCAGTAAGGAGGAGGGGAGATGACCCAGGCTCGTGCCGTGCTCGCGGGGACCGGCATTGCCGTCCCGCCGCTCGAAATCGACAACGACAGGCTGGCGAAGATCATCGAGACCAGCGACGAGTGGATCCGCGAGCGCAGCGGCGTCAGGACCCGCTACTACGTCGAGGCCGGGGTGGGCTCGTCCGACCTCGGGGCCGAGGCGGGCCGCGCCGCTCTCGCCGATGCCGGCATGGAGCCGGGCGAGATCGACTACGTGGTCTGCGCCACCATGACCCCGGACCACTACTTCCCGGGGGCCGGCACCCTGATCCAGCAGAAGCTCGGGCTTCGCCCGCTCCCGGCCCTCGACATCCGCCAGCAGTGCGCGGGCTACGCCTACGGCCTGCAGCTCGTGGACGCCCTGATCCGCGGCGGCATCGCCAGGAACGTCCTCCTGGTGGGGACGGACGTGCACACCTCCCTGATGCCGTTCTCGCCGCAGACCTTCGAAGTGCTGCACGGCCGCGATCCCGGCCCGCTGCCCGAGGAGGACTTCAAGTGGAACTCCCAGTTCCGCCACCTCCTCGTGCTCTTCGGGGACGCTGCCGGCGCGATGGTGTTCCGGGCATCGAACGAGGCTGTGGCGGAGGGCAGGGGGATTCTCGACTCGGCGCTCTACGGCGACGGCAACCACAAGGACATCCTCTACGTGCCCGGCGGCGGCTCGTCGCGGCGGCCCTGGGTGACCTGCGACATGATCAGGACGGCCGACACCGTGCCGGTCATGGACGGCAAGCAGGTGTTCAAGCTGGCCGTGACCCGGATGCCCGAGGTCACGCGCGAGGTGCTGTCGCGCCAGGGGTACGGGACCGAGGACCTCGACCTCCTCATCATGCACCAGGCCAACCTGCGCATCAACGAGAAGGCGCAGCACGTCCTCGGCCTGCCGGACAGCAAGGTCTACAACAACATCCAGAAGTACGGGAACACGACCTCCGCCACGCTGCCGCTGGCCTTCCACGAGGCGCGCCAGAAGGGCATGGCGCCCGAGGGCGCGCTCGTCGCCTTTGCCGCGCTCGGCGCCGGCCTGCACTGGGGCGCCGTGCTCATGCGGGTATGAACGACGTCCCGGGGCCCGTCGAGATCGCGGCCGCCTTGCAGCGCCGCGTGCTGGGCCAGGAGGATGCCGTCCGCGAGATGTCGGTCGCGCTCTCCAAGTACCTGTCCGGCCTGCGCACCGGCAACATCCTGATGATCGGCTCCTCGGGCACCGGCAAGACCACGCTTCTGCGGGCGGTCGAGTCCTACCTGGCCGCGGAGCCGGCGCTCGCCTCGCGCTCGACCGTGGTGCGCATCCACGCCAATGTCCTGGGCGAAGAGGCGCAGCGCGGCCGGCCCGGGGAGGTGGTGCTCGGCCGTCTGCTGCAACGGGCGCGCGAGCAGCTCGGCCCGCACGCCGGGCTCGACGAGGTCCTCCGCCGGGCCTCGACCGGCCTGGTCTTCGTGGACGAGGTGGACAAGATCCGCTCCCAGGTGGGGGGCCAGCCCAACGTGCCGGGTATCCGGGCGCAAGAGGCGCTGCTCACCCTGATCGAAAACGAGGCCGTGACCTTCGACCTGCCGGACTGGACCGGCGGCGGCACGGTGACGGTCGATTCGAGCGGGCTCCTCTTCGTCTGCGCCGGAGCGTTCGAGGGGCTTTACGACTCCGTCTTCGACCGGGTGACGATCGGCAAGGACCGCGGCTCGCTGCAGCCGGTGACGGTGGTGGAGGGGGGGCAGGTGAGGGAGGCGCTCATCTTCCAATTGAGGGACTGGCTGCGCAACGAAGACCTTTTCGAATACGGGATGAGCCCGCAGTTCCTCTCCCGCTTCGACGCGGTCGTGCTGCTCGCCGACCTGGGGCCGGACGAGCTGGTGCACATCTTCCTGGAGAGCCCTGACTCCTCCTACCACCAGAGCCAGGCCTTTTTCGACACCCGGGGGATTCACCTTGCGCTCTCGCCCGCCGCGGTCCGCCGCATCGCCGCCGAGGCCGCCCGCCAGCCCCGCCTGGGAGCCCGCGCCCTGCGCGAGGTCTTCCGCCGGGTCATCCGCGACTACGAGTTCGATCCCAGCGCCTCCGTTACGGGCGGCTCGCTGCTGATCGACCTGCCCGAGGTCGAGGCGGCTCTGGGGTAGAACCGAGCCCATCGGGTCATCTGCTATCCTCCTTGTATGACGAAGACTCTCTCTGCGGTCTATGACGGAAGATTCTTCCTGCCGGAGGAGCCGTTGGAGCTCCAGCCGAACACGCGTGTCCGCATCACCGTGGAGACCGAGTCGGCGCCGCAGGCCGAGCCTTACTCCTTTCTGAATACGGCTCGAGCCCTGCGCCTCGAAGGTCCTCCGGATTGGTCTGAGAGGATTGAAGACTACCTCCAGGACAAGTAGGCAGCGGCCGCGTGTCCGACATCTTCCTGGATACGGCGTACGCAATCGCTTTGTCCGCCCCGTCAGACGAACATCATGAGCAGGCTATCCTGCTCGCAGGCATGATCGAGAAGCAGCGCGCGCGATTGGTGACGACGCGCGGCGTCCTTCTGGAGATCGGGAATGCCTTGGCCAGGCTCCGCTACCGGAATGCCGCGATCGGACTGCTCCAGTCGTTGGAGGCCGATCCGGCTGTAGAGGTCGTCCCGTTGTCGGAGGAGCTCTATCGGCGGGCGTTGCATCTTTTCTCCGAGCGCAGCGACAAAGAGTGGAGCCTCGTCGATTGCCTTTCGTTCTTGATCATGCAGGACCGCAAGATCCAGGCGGCGCTTACCACGGACGAGCACTTCCAGCAGGCCGGTTTCCGCGCTTTGATGCGCGAGCCCGTTTCATCGGAACAGCCCTAGACTCGCCACGTCTGCGCCGATCCCGTACACTGGCTCTCCGACCACGGAGGCGAGATGGAGCGACTGGGCAATGAAAACCCGGACTGGGGGCCCCTCCGGCGGGCCCTGTTCCGCTTCCTCTTCTCCTACCTCGTCCTCTACAGCCTTCCCTTCCCTCTGGATGCCATTCCCGTCTACGGCGAGATCCTGAAGGAGGCGTACAAGGAAATCTGGCGAGCCGTCGTGCCCTGGGTGGGGGAGCTCGTGCTCGGAGTCGAGGTGCGCGTTCGCCTCGGAGGCAGCGGGGACACGGCCTACAACTATGTGCAGCTCTTCTGCTATCTGATCCTCGCGCTGGCGGCCACGGCCATCTGGACACTCCTGGACCGGCGGCGCGCCAACTACACGCGGCTCCACGAATGGCTGCGGGTCTACGTCCGCTTCACGCTCGCGGCGGCGATGATCGTGTATGGGGCCTATAAGGTCATTCCGTCTCAGTTCGGCGCCCCGTTTCCGAGCGATCTCCTGCAGCCGATCGGCGAGAGCTCTCCCATGAGGCTCCTGTGGACGTTCATGGGGGTGTCCGCTTCCTACATCGTCTTCACCGGCGCGGCCGAGATGCTCGGCGGCCTGCTGCTCGTCGCCCGCCGCACCACGCTGCTCGGCGCGCTCGTCTGCATCGCGGTCATGAGCAACGTGGTCATCCTCAACTTGAGCTACGACGTGCCGGCCAAGCTGTACTCCTCCCACCTGCTCCTGATGGCCGTGTTCCTGGCCGCTCCCGACCTGAAGCGGCTCGCGAGCCTGTTCGTCTTGAACCGCCGGGTGCCGCCGGCCGAGCTGCGCCCGCTCAACCGCGCCGCGCTGGTATTTCGCACGGTGTTCATCCTGATCTTCACCGTCGCTGCGCTGCACCGGTCGTACGTGGACATCTGGCGAGTCGATGAACTGGGGGTCGAGCGGCGGGTGAACGGGATCTGGGAGGTCGAGGAGCTCACGGTCGACGGGACCGTCCGGCCGCTGCTGGTGACGGACGAGACCCTGTGGCGGCGGCTGGTCTTCGAGTGGGCGTGGGTCGTCGGCATCCAGTACGCGCACGAGACCGTGATCCGCGAATACGAGCTCAGACTCGATCCCGGGCCGCACATGTACACGCTCTGCTGCGACCCGGAGATGAAGGCGGCCATCTCCTTCAAGCGAGTCGAGCCGGACGTGCTCGCCCTGGAGGGGACGGTGAACGGGAGGCAGATCCGCGGCCGGTTCCGCCGGGTGGACGATTCGCGGTTTCCGCTCGTCAGCGGCGAGCGGAGAGTACAATCGGAGCCATGAAGCCTCTTCTTCTGCCCGCTCTCCTCGCCCTGTGTCTCGCCCTGCCGGCGCAGGCAGCTCCCCCGAGCTCAGTCACCCTGGACGGCTACGGCGTCGTCGAGCGCGGCCAGGGACCTGCTGGCCAGGGCCGTTGGACCGGCTTCCCGATCAGCGTCAGCCTGCACAAGGCGCCGCTGCAGGACGTCGTGCGGACGTTCGCCAAGCTCGCGGGCTTCAACCTGGTCCTCGACCCGAGGGTGCAGGGCTCCGTGACCGTCGAGCTCAAGGACGTACCCTGGGACCAGGCGCTCTATCTCATCCTCAAGACCCACGGCATGGGCGCCGAGATCGACGGCCGCATGTGGGTGGTCGCGCCGCGGTAAGTTTTCGGACTACAGCGGCGATTCCTCGGACAAATCCTCAAAGTTTCCGGACCAACGCCCGAAGTTTCCGGACAGTTGCGCCGCAGCGCCGGACAAAATGAAGAAGTTTCCGGACCAAATTCTGAAGTTTCAGGACACAACAGCGAAGTTTCCGGACATTTATCCGAAGTTTCCGGACAGAATAGAGAAGTTTCCGGACCATCCCGCGAGGGTATCGGACAATTTAAAGGCAAGCCCGGACAAAATAAAGAAGGTTTCGGACAAAATGTTTTGGGTATCGGACAAAAGGCGGAGGGTTCCGGACAATCCCGCGAGGGTACCGGACAGCTCAGAGACGGTATCGGACAATTCTGCGAGGGTATCGGACAGCCGAGCGGCAATTCCGGACACAACTACGGCTTGGCTTTAGAGCCCTTCCCGTCCAGCTCCTTGCGCACCGCTTCGCGGACGGCCTCCTTGAGCTCCGCGCCTAGAGTCTGCTGCACCGCCTCGCGCACCAGCTTGGCGACGTCCTCGCCGGGATCGGCCGTCGTCTTCGCTGCATCGGGCGGAGCCATCTCCCGGGGCATGATCCAGTCCTTGAGGCGGTATTTCGTCCCGGCCTCCGGCTGGAGTACGCCGAGCTCGAGGAAATCCTGCGGGGGGACCTTCAACAGTCTGGCGAGCCCCAGGATGTGGCGCACCCGGATGTCGTTGCGGCCGTCGAGGATGCGCTCGAGAGCGCCATGGCCGAGCCCCATGGCCGTCTCGATGTTCCTCGAGGACATGCGGCACGCACTGATTGCCTGCCGCATGACGGCGCGCAGCTGCCGAAGATCTTCGCTCATAGGGTGGGACAACTTTACGGGAAAGCCCGCCAGCGATTCAAGCCCGCGCTGCATGCTAGACTTGTCTTCACTTGCGTTGCGCCCTGACGGACCTTGTGATGGAATCACGGTCCAAACGGAGCCGGGAGGTTGCCGATGTCCATCCCTCTCCAGAACGAAATCCATTATCCCGAGTCAGACGGACGGCCCATGGGGGAGACCGAGATCCATGCCCTGGTCCTGGAGGACCTGCGGTTCGCACTGGTGCGGCGCTACGCCGACGTGCCGGATGTCTACGTCTGGGGAAACCTGTTCCTCTACTACCGGGAAGGAGACCCCAAGGCCTGCGTGGCGCCGGATGTCTTTCTGGTCCGTGGTGTCGGCAAGCGGACGGACAACCGCCGCCGGACCTACAAGCTGTGGGAAGAGGGCGGCCGGGTGCCCTCGCTGGTGATCGAGCTGACGTCGGAAAGCACCCGGGACGAGGACGTTCAGAAGAAAAGACTCTATGAGCGCCTGGGAGTGGAGGAGTACTTCCTCTTCGACCCGTTCGGGGAATATGCGCGGCCCCGGCTGCAAGGCTTCCGGCTGGAGGAAGGGCGATACCAGCAACTCGTGCAGCGAGTGGACGGGGCGCTGGAGAGCAGGACGACCGGCCTGATCCTGAAGCCCGAAGGGAGAGAGCTTCGGTTGGTGGACAAGGAGACCGGCGAGGTTCTGCTGAATGCTGCCGAAGCGGACGAGGCTCGCTTGTCGGCGGAGGTACGGGCCCGGCAGGAGGCCGAGGCCCGTCAGGCCGCCGAAGAGCGGGCCAGTCTTGCCGAGGACAGACTCCGCACACTCGAAGAGGAGATGAAGCGGCTCCGCGAACGACCGCGATGAACCGTCAGGCACCCTCCCGGCTCTCGTCGGAGTCCATCATCAGCCGATAGGCGTCCCGGATGTACTCCTCCAGCTCTGGCAGGGACCTGCCCTGGCTGAAGATGCTTGGGACCTCCTTCAGCCGGCCAACGTACCAGCCCTCATCGATCCAGTACTCCAGGGTGAACGACTGCCGCATGGTTCGATATCTCCCAAAAGTCCGGCCTGCATTTCCGTTCCTTGGTCAGTTTAGATAGCATGTGAGCGACTCGGAGCGAGATCTACACATGGGCGGCAACGACCACTGGACGCTGGACCTGGAACAGCTCGGAATGAAGGGTGCGGGCGAGGAACTGGCGCGCACCATCCTGAGCTGTCAGCCTCCCTATGCTATCTGCATCCAGGGGAAGTGGGGCTCCGGAAAATCCAGTCTCATGCGCTATGCCATGGCCAGGCTCGGAGGCGCGCCCCTGGGAACTACGGTCAAGACATCGAAGGAACCCATTGATGAGCTCCCGGATTGGCTGTCCGGGCGCTGGGACACGATTGCTGGGGAGTCAGAGGGTTTCATCGGAGGAGCTTTCTTAGGCCAGTGCGGCAATCCCGCCGAGGTGAGCAGGCTGCCAGAGGCCCGGATCGTCCCGATCTGGTTCAACCCCTGGCAGCACCAGGAAAGCGACATGCCCCTGGTAGCGCTCCTTCAGGAGTTGCGGACGCAGTTCACCTATCTTGTCCAGTTCGGTCGCTTCGCCAATAAGCTGGCCCAGGTCAGCGTGGAGGCCGGGCTTACGATCCTCGGCGACTTAGTGGATACTTTCGCTGCACTACAGGGTCTTCCCAAGGCGAGCCTCGGCCAAGGCGGCGCCCATTTCCTGCGGATCACCCGCGAGACTCAGGGGCGGGACTTTGAAAATCTCCACGACGCGCAACGGCTCAACATCCTCTTCGAGCAGGCGGTCCAGCGTCTCCTCTCTCCTGCCAAGGAGAAGCGCGAAAAGACGCCGCTGGATCGAGCCGGGCAGCCGCTAGCCCTCCGCCGGCTGGTGGTCTTCATCGATGACCTGGACCGCTGCTCCGAGCAGCAGGCCGTTCGCCTCCTCGAAGCCATCAAGCTATACCTCCAGACCCGCTACTGCGTCTTCGTGTTTGGGATGGACGGGGCCGCTGCCCGGCGGGCGATCGTCAACGTCCTCCCACATAAGAACACCGAAGAAGCTCAGGAGTACCTGGAGAAGCTCTTCCAGACGACCATCCATGTCCCCGTGCCGGGGAACTACCGGCGTTTCGTGAGCCGGCTTCTGGAAGAGGTCGGGCTCAGTCAAGAGGCTATGGGGCTCGATCGGGGTGAGGCCGCCGAGCGCATCGTCCGGCTAGTGGAGCCCAATCCGCGGAAGCTCAAGAACTTTGTTAACACGCTTGGGGTGGGGTGGTCGATCCGGAACGCCTGCAACAGTCCTGATATCGATTTCTCGCTGTTTCTCCTGCTCAACTTCTTGCGCGGCTACCATCCTGAAGTGCATCGTCTCTTGGCCTATGACCCAAGCCTTGCTGGCGAACTGCACGCGGTCTTGACCGAGGGTGCCGCAAGGTCTGCCCCGAACGCATCTCCCATCTATCTCTTCTTTCGTCGCACCTTCCGGTATGCCTTCAAAGCAGCTTTTCCCATGGGCTTCGAGCCGACCCGGAAAGACGAGGATGAAGTGGTTGCGGAACTCATTGTGCGCCTCGACCGGCACAAGGGGGACGGGGCCTTTCTAGAACTCTGGCGCCATGAGTTTGGCGATGCTCCTGTAGAGGGTGTCGTGACTCGGGTCACCAATGTCCTCCGTTGCGACCAGGGCTCATTGCCGGAGGATTGAAGCGTGGCTAATCGCTCATCTCCTACTGGTCGGATGCTCGTTGCTCGAGGTCTGTACCGGAGCTGGCTTGCCCGCTACTTTTCCAAGATCACCTTGGCCGGCTTGGCGCCTGATGACGAGCCCATCCTGCTGCGCAAGATCTTCGTCCCTCTAATTCTTACGTCGGAGCGGATCTCCGACTATGCCCCTGAGGAGAAGCTGCATCAGGGTGGAATGGAATTGGCCAAATGGCTGCCCATACCCTGGGAGGCGGTACTGCTTGTTTCCGGCGAGGCCGGCAGCGGCAAGACCACGCTAGTCTCCGCTGTCGTGGATAGTCTGGCTGGGGACGTGGGAGATGAGTTCAACCAGCGGTTTGAAGGTTACGTGCCTTTCCCAATCCGACTACGAGAAGCTCCTCTTGCTCGTCTGAACTCCCTACACGATCTGGTCAACTGGTGGCTAGATGAGGCCCGGCGAGAGACGCCCGAGCTTGAACCGCTAGATGTTAGAGCCTTTCTCGACTGGGGCAGGGGCATTTTGCTTTTGGATGGCCTGGACGAGGTTGGGACGGTCGAGCAGCGCAATCGGGTTATGAGTTGGTTGAAGAACCATCCCTGGGTACAAGGGGCCGCACCCTCGAAATTCGCTGCTAGTAGGCTAACTAACTTTGTTGTCGTTACGACCAGGCCCTCTGGATTGGATGGGCTGAGCTCAACTTACCGCCCGTCGACTCAGACCGTGCACGTGGCGCCTTTTTCCAAGGAACAGATACGCAGCTACTTAACCCGTTGGTTCGAGCTACGGACCCTCCGTACAGGGCAGCGTCAGGAAACAGTCGACGCGCTCATCGAACGCCTGACGAGTTCCCGGCAAGCGCAGCGCCTTCTGCCTTTGGCTCGCAGGCCGGCCTATCTCGCGAGCTTGGCGTTCGTCCATGGCACGCGCGGCGATCTCCCATACACTCGTGCAGCTCTGTACGAACTCCTGGTGGACGCCTACATTGAGATGCTTGACAGGCAACGGGGCCTCCTAGATCGGGCCGAGCGTGAGCAGCAACTGCCCGTATGGGACCGGCAAGAGAAGATTGAAGTGCTCGCCGCCGTGGCCTTTCAGGCTCACGTGGGTGCTACGGCAAAAGAAGAGGGTACCCCTCTGGCCCGGCTGCTCCAGTCAGAGGACCGGCGGATCCTTTGGAGCCGAGAGGAACTGGAGAGTGCGGTTCGTCTTGCAGTCCAAGACGGTGCTGATCGTTTGAGGACAATCCGGCCGGAGCACGTGCCACAGCTTACCAACTACTTTATTGCTCGGACAGGGCTGCTGGTGGAAACCCGCGAGAGCAAGTACCAGTTCGGTCACTTAAGCTTTCAGGAGTACCTGACTGCGCTTTTCATCCTGAACCGGGCAATGGGCGCTGCTGATAAGGCTGCGGCGCTTGAGCGCACTCTTTTCCCTCGACTACGAGAAGCAGGCTGGCTGGAGGTGGGTGTGCTCGCGCTGGCTATCGATTCCGGTCGAAGCGGTGGAAAGGGGCATCAGCCGATACTCGCTCTCCTAGATTTGAGGCGTTCGGAGCAGCTTGAATTCTTGTCTCACCTCCTGAGTGGCGAAGAAATCCGCTTTACGGTAGAGGAACGTAGAGCATGGCTGCACGTATGGCTGGCCTTCTGGGCGGCCCGCCAGCATTACCTAGACGTGCATGCCGTCCTTCAGTTCCCTCCGAATCACGGTGCTCTGCAGGAAGCGTGGTTTGCGGCCTGTCACGCCTTAACCAGAGGAGTCGCGCCGCTTACCGCCCTAGACAAACTCGTACAAGAGAAGGTTATCGCTCGAGAGTCGAAGACGGACCAAAGCGGGCTCGAACTCCTCCTAAGAGGACAGTCTCCTCTTCTAGGTTATACAGTTGATGACAGAGCCTCACCTCAATTGGCTTGGCGGCGTGGGTGCAACGCTTTTACAGGTGAGAACGAGGATCTTGCGGCCGCCCGGCTGGTCGTCGTTCCCCGGCTTGCAGGTTTTGCACCTCAGGGTGCCGAGGAACTGCTTCTGACCGTGGCGCGATCGGCCGACCTCTTCGAGGTTGTGGGAACTGGGCAGATCCGCCCAACCCTGCTTCAACGAAGCCTTGAGTCATGGATTCCGGAAGCGGTCGAGTTGTTTTGGTTTCTCGCTGAGCGTACGCCGCTCCCGTGGTGGCTGGTTGAGGAATCCATGGGCGTTCAGGCATTGCAGGCTAGCAAATCGGCTAAGAGGTCACTTCTCCTGCAGTGGCGGATTAATATCTTGCATGACGTGCTTCGTATAGAGCAGTGTTGGCGTGTCAGCCTCATGTTGCTACCCGCGGAACAGTCTCTTGCGCTAGATGTGGCGAGAGCGAGGAAACTGGTTTCATATCAGATTTGGGATATAGAGCTAGAGGATGCGCGGCGGACTCGACGGAATTTGGAGTTGGCTCGGGATCTGGATGGGGTTCTGACTCGGGATCTAACTTCGGAACTAGATATGGCTCTGGCTCGATCCCGAGTTCACAGCCTGCTGCGAACTCGGGATTCGGGGCTGGCTCGGGCATTGGAGCAGGATTTGGCTCAGGAGCCGTTGCCTGAAAAAAGACTTTCCAATGATTGGCTGCCGAGGTTGGCCTTTTCGACTGTGCAGAGTCTCGCCCTTGCAGCCATCGCCAAGGATAACCTCGGTTTCTTCAGTCGGCCGGCTTTGATCGCGCAGCGCGAGATCTTGCGTCACCCCGAAGTTGTTGCAAAGGCGCTCGTAGGAACCCCTTTCTTCCCAGCCGCTATCGAGGAATGGCAACAATCCCTGGCTTCGCCATTCTCCCCGCTGGCTCTCATGGACGATGCCTTAAGCCGACCTTGGGACGAACTGCCCGCGAGCACAGAGGGTATTGTCGAACTCTACCGCCAAGTCCGAGGCAAATTGGAAAAAGGGAGGTGACCAGGCAAGACCCATCAACTTCTCTAAAGACCCGAGCTACCCCCTCCGTCCCTGCCGCCGCGCCAGCAGCGCCCGGTACTTTTCTCTTCTCTTGCGGGCCTGCCAGAGACGGGGGAGGAAGGTGACCAGGAAAAAGAGCGTCATGGCCACGCCGAGCTGGACGTACACGCCCGAGCGCTCGCCCGTCGCCGCCCGCGACAGGGCGTGGGCGAAGTAGGTGAAGAAAGGAACGGTCACGGCCAGGCCCGCGAAGGTGGCGGAGAGGAAGAGGCCGGGGCGGATGCCCACGAAGGCGGCGCAGTAGTTGACCAGCGCGAAGGGGAGGGGCAGGAAGCGGATACCCGCGAGGCTCAGGAAACCACCGCGCCGCGCCACCATCCGCTCCACCCGCCGCAGCTTGCGCCCGAACAGGTGGAGGACGAAATCCCTCCCGAGCACCCGGCCCAGCCAGTACGTGGAGGCCGCGCCCAGCGAAGTCCCCAACACGTTGTAGACCGACCCCCAGAGCACCCCCCAGACCATGCCGCCCGCGACCAGCATCGGCGTGGCGGGCACGCCGAGCGGACAGAGGATCGCGAACGAGAGGATCAGGAGCACCGGCGCCCACCAGGTGCCGCGCAGGCGCTCGAACAGGGCCAGGATCGCCTCCTTGTCCAGATACCCGGCCAGGGGCGACCAGCGGAGCAGCGCGAAACCGGTGCCCACGATCACCACCAGCGCCAGAAAACGGATGAGGAGCCGCCGGGGAATCCTCGGCGCGGCGCGGAGCCGCGGCGGAACTTTCAGAGCCTCGCCGATCGAGGGCGGCAGCTCCTGGCGCAGCTTCGTCACATCGACGCCGAGCACCGCCGGCGGCAGACCGGCGAGCACGTCGCGTCCGGAATCGTAGAGATGATTTGCCGAATCCAGCCGGCCCTCGCGGCCGTGATGGAGGGCGCCGGCCAGGCGGATCAGCGCCAGGCAGAGCTCGCGGTCATCCCCGGTCAGGGCCTTCCAGGGATCTTCCCAGGCGATCAGCGCCTGGACGTAATCCTCCTTCAGGTAGGCCGCGTAGCCGGGGAGGAGCAGGGGATTGATGGGCACTTAGCTCTGGGAAGAGGGACCCGGGCCACCGATTTGGATGCCACCGGTGCCCTCGCCGGAGAAGAGGAACTCCCGCATGTGCTGGCTCAGGACCTTCTGCGATTCAGGGTCCATGAAGTTCAGGCGGAGCTCGTTGATCACCATGACCTCGACCTTCTGCCACTCCGCCCAGCAATCGGCGCAGATCTTTTCCTGGATCTCGGCGCCGAGCGCGCCGGGCATGGGGCGGCGGGTCAGGGGCGGAGCCTCGGGACGGCCGCAGCGCACGCAGTTCATCAGACCGCCTGCTCCATCTTGGAAGCCGGGAGCCGTCCCTCGCTGGTCAGCGCGCGGCGGAAGTATTCGACGGTGCTCTCGAGACCCTGGGCGAGCGTGACCTTCGGCTCCCAGCCCAGGCGGGTGCGGGCGAGCGTGATGTCCGGCCGGCGGGTCTGCGGATCGTCGACCGGCAGCGGCTTGAACTCGATCTCGCTGTCGCTCCCCACGGCGTCGCGGATGGTCTCGGCGAACTCCAGGATGGTCATCTCGTGCGGGTTGCCGATGTTGCACGGCGACGCCAGGTCGCTGTTGAGCAGGCGCCAGATGCCCTCGACGAGGTCGTCCACGTAGCAGAAGGAGCGCGTCTGTTTGCCCTCGCCGAACACGGTCATGGGCTCGCCGGTGAGCGCCTGCTGCAGGAAGGCGGGCACCACGCGGCCGTCGCGCAAGCGCATGCGCGGGCCGTAGGTGTTGAAGATCCGCACGATGCGCACCTCGAGGCCGTGGGTGCGGTGGTAGGCCATGGCCATGGCCTCGGCGAAGCGCTTGGCCTCGTCGTAAACTCCGCGCGGGCCCACCGGGTTCACGTTGCCCCAGTAGCTCTCGGTCTGCGGGTGCTCCTTGGGATCGCCGTAGACCTCCGAGGTCGAGGCGAGCAGGAAGCGCGCGCCCTTGGCCTTGGCGAGCCCGAGCGAGTTGTGCGTGCCGAGCGAGCCGACCTTGAGCGTCTGGATCGGCAGCTCCAGGTAGTCCACCGGGCTCGCCGGCGACGCGAAGTGCAGGACGTTGTCGACCTGCCCCTCGACGAAGAACGGGTTCGAGACGTCGTGTTTGAGGAACTCGAAGTCGTCCCGGTCCGCCAGATGCTGGATGTTGGCGGTCCGTCCGGTGACCAGGTTGTCCACGCAGACGACGCTGTGACCCTCGGCGAGCAGGCGCTCGCAGAGGTGCGACCCCAGAAACCCCGCCCCCCCGGTAACGACGGTCCTCTTCTTCACGATCTCGAGCCTCCCGCTACTGCGCGGAGCTGGGCCGTTTCTACCCGGGATTGCGGTTTCCCCTCGGGACGGCCGATGGATACGTAACGGAACCCGGCGGCGGCCATCTTTTCCGGCTCGTAGAGGTTGCGCAGGTCCACGATCAGCGGCTGCTTGAGGAGCTGCTGCAGCCGGTCCACCTCCAGCTTGCGGAACTGGTTCCACTCGGTGACGATGACCAGGACGTCGGCGCCGTCGGCGGCGTCGTAGGCGTCCTTGCAATACTCGATGGAATCGTCCTTGAGGATGTACGCGAAGGCGTCCATGGCCTCGGGGTCATAGGCCCGGACCCCAGCGCCTCCCGCCAGGAGCCCGCGCACGATCACCAGGGCCGGCGACTCGCGCACGTCGTCCGTGTTCGGCTTGAACGAGAGGCCGAGGACCGCGACCGTCTTGCCGGAGATCCCGCCCTCCAGGGCCGCCCCGATCTTGTCGAGCATGCGCGCCTGCACCTCGTCGTTGACCTCGACCACGGCCTCGATGATCTTGAAGCGGAGGTTGGAGTCGCGGGCGATCTGGGCGGCGGCGCGGGTGTCCTTGGGGAAGCAGGAGCCGCCGAAGCCGGGGCCGGCGTTGAGGAACTTGGGACCGATGCGGCTGTCCATGCCCATGCCCTTGGACACGACTTCGACGTTGGCGCCCCAGGCTTCGCAGATCCGCGCCACCTCGTTGATGAACGAGATCTTGGTCGCCAGGAAGCCGTTGGAGGCGTACTTGATCAGCTCGGCGCTCTCCACGTCGGTGACGAT
The DNA here is from genome assembly GCA_035536935.1 of Thermoanaerobaculia bacterium. GTDB lineage: Bacteria > Acidobacteriota > Thermoanaerobaculia > Multivoradales > UBA5704 > DATMER01. The sequence continues at coordinate 15,917 of DATLNC010000208.1, forward strand.
GATCGGCACGTCGGCGGCGGCGAGCGGCGAGTAGATGTCCCGCATCAGCTCGGCGGCTTTTGGATCGCGTGTGCCGATGACCACCCGGTCCGGGTGCATGAAGTCGTCGATGGCCGAGCCCTCGCGCAGGAACTCGGGGTTGCTCACCACGGCGAAGCGGTGCTTGCCGCCGGCCTTCTCGCGCACGATCTGCTCGATCATCTGGCCGGTGCCGATGGGCACCGTGCTCTTGGTGACGATCACCTTGTAGCCGTTGAGGTGGGCGCCGATCGACTCGGCCACCTCGCGGATGAAGGTGAGGTCCGCGGAGCCGTCCTCCCTGGGCGGCGTGCCCACGGCGATGAACACCGCCTGCGCCTCCTCGATGGCCGGCCCGAGGTCGGTGGAGAAGACGAGCCGCCCCTCTTCCATGTTCTTCTTGACCAGGGTGCCGAGCCCCGGCTCGAAGATCGGGATCTCACCCTTGGACAGACGGTCGATCTTGCCGCAGTCCTTGTCGACGCCGATGACCTGCATGCCGAAGTCGGCGAGGCAGGCTCCCGTGACCAGTCCGACATAGCCGGTTCCGACGACGCAGATGTTCATGATGATTGCCCTCCAGACTGCTGCTGCCCTACATACCAGGCCACGAAGCGGCGCAGGCCTTCCCGGATCGGGACCTTGGGGGAATACCCCAGGAGCCGGGCCGCCTTCGAAACATCGGCATACGTGATCGGCACATCCCCGGGTTGAGCGGGAAGATAGTCGATGCGCGGTTCTACGGCAAGCTCTTCAGCAATCCAATGGATCAGGTCCTTGAGCGACGTGGTGTCCGCCCCGCCGAGGTTCAGGATCTCGAAGCCGGGCGCCAGGTCGAGCGAGGCCACCACGCCGTCGATGATGTCGTCCACATAGGTGTAGTCGCGCCGGCTGCCGCCGTCGCCGTACATCGGGACGGTCTTGCCGCGCGCCAGCAGGTCGGTAAACTTGTGAATCGCCATCTCCGGCCGCTGCCCCGGCCCGAAGACCGTGAAGAAGCGCAGGCAGGCGGTGCGGAAGCCGTACAGGTGATGGTAGTTGTAGCAGAGCAGCTCCCCCGAGCGCTTGGTCGTGGCGTAGGGGCTGATCGGCTGGTTGACCTCGTCGGCCTCGGAGAACGGCACCTTCTCGTTGATGCCGTAGACCGACGACGACGAGCCGAAGATGAAGATATCGGGGCCGTGGCGGCGGGCCGCTTCCAGCAGGCGGAGGGTGCCGATGCAGTTCACGTCCTCATAGAGGACCGGCTCCTGCAGGCTGGGCCGCACCCCGGCGCGGGCCGCCAGGTGGACCACGCCGTCGAACTTTCCCTCGGCGAACAGCCGGTCGACGAGCGCCTCGTCGCGGATATCCCCCTCGACCAGCCGGTAGTCAGGCCGTTCCAGGAGAGGGGCGACGTTGCGGCGCTTGCGGGCCGGGTCGTAGAAGTCGTTGAAGTCGTCCAGCACCGTCACCCGGTCACCCCGGGAGAGCAGGCGCCGCGTCAGGTGCGAGCCGATGAAACCGGCGCCGCCGGTGACCAGGATGTGCTTGCTCATAATTCAGGGCACGGGCGGCGGCGGCGTGGGCTCGGGAGTGGGATCTGGAGTCGCTTCCATCAGCGGAGCGGCCTCAGGGGGCGTCTCCTCCTCGATCACATCCGGACCCTTGTCGAGCGGCGGGGGCGTCCCTCCTTCCGACTCGATCGCCTTCACCTCGTCCTTGTATCTCCTCTCGATCCCCTTCTTCTGACGATTGCGGATCAGCCAGCGCAGGATCCGCGACTCATTGACTCCAATGATGACGTCGTTGACGGCGTCATAGATCTGCGGGTCGTTGAGCAGCATGGGCACCGTCCCCTTGCCCTGGGTGAGCTTGGACGACGCTTCGCTCAGGCGGTCGACGATCGCCTGAACCTTGCCGGTCACCTGCCGGCCGTACTCCTCGTCGTAGACCAGTCGGGGGAGCAGACCTTCGCTCGTCTCCAGATCCGAGGTCAGCCCCTGCAGATCCTGCGCCACCTGGTTGAGCTGGGCCAGGGTGTCCTGGAAGCTGGCCTTCATCGTCGGGTCGTTCAAGAGGGCCGGGGCGAGGCCGGGGCCGCTCTGGGCCTGGGTGAGCAGGCTCTCGAAGCGGTTGAGCGAGCTGGCGAGCTGGTTGGCCATGGCCTTGTCGTTGAGCAGGCGGCCGAGCGGGCCCTGCCCGGACTCGATGGTGTTGGCGATCCGCTGCAGCGACTCGGTGGTGCCGACGATCGAGGAGCTCAGGCGCCGCCCCGACTCGGAATCGGTGGTCAGCTCGCCGAGCAGCCCCTCGCCGCGCTCCATGCGGCCGAGGATGGTGGAGAGCGAGGCCGAGATCTCGACCACGTTGCTCATCACGTCCTCGCCCGAGGCGAGCAGGGCATCCACGTTGGTCGGCTGGGCGGCCGGGATCTCCCCCTCGCTGGGAATGATCGGCAGCTCGGGAGCGCCCGTCGAGAGCTCGATGAACTTGTCGCCCAGGAGGCCCAGGGTCTTGATGCGCGCCTGGGACGAGCCGGGCGCGCCTGCGCCGGAGGAGCTCGCGATGTTGGGATCGACCGGGCCGCGGATGCGCCCGCCGTACTGCGAGTCCACGCTGATCCAGACCTGGATGTGCTCCTCGGCCGGATTCTGGGGGAGGACGACCTTGTCCACCGTGCCTACGTCCACGCCGTTGAGCTGCACCGGGTTGCCGGGTTTGAGGCCGCTCACCGAGTTGAACTCGATGAAATACCGGTTCTTGCGGCTGAACAGGTTGTTTTTGTCGCCGATCAGGAAGATGCCGATGGCCAGCACGGCGAAGGCCACCAGGATCACCAGACCGACGCGGAACATGCTTCCTCCGCTACGCGGCATCCTCTTCCTCCTCCTCCTGGCCGGCCAGGAACCGGCGCAGCTCCGGGTGTTCTGCGCCTTCGGACTCGGCCCAGGTCCCGACGAAGGCGAGCTTCGTGTCCGCCAGGTAGGCGAGCCGGTCGCCGACACGCCGGGCCAGGGGGATGTCATGGGTGACGACGACTGCAGTCACGCCCAACTCCTTCTGAATCGAGTTGATCAGCTTGCCGATCGTGGCCGAGGTCGTGGGATCGAGCCCCGTGGTCGGCTCGTCGAACAGCACCACCTCGGGGTCCAGGGCGAGGGAGCGGGCCAGCGCGACCCGCTTGCGCATGCCGCCGGAGAGGTCCGAGGGAAACTTGCGCTCCACGTCCTTGAGGTTCACCTTGGCGAGCTTCTGGCGGACGGTGTCGGTTATTTCGGACTCCGAGAGCTCCGTGTGCTCGCGCAGGGGGAAGGCCACGTTGTCCATTACGTTCATGGAGTCGAACAGGGCGCCGCTCTGGAAGAGCATGGCGATCCGGCGGCGCAGCGGGAAGAGCTCGCGCTCGTCCAGGGACGAGATCTCGACGCCGTCGAAGGTCACGGTGCCCGCGTCCGGCTTCTCCAGGCCATTGAGCTGCCGCAGGGTAACGCTCTTGCCGCTGCCCGACTTGCCCAGGATGACCAGGCACTCGCCGCGGTGGACGTCGAGGTCCAGGCCGCCGAGGATGGTGCGGCTGCCATACTTCTTGACCAGGCCGCGGATCTGATAGAGAGCTTCAGACACAATCAGGTTCCTTCAAGTCAGCACGTAGAAAAGCTTCGTGAGGAAGAAATCGGAGATCAGGACCAGGATCGCGGCGAGCACCACCGTGTTGGTCGTCGCCCGGCCTACGCCGTCCGCGCCGCCCTTGGTGTTGAGGCCATTGTAACACCCGACGATGGCGATAAAGTACGCAAAGAAAAAGGACTTAGCCACGCCGCTCGCCACGTCGCCGAAGTTGAGCGACTCGAAGACGTCGTTGAGGTAGAGGCCCGCCGGCAGGTCCAGGGTCGTGACGGCGATGACCAGGCCGCCCAGGATGCCGAGGCCGTCGCCGATGATGGTCAGCGCCGGCAGCATGACGAGCGTCGCGACCAGCTTGGGCACGACCAGCTTCTTGACCGGGTCCGCGGCCATGGAGCGCAGCGCGTCGATCTGCTCGGTCACCTTCATGGTGCCGATCTCGGCGGTCATGCCTGCGCCGACCCGGCCGCCGACGATGAGCGCGACCAGCACCGGCCCCAGCTCCCGCACCAGCGACTTCGAGACCACGGCGCCGATGTAGTACTTGACCCCCAGGCTCGGCAGGCTGAGCGAGGTCTGCAGGGCCATGACCATGCCGGTGAAGATGGTCGTGATGCCCGCGACCCCGAGCGAGCGGACGCCGATCTGCTCCATCTGCCGGACCCAGAGGCCGATCTCGTAGGGCGGACGCAACATCGCAACGAACGCCCTCAAGGTGAGAAGGGCGAGCTCGCCGGTCTCCTGCACGAATTCCCGGGTTTTCACGAGCGGATGGGCAGCCAGAATGCTGCATGGGCGATCCCGAAGCCCAGGTCGGCCGCGGCCATGGGGACGAGCCCCGGCACGCCCTGAGGGCGCAGCGCCGCAAGAAGAAGGACGAGGCCGCCGAGGATCCTGCCGCCGATCGCCACCCCGACGATGCCGCTGTAGCGGCGGGTGTCCCGGGCGGCCTGCAGGTAGAGGGCGGCGAGCATCAGCAGGACGACGGCGAAGATCCAGAGATAGAACGCCCCCTCGGGCAGAGGCGGCAGGGGCAGCTCGAAAGCCCGGGCCGCCGATTCGGGGGCAAAGGCCAGGAGAAGGGCAAAGGCGATGTCCCAGAGCGCGCCCAGAACGAGGCTCGCCCGCAGAAGGGTCAGGAACCGGAAACGGCGGGCGAAGTCGGCGGTGACACTCATACGACGCGGGATTCTATCAGGGGTGCCCGAACGGCCTGGGGTTGAAACCCCAGGCTAGAAAAGTACAGCCCCCATCCGGGGGCTGGG
>DATLNC010000209.1:0-25109 GCA_035536935.1 Thermoanaerobaculia bacterium
CGGCATTTCCTCCGCCGAGCAGCTGCCGATCCGCGCCTATGGCATCGAGGACGGCCTCGCCGGCGACTCGATCACGGACATCGTCCAGGATGACCGGGGCTACCTCTGGATCGCCACGACCGACGGCGTGAGCCGTTTCGACGGCGGGCGATTCACCACCTACGGCAGCGCGGATGGGCTGCCGCACGCCCGGGTGCATGCCCTGCTGGAAGGGCGCGACGGCACCTGGTGGATCGCCACACATGGCGGTCTCGCCCGGTTCCTCCCCGACCGGTCAGCGGGCCGCCCCGCCTTCGAAAGGGTCGCGCTCGGGTCCACGATGCCGGAGCCGGTCTTCTCCCTCTATGAAGACCGCGCCGGCCGGCTCTGGGCCGGAGGCGCCGGGCGGCTCTTCGTCCTCGAGCCGGGCGAGCCCGGAGAAGCCCGCCGGGTGCGGGAGATCGGCCTGGAGGCCCTGCCGGGCCGCCCGCAGACCGTCGACTCCTTCGCCGAGACCCCCGACGGCAGCCTGTGGATCGGTACCCAGCAGGGATTGTTGCGCCACCTGCCCGACGGGCGGATCTCCTTCCAGCCGGTCCTGCCTCATCACGGCGACGACCGGGTGCTCGACCTGGAGGTGGACCGCAAGGGCCGGCTCTGGGTCGTCCATCTCCTGCGCGTCTTCGTCTTCAAGCCCGGGCCCGGAGAACTGCAGACGGGCGGCGCGCGGCCCTCGCTGGCCGAGGCCGCCGCCGCGCGCGGCTGCCGGATCACGGTCGACCGGCCCGCAGCCCTGTCCCTGCGGGCCGGCGAGGTCTGCGAGCTCGGCAATCCGGAAGACGACACCGGCTGGCGGAGGGCCATCGGCTCGGGCGACCAGATGCGGCTGGTCTCGAACCGCGGCATGTTCCTCTGGGACGGGCGGCGCCTCCGCGAGTGGACGGAGGACAACGGTCTCGTCGATTCCTCTCTCACCGCCGTGGCCGAAGACCGGGACGGCAACCTCTGGCTGGGCACCGAGGGGCGCGGCGTCATGCAGGTGGCGCGCCATGGCTTCATCGGCTACTCGGTCCACGAAGGGCTGGCGAACCCGAAGGTGCTCTCGGTCTTCCAGGGCGGCGACGGCGCGCTCTACGTGCACTCCGGCGACACCTACCAGCGCGAGCTCTGGCTGCACCGCTTCGACGGCGCGCGCCTGACGGCAGTCCGTCCCCGGCTGCCGCCGGAGATCGGCTACCTGGGGTGGAGCATGCACCAGAGCGCCGTGCTCGACCGGTCGGGCAGATGGTGGATCGCGACGGGGCAGGGCCTCCTGCGCTATCCCGCCGGCACGCGTTTCGAAGACCTCGGCTCGACCCTGCCGGCCGTGATCGCGGCCCGCGACGGGCTCGGCGGCAACAGCATCGAGCGCATCTTCGAGGACAGCCGGGGGGACCTCTGGATAGCCACCAACGGAGCGCGGCCGCTCACCCGGCTGGTGGGGGCTACCGGGGAGCTGCGCTCGTTCGGCGCCGAAGAAGGCCTGGCCGCCGAGAACGTGCCCTGGGCCCTGGCGGAAGACCGGGCCGGGCAGATCTGGGTCGGCATCTCGCGCGGCGGAGTGCTGCGGTTGAACCCCAAGGGTTCCGGCCGCCTGGAGCGGTTCGGCCCGGAGCACGGCCTGCCGGACGCTCCAGTCACCGACCTCCACGTCGATGCCCGCGGCCGGCTCTGGATCGCCACCGAAGGCGGGGGCGTGGGCCGGCTGGATATCCCCTCGGCGCGGTCTCCCCGCTTCGTCCGGCTGACCACGCTCGAAGGGATCTCCTCCAACGAAGTCCGCTGCCTGACCGAAGACCGCTGGGGCCGGATCTTCGTCGGCGGGCACCGCGGGATCGACCGGCTGGACCCCGAGACCGGGCGCATCGAGCATTTCACGACCCTGGACGGGCTGGCGAGCAACCTGGTGGACACGGCGGGGCGGGACCGCGAGGGGCGCCTCTGGTTCGGGACCCGGCGGGGCCTGTCTCAACTCGTGCCGGTGCGCGAGCCCGTCTCCCTGGTGCCGTCGCCCTGGATCACGGGAGTCAGCCTCAACGGCGTGCCGCAGCGGGTCTCCGAGCTCGGCGCGCCGCGCGTCGAGGGCATCGAGATGGAGGCGGGGCGAAGCCGGCTGGAGATCGGGTTCCTGGCCCTGAGCTTCGCGCCGGGGGAGAGCCTGCGCTACCAGGTCAAGATGGAAGGGTTCGACCGCGACTGGAACCCGGCGAGCGGAGCGCGGTCCGTGGTCTACGCCCACCTGCCGGCGGGCCGCTACCGCTTCCTGGTGCGCGCCGTCACCCTGGAAGACCGCGCCGCCAGCGTGGTGCCGGCCGAAGTCCTGATCGTCGTCCGCCCGCCGCTCTGGCGGCGCGCCTGGTTCCTGGGTCTCGTGGCGCTCGCGCTGGCGGGCGGCATCGCCGCGCTCTACCGCTACCGCGTCTCCCACCTGCTGGCCCTGGAGCGGATGCGCACGCGCATCGCCACCGACCTCCACGACGACCTGGGCTCGAGCCTGTCGCGCATCTCCATCCTGAGCGAGCTGGCGCGGCGCCGGGCCCAGGGCGACGCGGACGGCACGCGCCTGGTCACCGACATCGGCGAGACCGCGCGCGAGATGATGGACGCGCTCGGCGAGAGCATCTGGGCGATCGACCCCCGCCGCGACGACCTGCGCAGCCTGGCGACGCGCATCCGCCGTTTCGCCGGCGACCTGCTGGAATCGCGCGGCATCGTCTGGAGCCTGCAGGCGCCCGCGGATGCCGAGGAGATCAAGCTCTCGCCGGTCGAGCGCCGCCAGCTCTACCTGATCTTCAAGGAGGCGCTCCACAACGTGGCCCGGCACTCGAGCGCGGCCTCGGTCACCATGTCCCTCGCCGTGAAGGGCTGGCGCCTGACCGCGATCATCCGGGACGACGGCAAAGGCTTCGACGAGCCCGCCGAGGGGGAGACCCGCCATGGCCTGGGCAGCATGACCGCGCGGGCCGCTGACCTCAAGGGGCGGTTGACGATCGAATCGGCCGCGGGCCACGGCACCGAGGTCCGGCTGGAAGTGCCGCTCACGGGGCGAAACGCATGATCATGCTCTTGGCCGCGCCGCGGCGGCATGGTAGGAATGGCCGCAAGACATGATCTCAAGCGAGACGATTCGAATCGCCATCGTCGAGGACGACGCGGCGGCGCAGGAAGCCCTTCGTCAGCTCATCGACGAAACCGAGGGTTTCCGCTGCGTTGGAGCTTTCGGCAGCGCGGAGCAGGCTTTGCGCACCCTGAGGGAGCCGGCGCCCGACGTCCTTCTCCTCGACATCAGCCTGCCCGGCATGCCGGGCTCCCAGGCCGTGCTCCACTTCCACGAGCGGCACCCCGCCATGGCCATTCTGATGCTGACGCTCCACGACGACGAGGAGCGGATCTTCGAGTCGCTGTGCAACGGGGCGGCCGGCTACCTTCTGAAGAGGACGCCGCCCTCCCGGCTCCTGCACGCGATCCGCGAGGCGCGGGACAACGGCGCGCCGATGTCGCCGGAGATCGCGCACAAGGTCGTGCGGCTGTTCCGCGACTTCCGTCCGCCCGCGAAGGTGCAGACCGACCTCACGCGCCTGGAGCTCAAGCTGCTGTCGCTGCTGTCCGAGGGCTTCAGCTACCAGGCGGCGGCGGACGAGATGCGGGTGAGCATCAACACGGTGCGCAACTACATCCGCTCGATCTACGAGAAGCTGCAGGTGCACTCGAAGTCCGAGGCGGTCAGCAAGGCGCTCAAGTCCGGGCTGATCTGATCGCGGCAGCTCTCGCAAGCAGGTAGCAGCGGCGGCTGGGGTGCTCCGCTCCCTCGTAGGGTTCGCGTTCGACTTCTTCGACGACGTGGAAGTGAGCCTGGCGCAGCGCCGCGATCACCGCGTCCGGAACGTGGAACCGGAAATCCAGGGAGACGGGCGCACCAAACAGATCATCCACGTGCACCACCTGATCGCCGATGTGGAACGAGATCAGCGCCAGACCGTCCTGACGCAACACCCGGCGCATCTCGCGAAAGACGGTACAGAGCTCGGCCGCTTCGAAATGCACGATCGAATAGAACGCCACAACGCCTGCAAGGCTGGCATTGTCGAAGTCGAGGCGGCGCATGTCGCCGACACGAAAGTCGATCCCGGGACTGAGATTGCCGGCCACCTTGATCATTTCGGCCGAGAGGTCGACGCCGATGACGGAGACCCCCTGTTCGCGAAGGTATTTCGCAACGTGCCCGGGCCCGCAGCCGAGGTCGGCCACCCAGCCTTGGCCGCGCGTGGCCTCCGCAAACCGGTTCAGCAGATGTCGGTCGAGAGGCTTCTGCTCCAGCTCCGTGAAGAGATGGTCGGCGTACGCGCTGGCCGCGGCGTCGTAGCTATCGCGGATACTCATGCGGCTGCTCTCCAAGGTGCAGCCGATTTTAGCCCTCTGGATGGGATCCCCCAAACTCGCGCATGTTCATGCGTAGCGCTGCGGGGTGGCACCGCTTACTCTCTATTCAACGGTCGGGATGGGGAAGGCTCCTTGAAGGTTACTTCGAGGGCATTGTCGTAAAAGAGGGACGGAGGGAGCGATTTTAATTTCGAGGGCTTTGCGCGGTCCGCCGCCGCGCGCCAAAAAGGGTCTACTGGAGTTTATGGAGAGGGGAGCGAGAAGCTCCCCTTTTTCTTTGATCCCATCCTCCCAGCCTCAGATTCCCCCCAGCCAGGGATAGCCCTCGCCAGCATCGGGCCCGCAGCTGGATCTACGTTGCAACTGTCTCGCTTTTGCCTGCTCGCTACACCTAGAATACGCGCCGACCGCAAGTCCGAACCTGTTCGCCTATTTCATTTGATCTGCCGTTGTTGGATGGCATTGGAGGGATTGTCTTGAGAAAACCGCTTCCCGAGCCTTGGCGAGTCAAAGTCGTCGAGAAGCTCGAGCTCCTCAGCCGCGAGCAGCGCGAACGCGTTCTGGTCGAGGCCGGATACAGCCTGTTCGCCGTCCCGTCGGAGGCGATCTTCATCGACCTGCTCACCGATTCGGGCACCTCGGCCATGTCGGATTGGCAGTGGGCCGGCATGATGCAGGGGGACGAGGCCTACGCCGGGGCGCGCAATTACTTCCATTTGAAGGAGGCCGTCGAGGAAGTCTTCGGCTTCCCCTACTTCCTTCCAGCCCACCAGGGGAGGGCGGCCGAGAGCCTCTTCTTCTCGTGGCTGCTGCGTGACTCGAACGACAAGGTCATCCCCAGCAACACCCACTTCGACACCGCCCGGGGCAATATCGAGTTCCACGGCGGGAAGTGCGTCGACCTGGTCGTCGACGACATCCGCGACCCCAGCTCCACGCTGCCGTTCAAGGGCAACATGGACCTGGTGAAGCTGCGCCGCTTCTTCGAGGAGACGCCGCGCGAGAGGGTGCCGGTCTGCATGTTGACCATGACCAATAACGCCGGCGGCGGCCAGCCGGTCTCGGTGGCGAACGTCAAGGCCACCTCGGAGCTGTGCAAGGAGTTCGGCATCCCGCTCTATATCGACGCCTGCCGCTTCGCCGAGAACGCCTGGTTCATCAAGCAGCGCGAGGAGGGGCAGGGGCATCGCACCGTGGCCGAGATCGTGCGCGAGGTGTTCAGCTACGCCGAGGGCTTCACCATGAGCGCCAAGAAGGACGGCTTGGTGAACATCGGCGGGTTGTTCTGCACCCGCGACGCGGAGCTGCTGGAGCACCTCAAGCAGCGCATCCTGCTGGCGGAGGGCTTCCCGACCTACGGCGGTCTCGCGAGCCGGGACCTGGAAGCCATCGCCCGCGGTATCAGGGAAGTTCTGGACGAGAGCTACCTGGCCTTCCGCACGGGCCAGGTGGCCCTGTTCGGCGACATGCTGATCGAGCGCGGCGTGCCGCTCCTCCAGCCGACCGGCGGCCACGCGGTCTACATCGACGCCGGCGCCTTCCTGCCGCAGATCCCGCCGCGGCTCATGCCCGGCCATTCGCTGATCGTGGAGCTCTACCGCGAGGGCGGCGTCCGCGGCGCCGAGATCGGCAGCCACATGCTGGGCGACATCGACGACGAGACCGGCCAGATGAACACTCTCGCCGCGATCGAGATGGTGCGCCTGGCCATCCCGCGCCGCGTCTACACCAACGACCACCTGGAGTACGTGGCCGACATCCTGGGCGAGATCGCGCAGCACAAGGATCAGCTCAAGGGTTATCGCCTCACCGACCGCGCACGCGCCATCCCCAAGAGCATGCGCCATTTCCTGGCACGTTTCGAAGAGATTTCTTAGGAGGGAGATCCATGAACGGTTTACCCGAAAAGACCCGGGTGCTCGTCATCGGCGGCGGACCGGCCGGCTCGATGTCGAGCACTCTTCTCGCCCGGGAAGGGGTGGAAGTCACCCTCTGCGAGCGGGACAAGTTTCCGCGCTATCACATCGGCGAGTCGATGCTCCCCGGTATCGTCCCGCTGCTCAAGTTCGTCGACCTGTTCGACCAGATCGACTCCATCATGGTCAAGAAGTTCGGCGCCTGGTTCAAGATGAAGGCGGACCTGCCGCCGGGCATGATCCGGTGGTCCGACCTCAGCAACAACGACTACACGTGGAACGTGAACCGCGCGCAGTTCGACGAGATCCTGCTGCGGCATGCCGAGAGCTGCGGCGTTCGCGTCTTCGAGGAGACGCGCATCCTCCAGCTCGAGCGCAACGGCGAGGGTGGCTTCTCTGCCGCGACCTGGGAGCGCAACGACGGCACGAGCGGCAGGATCGAGTTCGACTACTTGATCGACGCCTCCGGCCTGAACGGCCTCATCGCCACCAAGTACCACAAGGACCGGGTGTTCCAGGAGAATTTTGCCAACGTCGCGATCGGCGGCTATTGGGAAAACGCGAAGGAGTACGACGACGTGCGCGGCATCCGGATCGAGGGCGCCCCCCTCGCCGAGTCGTTCAACGACGGCACCGGCTGGATGTGGAGCATCCCGATCCCCGGCAAGCTGAGCGTCGGCGTGATCATGCACGTCGACCGTTTCAAGGAGATCAAGGACGACTACGCGAGCATCGAGGAGCTGTACCTCTCCGAGATCGGCCGTTCCTGTGAGACCAAGGCCCAGATCGAGGGCGCGACCCGGGTCGGCGACGTCCGGGTCTGGCGTGATTACTCCTACGCTTCCGACCGCTTTTCCGGGCCGAACTACCGGCTCGCCGGCGATGCGGCCGCCTTCATCGACCCGCTCTTCTCGCAAGGCATCCACATGGCGCTGCTCGGCGGCCTTTCCGCCGCATCGACGCTGTGCTCCTCGATGCGCGGCGAGTGGGACGAGGCGGCGATGGGCGAGTACCACGACGCCTTCGTGCGGCGCGCGTACACCCAGTTCCTCGTCGTGCTTTCGGGTTGGTACCGGCAGATCCGCAACCAGGAGAAGGTGAACCTGCACGGCGTGACGAAGGAGAACTACCAGCTCGCCTTCGACGCCGTCACCCCGGTCGTCTCCGGCCTGGCCGACGGCATCGCCACCCGGGGCGTCCCGGAGGAGGTGCTCGAGCGGACCATGGAGTACATGACCAACATCCAGATGGAGCTGCACCAGTACGAGACGGACGACGAGGAGGCGAAGAAGGGGACCGTGGACATCAAGCGCCAGATCGACAACATCGGTACCAAGTCCGACGGCGCGATCCTGGGCCGCTTCATCCGCATGGAGCGGGGAAACCTGGGGCTTTCGCAGGCGTAGTCAAATGCAGGGCCGGCCGCCGGGGACCGATCAGGTCCCCGCGGCCGCCGGACTCTTCTTCCTGGCCTTGTACTCCTCGCGCTGCTGCTCGATCCACGCCCAGGCCTCTTCCTCCGTATTGACGAACTCGACCAGCATCTTTTCCGAGCGGAACAGGTTCGACGCCGTGAGGATCAGCTTGGCGAAGATGCGCGCCTTCAAGGGGGCCTTGAGGATCACGGCGCCGGCAATGGCCATTTTCTTCTGGATCTCCACGGCCTCCTTGCGCGTCGACGAGGTGACGCTCTCGAGCTCGGAGATGTCGCAGATGAAGAACAGGCCGTCCACATCCTTGCCGAGCTCGTAGTGCTGGCGGTTGATCTCGTGGCCGTCCTCGTCGCTCAGATCCCCGACCACCCGCATGTAGATGACGTCGGGCGGGATGAAGCGGTTGACGTGCTGGCTGATCCGTCCTTCATCCGAAGAAGATAAATCAGGATTCATCTGTTTCTCCTGCACTGGCCCAGGAAGCTGACACGTCAATTTTAAACGAGGACGGGCCGGGGCGCGAAACCCCGGCCCGCTCAGGCAGGCTCAGTTCGGGACGGGACCGCGCCAGGCCGTGTCGCGGATCTCCCGCCGCCACACCTCGCGGCCGGTCGCCAGGTCGACGGCGCGGATGCGGAGCGGACGGTCGACCACCTTCTCCCCGTCGAGACGGATCGAGGGCTGGGCGACGTGGATGAGCCGCGTACCGGCCACGGCGAACGGTGCCATCGACGCCTCGGCACGCAGGGTGCCGAGCACCTTGCCCGTCTTCGCGTCCGAGATCGTCCAGTGGTAGGGAAGGGCAGCGGCGTCGTCGACGAGACGGCTGGCGAGCACGTACTGGCCGTCGGCGGAAGAGAACCGGCTCTCCGCCGCTCCCGGCGCGGACAGGCTCATGGCCACCGCCGGACGCGCGATCTGTCCGGCCGTCATCGCAGCCACCGCCACGCTTCCGGCCTGGGGATCGAAGACGGCGGTCCCCCGCGGGCTGCCCTGACGGCTTTCCGCCGAGGCCTCCAACACCTGGCCGAGCTGATGCTCCCGCCTCGTGGGCAGGCCCGAAAACTCCTCGGTCTCCCAGGCGATGAGCATCCCGTCCTGCGACGGCATGGCGGTGACGTGGAACGACTGCTGGAGCGTCTCGGCGACCTCGGCCCGCACGCCTTCGGGCATCTGGATGTCGGCCTTGGAGCTCAGGAGCCCGCCGCGGACGCCGAGCGCCACGATGCGCAGCTCGCCGTTGTCGCCGGGCCGGGCCTGCGCGACGAGGAGGTTGCCCGCGAGGGCGAGCGGACGCTCGCCGGCGGCGGAGTGCCACAGCGCGGTCCCGCGCCGGAGGTCCAGAGCCTGGATCCCTCCTTGCGGGTGCATGACGTAGGCGACGGAGCGGGCGGTGTCGATCACCACGCCGTCGCGAAGGGAGACGCCTTCCTTCGACACCGGAGCGGCGAAGGCAGAAGCGGCAAGGAATATGGTGAGCAGCCCCCCGGCAAGGGCCGGCGCGGTGCGGGTCTTCATGATTCGCTCTCCGTGAAGTTCGTTCTGTTGCATGGCTTCCTTCCTTACTTCGCCAGCAGGGTGGCGAGGCCGACGTCGCTCAGGGTCCAGGCGCCGCGGCCGAGCAGGCCCGCGACGAGCTTGTCCGACTGCGCCTCGTAGCGCAGGTCGAGGACCGGGGCCGTGGGCATGGAGCCGCCGAGAAGGTTCCAGGAGGCGTAGCCGTCGCGCGCCGAGGCCAGGTAGATCCCCCGGTTGGTGCCGACCGCCAGCGCGGCGCCCTGCAGGGTGTGGATGAAGGCTGCCGAGCGCAGGACCGAAGGCTCGAAAACGCCGATATCGCCGGTGACGTCCGTCCAGGTCGTGCCGGCGTCCGTGGTGCGGTAGATGGCGCGCGCGTCCACGACGAAGGCATGGTTGCCGTCGTTCGGATCAATGGCGATCGCGCCAATCGGGCGGGTACCGGGATAGGAGAGCGACTGGACCAGCGGCGCCGGCGGCGGAGCGGTCCGCACGAAGAGCTTCCTGCCCGGGAAGACAGCCGGCTGGTTGGAGCCGCCGACGTAGAGCGCGTTGGGATTGTTCAGCGAGCCGTAGGCGACTCCCTGGAGGCCGATGCTGTTGGCGCGGACGCCCGGCGCGATGGCGCGGATCGTCTCGCCGCGGTCGAACGACTCGTAGACGCCGTTCTGGCCGCCGATGACGAGCCGTAGCTGGTTGCCGGCACTCAGGCGGAGCGGGGTGTAGAACTGCCGCACCAGCGCGGGGCCGCCGTCGAGCACGATGAGCGGCAGGAACCGGACGCCGAGGAAAACGTTCGCGGCGTTCCAGGTGCTGCGGTTCACGTTGCGCAGGAAGTTGACGCTGCTGTAGCGGACCGAGCGGCCGATCCCCGCCTGCGTGGTGTTGTCGATGTCAACGTCGCCGCCGTCGCCATAGAGAAGGAAGTCCCACTCCATGTCGCCGGGCGCGGGCTGGTAGGCGAGGTCGTTGTCCTGGTTGCCGGCGAGCAGGGTGCCGGTGTTGTTGTCCAGGTCGAGGTCGTGGATCTCGGTGATCTGCAGGTTGCCGTTCATCGAGAACCAGTCGCCGGTGCCGCTGCGCGGAAGCGTGCGCCTGTACACGCCGCCATCATCGCCCTCGAGCAGGTTGCCGGCGGCGTCGAACGCCATCTCGCGCGAATCCACGTGAGGAGCGCTGCCGCTGGCCGTGCCGCCGCCGGGCGCGCCGAGGACGTTCGAGTGCGTGATGTGGGCCCACTGGCTGCCGGCGGGCTTGCTGGCGTCGCCGCGGAAGAGGCGGCCCCAGAAGCCGGTCGAGCCGATCGAGTTGGGGAAGATGCGGGGGCCGAGGTCCTGGGCCTCGTTGCGCGCCGGCTGGCGGTCGCCGCCGATGTAGACGAGGTTCGCGTCCGTCGGGTCCGCGGTGAGCGACAGGTGGAAGTCGCCCTGGCCGCCCGGATGGATGCCGATCGGCGTGCCGTTCTCGATCGTCACCGGCAAGTCCATCTGCGTCCAGGTCGCGCCGCCGTCGCCGGAGCGGAACACCGCGGCGAGCACGAAGTCGTTGACGATCGCGGCGTAGACGTTATTGTGCCGGCCGACCGCGAGCTCGACGTTGGTGGTGGCGCCGGTCTGGAGAAATGCGTCGACCGCCGGCGTGCTCACCTTGGTCCAGGAGGAGCCGAGGTCGTCGGTGCGGTAGAGGCCGTTGCTGCCGCCGGCCTGGTCGGCGAAGACCACGCTGGTGTACAGGCGGTTCAGGTTCACGGGATCGCCCGCGAGGTCATGGCTGAGGCCGCCCGGCAGGCCGGTCGCGGAGCCGTTGCCCTGCGAGACCTGGGTGAACGTCGCGCCGAAGTTGTGGCTGCGGAAGATGCCCACGTAGGGGAAGTCGAAGGGCGTCGCGAAGTCCACGGACACCACCAGGTCCTGTCCGCGCACGGCCAGTCCCGAGATGCTCTTGTCGAGCAGGACGCCGCCGCCGTCGATCCGCTTCCACTTGGCGCCGCCGTCGGTGGTGCGCAGCACGCCGGACAGGTCGCCGTTGACGCCATAGGCGCTGTACACGCCTGGCGCGGCCACCAGGGTCTCGTGCTTGGGATCGGTGGGATCGAGCTCCATGGCGCCGATCGACTGCGACGCCTCGTTGTCGGTCAGGTGCTCCCAGGTCGGCCTGACGGCGGTGGCGTTGTGGGTCACCCACACGCCGCCGTTCACTGCGCCGATGTAGAGAATGTCAGGATTGGACGGGTGCGGCGCCAGGGCATGGACCGCGCCGACGACTCCGCCATCCGGGGGGACATTTCTCAGGTCGCCGAAAATCGGCGCCGGACCCTGGGCATCCCAGGAGCCTCCGATGGCTTTCTTGTCCTTCTGGTGCGGCTCGACCGCGCCCGCCGGAAGGGCGGAAACGATCAGCGCGGTGGCCAGAAACGCTCCGGCCAGCAGGCGCGAGGCGGATCTCGGGGACAACGGGTTGGTTTGGAGCAAGATTTTCCTCCTGGACAAAGTCATACAAGAGTTCCTTTCAAGACCGAATCACATGGAACTACTGAGGTTCCTGCAGTGATGAAGTGCCGCCAGAGCGTTGAAGCGGGACGCCCAGAGTAGCTCAGAAACTGACAAATGTAAACGCTTCAAAGAGATATATACCCAAAGGAATAGACCACTGGGAAAGTCACGCATCAACATGCGTACCGCGGCGCGCTGAAAGGGTCTACTCTTTGTTCACGGTCGGGCGGGGGAGGCTCCTCGGGGGTTTGCTTCGAGGGCTTGAAATGAAGAGGGAGTCCAAGGGGGTGGCAAGAGGGGAGCCGAAGTTGGCTCCCCTCTTGTTATTTGCAAGGTTTTCGCTCACTCCCGCTTGAGGTTCACGAACTCCCAGCCGAAGCGGCCCTTGATGCAGAGGTGGCCGCGGGTGACGTCGTGATCGATCGGGGAGGTGACCTTGACGATCTTCTCGTCCTGGACATGGACCGTGAGAGTGCAGCCCACGCCGCAGTAAGGGCAGATGGTGTCGGTCGCGGTCTGGCTCGGTTCGTCCCAGGTCTCCGCCTTCCGCATGTCGTGCTCGCTCTTGAACATCAGGGCGCCGGTCGGGCAGACGCCGATGCAGTTGCCGCAGTAGACGCAGGCCGAGCTGGGGAGCGGCACGTCGTACTCGGTCGAGATGCGCGCCTCGAAGCCGCGCCCCGCGACCGCGATCGCGAAGGTGTTCTGGGCGTCCTCGCCGCAGGCCTCCACGCACTTGTAGCAGAGGATGCACTTCGAGTAATCGCGCACATAGAGGTCGTTGTCGATCTTGACCGGCTGCTCGACGTTCGCGGCACAGACCGCTTCCGGCGAATGATGATGTCCTGGACGGGCAGCGTCGCGCTCGCCCGGTCCGTTGGGCGGGGCCGGCGGGCCGAAGCGGGCGGGCTCGGCCTCGTACGTCTTCATGTAGGACAGGAGCTGCGGTGCGGTGGAGACGTCCACCGAGGAGGAGAGCAGCTCGAGCACGAGGCGGCGGCTGAGGCGCACGCGCTCGGAGTCGGTCTTCACCACCATCCCCGGCTCCGCCTTGCGCGAGCAGGCCGGGATCAGCGTGCGCGCACCTTCCAATTCCACCACGCAGACGCGGCAGACGTTGACGGGTGTCAGGTTCTCCAGATAGCAGAGCGTGGGCGTCTCGATCCCAAGCTGCCGGGCCGCGTCGAGCAGGGTGGCCCCCTCGGGCACGGCCACCGTCTCGCCGTCGATGGTCAGCTCGACCGTATTGCGCACCCGCGGCGGCGGGATCACCGGCAGGGGGCCGCGCGGGACCGGAATCTGGGGATCGGGAGCGGGCTGCGTCATCTCTTCTCCTGCAAAATCGGAAAACGGGCGAGAGCGGATTCGATGGCGCTCGACGCGGTCTGGCCCAGGCCGCAGATCGAGGCGTCGCGCATCACCTGGCCCAGCTCGTTCAAGAGCGACAGCTCCTGCTTGACCGAGCCGAACGGCCGGTCGGTCGCGAGCCGGTGGAGGACCTCCTCCTGGCGCACGGTTCCGACACGGCAGGGCACGCACTGGCCGCAGGATTCATCGCGAAAGAACTGGGCGATGCGCCGCAGGACCAGCCGCAGGTCGACGGTGTCGTCGAACGGCATGATCACGCCCGAGCCGAGAGCGGCGCCGATGGCGCGCGTGCCCTCGAAAGTGAGCGGCACGTCGATCTGGTCGGGGGTGATGAAGGCGCCGGCCGCGCCGCCGAGCAGGATGGCCTGCAGGTTCCCAGTGACTCCGCCGGCCATTTCCAGCACCTCGCGCAGGGTGACTCCGAAGGGCACCTCGTAGACGCCGGGTCTCCGCACGTGGCCGGAGAGGCAGAAGAGCTTGGGGCCGGTGGAGCGCTCGGTGCCGATCGCGGCGAAGGCCTTGCCGCCTTCGAGGACGATCGGCAGCACGTTCACCAGGGTCTCGACGTTGTTGATCGCCGTGGGCTGGCCGAAGAGGCCGACCTGGGTAGGGAACGGGGGCTTGTTGCGCGGCTCGCCGCGGTAGCCCTCGAGCGAATTGAGGAGCGCCGTCTCCTCGCCGCAGATGTAGGCCCCGGCGCCGCGCCGCAGCTCGATGTCGAAGCGCACGCCGTCGCCCAGGATGTCCGTTCCCAGGAAGCCGCGCTCGCGGCAGCGCCGGATCGCGTTGTCGAGGAGGTCGGTGGCCAGTGGGTACTCGCCCCGGATGTAGAGATAGCCCCTCTCGCAGCCGGTGGCGAAGCCCGCGATGATCATGGATTCGATCAGGGAGTACGGATCCCCTTCAAGGATCACGCGGTCCTTGAACGTCCCCGGCTCGGACTCGTCGGCGTTGCAGACCAGGTAGCGGGGCAGGGGAGCGGAGCGCATGCCCAGCCACTTCTGCCCGGTGGGGAAGGCGGCGCCGCCGCGGCCCACGAGCTTCGCCTCGATCACCTCGCCGATGACGCGGTCGGGCCCCATCTCGAAAGCGCGGCGCAGGGCCAGGAAGCCTCCGGCGGCGCGGTAGTCGTCCAGGCTCCAGGGATCGATCTGGCCGACCCGGCGCAGCAGGGTCAGGCCGGGCTGGCCCATCTGGGGCACCGAGGCGGCGAGGTTGGGGAAAGGGACGTCAAGGACATCAAGGACGCCAAGGACGGATTCCGCGGTGGCCGGCGCCACCGAGACCTCGCGGGGAGGCTTGCCGGCCATGGTGACCAGCGCGGCGGGAGCGCGCTCGCAGAGGCCCAGGCAGGGGCTCCGGTGCCAGGCCACCCCTGACTGAGCAACCTGGGCGCAGAGCGCCTCAGCTCCCCGGAACTGGCAGCCGATGTCGTCGCAGACGTGGATCGCTACCGGCGGGTGCGGACGCGTTTGGAACATGGCGTAGAAGTCGGCCACTCCAAAGGCGTCGGCCGGGGGCACGTCCAGCGCGCGGCAGGCGTAGTTCAGAGCGCCGAGGCTGATCCAGCCTACCCGTCCCTGGATGGCATGAAGGACGGGGAGGAGGAACTGCCGCAGATCTCCCCCTTCCGGGGGAGCCGTGTTCGAGGAGAGCCAGGCGTCGATCGCCTCTCTCTCCTCCGGCGTGGGCTGGTCGTCGGTGAAGTGGAGATCCATCTAAGCTCGTTTTTAGGCAGTGACGGCTTCCGCTGTCTCCGCCATCACGGCGGGGCGCCGCACCGGTTCGATCCTTATCGCGGCGGCCTTGAACTCCGACGTGCCGGACTGCGGGTCCACGGCATCGACGGTCAGCTCGTTGGTGGCCACCTGCTCGGGGAAGTGGAAGGTCATGAACGCGAGGCCGGGCCTCAAGCCCTCGTCGAGGCGGACCGGCGCGAGCACCGACCCGCGCGGCGAGACCACGCGCACGATCTCGCCCGGGGCGACCCCCAGGCGCCGGGCGTCCTCGGCGCAGAGGTCGATCGTCTCGCCCTGGCGCATCGGCGAGGAGAAGCGCCCCGTCTGAACCCCCGTGTTGTAAGAGTCCAGCCGGCGGCCCGTGGTCAGGCGGATGGGGAATTCCTCGGAGAGCCCCTCGGTCGGCGGCTCGTCGTCCACGCAGGCGAACGGCGCCAGGGGTCCGACGACCGGCCGCTGCCAGAGACGGCCGTGCAGGTAGCTCTCCCCCGGGTGCGTCTCGTCGTAGCAGGGCCATTGCAGGCCGTCCATCTCCTCCAGCCTCCGGTAGGACATGCCCGCGTGCGCCGGGCTGAGCGAGCGCAGCTCGTTCCAGAGCTCCTCGGCGGTCGGGTTGCCCAGGTCCCGCCCCAGGCGGCGGGAGAGCTCGCAGAGGATCTCCATGTCGTCGCGCACACCCGGCGGGGGAGCGAGGGCGCGGCGCACGCGCTGGACGCGGCGCTCGCTGTTGGTCACCGTGCCCTCCGACTCGCACCAGCCGGCCGCGGCGGGGAACACCACGTCCGCCAGCTCGGCGGTGGCGGTCATGACCATGTCCTGCACGACCAGGATGTCGAGCCCCTCGAGCAGGCTGATGGCGCGGTGCTGGTCGGCCTCGGAGTTGGCGGGGTTCTCGCCGATGACGTAGAGCGCGGTCAGGTCGCCGTGCTCCATGGCCTCGAACATGCCGCTCAGGTGCCATCCGCGCCTGGGCGGGATGGCCACGCCCCAGACGCGCTCGAAATTGCCGCGCAGCTCGGCGTTCTCCACGTGCTGGAACCCGGGCAGGCGGTCGGGCAGGGCGCCCATGTCGCCGCCCCCCTGCACGTTGTTCTGTCCCCGGAGCGGATTGACGCCGGAGCCGTAGCGCCCCACATGCCCGGTGAGCAGGGCGAGGTTGATCAGGGAGCGGACGTTGTCCACGCCGTTGTGGTGCTCGGTGATGCCGAGCGTCCAGCAGAGCTGGGCGCGGTCGGCGCGCGCATAGGCATGGGCCAGCTCGCGGATCACCTCCGCGGGCACGCCGGTGACCGCCTCGGCGGATTCGAGCGTATAGGGCTCCACGTGCCGGCGGAAGTCCTCGAAGCCGCTGGTGGCGTTCTCGATGAAGCTGCGGTTCTCCAGGCCGGCAGCCAGGATCTCACGCGCGACCGCATTGGCCAGCGCGACGTCGGTGCCCACGTGCAGCGGGAGGTGCCGCACGGCCCAGCGGGCGGACGAGGTCCGGCGGGGATCCACGACGAACAGGCGGGCGCCGTTGTGGATGCCCTTGAGCACGTGGTGGAAGTAGATCGGATGCGTCTCCCGGGCATTGCTGCCCCAGAGGATGATGAGATCCGTCTCCTCGACCTCGCGGTAGGAGCTGGTGCCGCCACCCATGCCAAAGACCGTCGCCAGACCGACGACGCTGGGGGCGTGTCACGTCCGGTTGCAGCTGTCGATGTTGTTGCTGCCGATCACCGTCCGGGCGAACTTCTGGGCGAGGTAGTTCATCTCGTTGGTGGTCTTGGAGCAGCTGAACAACCCGAACGTCTGCGGACCCTTCTTCGCCACGGCGGAGCGGAATCCCTCCGCCGCCCGGTCGAGAGCCTCGCCCCAGGTCGCGGGACGCAGAGCGCCCCCTCCATGGGAACCATCGCGGACGAGCGGGGTATCGAGTCGCTGGGCATTCCTTGGAGTACGCTTGGCCATAAGTCCTCCCAATCTCGGAGTATACAATCACGGCCCATGCACCCCATCAGCCGCCGACGCTTCTTCGACCTGACCGCGAAAGCCACCCTGGGCCTTGGCGCCGCCCGCGTCCTCGGCCCGTTCAATGCCCTGGCGGCTGAAACCGCCCCGGGGATCCGGGAGATCGACGCCTTCGTCAATCGCCACATCCGGGAGATGGGCGTTCCCGGCCTGACCCTGGGGCTCGCGGACCGCAACGGCGTGATCGCCGTCCGGACCTACGGCCATACCGACGTCAAGACGGGGAGGCCGGTCGCGCCCGACGACCTCTTCGAGATCGGGTCGATCACCAAGTCCTTCACCGCCCTCTCCCTGCTGCAGCTCCGGGAGCAGGGCAAGCTCGACCTGAACCGTCCCATCCGCGAGTACCTGCCCTGGCTGCGGATCGAGAGCGCCTACGCGCCGATCACCGCCCATCACCTGCTGACCCACACGTCGGGGCTGCCCAACCCGCTGAGCCTGCCTTCCACGGTTCTGTGGACCGCGCACGCGCCCGGCGAGCACTTCCACTACTGCAACCTGGGCTACGAGATTCTGGGGCTGCTGCTCATCTCGCTCGACGGCCGGCCTCTGCGCGACATCTTCCGCGCCCGGATCTTCGAGCCGCTGGGGATGACGGCCAGCGAGGGGGTGATCTCCCATGACATCCGCGAGCGCCTCGCTCTCAGCTACTGGCCGGTGTACGACGACCGCCCGTTCCAGCGCCACGGTTCGATCACCGAGGCGCCGAACATCGCCATGGACAACGCCGCGGGCTGCATCGCCTCGACGCCCCGCGACATGGCCCTGTACATGAAGATGCTGCTCAACCAGGGCCGGCCACTGATCTCCAAGGAGAGCTTCGCGCTCTTCACGAAGCCGGCGATCCCCGCGCCCGGCTTCGGCAAGGACGCGGGCTACGGCTACGGGATCGCAATCCAGCCGGTGGAGGGGCGGACGATCCTGCGGCACACGGGCGGCATGGTCTCCTTCAGCTCGGCCATGCACGTGGACCTCGACTCGGGATTCGGGGCCTTCGCCTCGGTCAACGCCTCGCTCGCGGGCTACCGTCCGAACGCCGTGGCCGGCTACGCCCTGACGGCGCTCCGCACCGTTCCCATTCCGCCGGCCCCGGAATTCGACGATCCCTACAAGGTGCCCAACGCGGCCGACTACGTGGGCACCTACACCGCGCCCGATGGCAAGCAGCTCGAGATCGCCATCGCCGGTAAACCGGGCGACCGTCTGGAGCTGGTCCACAAGGGGGAGCGCCTGGCCCTGGAGCGGATCGCGCCGGACAACTTCTGGGCGCCGGACCCCGCCTTTGCGCTCTACCCGCTGACCTTCGAGCGCGACGGGGACAAGGTGGTGGAGGTCAGCCACGGCGGCGACTGGTACGCGGGGGAGCGCTACAAGGGGCCGCGGACCTTCGAGGCCCCGCCCGAGTACCGGGCCTACGCCGGCCACTACCGCAATGAGGACCCTTGGATGGGGAGCGCGCGCGTGATCCTGAGGAAGGGGCGCCTCTGGCTCGGAGGCGCGCCGCTCATGCCGCTAGGGGGCGGGCTCTTCCGCATCGGGGAGGAAGAGCACGAGCCCGACCGCGTCCTCTTCCAGGAGGTCGTCAATGGCCGGGCGCTGCGTGCAGTCTTCTCGGGGACCGAGTTCCGCCGGGTCGAAACCTAGGCCGCCATGGATTCCGGCGGCTTGCCCAGGTCGCGCAGCCAGCGATAGTGCGAGGCGATGGCCTGGGTCATCGTGGTATGGACGCGGTAGCGCACCCCGTGCTCCCGGCAGACCTGCTCGACGATGTCGGAGATCGCCGGCAGGTGGATGTGGCTGATCCGCGGGAAGAGATGGTGCTCGATCTGGTGGTTGAGCCCGCCCACGTACCAGGTCAGCAGGCGGTTGTTCCGCGCGAAATTCGATGTCGTCTCCACCTGGTGCACCGCCCACTCCTTGCCCGCCGCGGCCCCGGTCTGCTCCTGGGAGTAGGACTCCGTCTGGTCGGTGGTGTGCGCGAGCTGGAAGACCACGCTCAGCGAGAGGCCCTCGACCGCGGAGACGATCCCGTAGAAGAGCAGCACCTGCCAGAAGGGAAAGAGGAGCGCGGGGATGACGAGGGCCCACGAGAAGAATGCGATCTTGCCGCCGATGAAGACGGCGAGGTCGATTCCCCGGGGACGGGCGAACTTGCTGTCCCCGACGCGGCCCCGGGCCACGGCCACGAAGTCGTCCCAGAGCTGCCACTTGGGGCCGACGAAGCTGTAGAGCGGCCACATGTAGAGATGCTGCAGCCGGTGGAACTTGTGGTGGGGCTGGTGGGGCGACAGGCGGCAGAGCGCCCCGAGGTCGATGTCGTCGTCCAGGCCCTCCACGTTCGGGTAGCTGTGATGGAGGACGTTGTGCTTGAAGCGCCAGACGTAGGAGCTGCCGCCGAGGAGGTCGAACATCGCTCCCATGGCGCGGTTCATCCCTTTGGAGCGCGAGCTCGCGCCGTGGTTGCCGTCATGGCCCACGTTGAAGCCGAGGGCCGAGATCGCCAGCCCCAGCGAGATCGCCAACGGCACGGACTGCCACCAGTGCTCCGAGACGAGCATGCCCGCGTAGGAACCGACGAACCAGAGGATGAGCACGATCGTCTTGAGATACAGGCGCAGGGCGCCATAACGGGTCCGGCCGAGCGCGGCGAGACGTTCCTCGACCCGGGTCTGAAGCTCCTGCTGGAAGGAACGCTCGCGCTGGAATTTGAGTCTCTGCTCCAATCTGCCTCCTATTTCCGCCAATTGGGCCGGCGGAGTCTAACAGACGTAGCAAAAAGCCCGCCGGGTCCGGCGGGCTCGGAATCTTCTTATCTGGAACGTGAGCCGGCTGGCCCACGAGTCTGGGGTGCTCAGGCCACCACTTGAAGCCTTTGTACTTATGTGTTGTCAGGCGGCTCGCGTCGCCGTTACTTGGAGATACGCGGAGCGAGGGGGAAGCCCGCCACCAACTGTCGAGCGGAGTACTAGACCGAGCCGCGCTCGACCACCCACTCTGTCGGCTGGCGCGTGACCTCGCCAATCAGGTCGTAGTCGCGGTCGTAGTGGAGCAGGATCAAGTCTGAGGCCTCGGCGGCGGCAGCGATGATGAGGTCCGGAATGGGAACGCGATGTCGGCCGGTGCGGGCCAGCTCGCTCTGGATGTCGATGGCCCGCTGGAGGACCGTCTCGGTGATCGGAACGGAGTGGTAGGCCAGCGACCTGCGTTGCCGGATGCGTTCATGGTCCTGATGGTTGCGGGCGCTGTACAGGACTTCCAGGTCGATGATCGCGCAGGTCGCAGCCTCTCCCGCTTCGATGATGGGTGCGAGCCGGTTGCGGACCGGCTCGAGGAGCATTCGCGCGAGGGCGCTTTTGTCAACGAGATAGCGGGCTCTCACGAGCGCCAGGCTCCGGACATGACCTTTTCGTCCGACAGGTCCATGCCGCGCATGGTGGAGAGGGCCTCGACCTCCTCGCGTCGGGCCTCCGCCCTCAGAACCTCACGAAACGCCTGCTCGATGGTGTCCTTGAGAGTCCCCGTCGAGAGCACGCGTTGGACGGCAGTCAACAAATCCTCGTTGATTTCGACACTGGTTTTCCGGACGCTCATATCTTTTCTCCCTGGAGAAAGATATCACGCCCGCATGCTTCTGGACATCCATGCGAGGCTCCTCGGCGTTGTAATAGATCTCCTTGGCATCGGCTACGACAGCAGCAGCTCGAGATCCTCGCGGCTGAGGGCGGCGAGCAGGCTCCTGTCGGCCTGGATGATGGCGTCGGCGAGCTCCCGCTTGCTCTTTTGCAGCTCCAGGATCTTCTCCTCGACCGTATCCCTCGCCACGATGCGGCTGGCGAAGACCGGCCGGGTCTGCCCGATGCGGTGGGCGCGGTCGATGGCCTGGGCTTCGACCGCCGGGTTCCACCACGGATCGAGCAGGTAGACGTAGTCGGCGGCGGTCAGGTTGAGCCCCAGCCCTCCGGCCTTGAGGCTGATCAGGAAGAGCGGGAAAGCCGGATCGGACTGGAAGCGCTCCACGATCTCCTGCCGGTCGCGGGTCTTGCCATCCAGATAGAGGTAGGGGATCCCCTTGCGGTCGAGCTGCCGCCGCAGGAGACCGAGGAATGTCGTGAACTGGGAGAAGACCAGCGCCTTGTGACCCTCGTCGAGGATCTCCTGGAGCTGCGGCAGGAGGAGGTCGAGCTTGGCGCAGGGCTCGTCTGACCGCGCGGGATCGAGCAGGCCGGGATGGCAGGCCGCCTGGCGGAGGCGGAGCAGGGCTTCCAGGACCAGGATCTTGGAGCGCCCCATGGTCCCGAGCGTGCTCCGGTAGTGGTCCCGCAGCTCGTTGTAGAGGCGGCGCTGGTCCGGCGGCAGCTCGCAGACCTGGGTCTGCTCGAGCCGGGCGGGCAGCTCCGGGGCGACCTGCTCCTTGGTGCGCCGGAGGAGGAAGGGGCGCAGGGCGCGGGCGAGAAGGCTCCGGGTTTCGGAGCCGGGGTTCCGCAGCTCCTCGGAGTGGGTGCGAAAGAGCGAGGACGCGCCAAGGAACCCGGGATTCAGGAACTCGAGCAGGCTCCAGAGCTCGCCGAGGTGGTTCTCCACCGGCGTCCCCGTCAGAGCCAGGCGATGACGGCCGCGGAGAAGCCGGGCGGCCTTGGCCGTCTGGCTGTCGGCATTCTTGATCGCCTGCGCCTCGTCCAGGATCACGTAGTCGAGCTCGGCCTGCCGCAGCGCCGCGATGTCCCTGCGGAGAGTGCCGTAGGTCGTGAGCACCACGTCCCAGCCCGCGAACGGATCGCCCTGCCGGGCACGGCCGATGCCGGTGTGATCGAGGACGCGCAGCTTCGGCGTGAAGCGCTCCGCCTCGGCCAGCCAGTTGAAGATGAGCGACTTCGGCACGACGACCAAGGAAGGAAGCTCGCCGCCGCGCCGCGACTCCAGAAGGGCGAGCACCTGCACGGTCTTGCCCAGGCCCATGTCGTCGGCCAGGCAGCCGCCGAAGCCGAAGTCGCGCAGGAAGTGGAGCCATCCCAGGCCGGCTTGCTGGTAGCCGCGGAGCTCTCCCCGGAAGCCCGGCGGCGCCTCGGCCGGCGCGATGCCCTCGAAGCTGCGCAGGCGTTGCCGGGCGCGGTCGAAGGCTTCGTCGCAAGTGGCCGAGGGCTCGCTGTCGAGCCAGGCGTCGAGGAGCGCGACCTGCGTGGCCTTGAATTGGAGATGGTCGCCCTCCACCTGGCCCAGGGCGGCGACCGGCCCGAGCCTCTTCAGCCACTCTTCGGGGATCAGCCCGATGCTGCCGTCGCCGAGGGTCACGAACTCCTCGCCTTTGCGGAGGGCGGCGAGCAGCTCCGGCAGCCCGACGCTTTTGCCTTCGAACTCCGCCTGCCCATGCATTTCGAACCAGTCGATGCCGGAGGCGACCGAGACTTGAAAGGCGCCCGGGGAGCGGTAGAGCTTCCCCTCGGCGTCGATCGTCCAGCCCTCGGCAAGGAGCGCGCGGACGGCCGGCGGAACCCGGGCGGGCGGGACGCTCAGCGAAAGGTTCCCGGAGAGATGGAATCCCAGATGCTGCAGGCGATCGATGGCATCGCGCTCCGTTTCCGGATCCCGGAGCAGGAAGCGCCGCTCCCCTCGTTGATAGACGCCGGGATCGCCGGCAATGGCTGCCACTTCGGCGTCGCCGTACTGGAAGGACAGATCCGCGGCCAGCCAGTTCCTGGAAGAGCCCCGGTAGGGGGACCTCAGGCGGAGGCGCGGCCTGGGGGCCGCGCGCACCATCTCGAAACGCAGCGACTCGGGCAGGTCGAGCCGGGGGAGAACGGGCGCGGAGAGGAGCCTCTCGAGCAGGTCTTCCTTCTCTCCGGCCGGCACCCGCAGGCTCCAGCCGGCGCGGGCCAGCAGAGGGATCCAGACAAAGCCCGCGAGGTCGAGGCGCGAGACCTGGCCGACCTGGAAGAGGTGGCCGGAGCTGAGCAGGAGAGACGGCTCGGAGAAGGCCAGGCGCTCCTCGCCGCGGCGCAACGACCCGGTCAGGGTACAGCCCCCGTCCTCCTCTTCCCGCCCCTCCCGCCCCTCCCGCCCCTCCCGAACATCGAGCCAGATCTCCCAGGCGGGCCCGTCGTCCCAGGTGAGGAGCTCGGAGGTCTCGGTGCCGCGTTTCCGCCGCAGCCGGAAGCGTCCCGTCCGGCAGAGGGAAGGGAGAAGGAAGGATGCCGCCGGCCCGGAGAGCTCGATGTGGCTCGGGACCTCGGCTCCCCGGTAGGCATAGGCCCCCCATCCTCCGGGCGGGACGGGCCCCGCGACGAGGGCGAGGATCTCCCGGTCCGCGGGCTCCGCCAGGTTGGAGATCTCCGTCTTCTGCATCCGCAGGCCATGGAGCGCTCCCAGGCTGCCGTCGGGCTTTCTCTGCGCGGTCATGATGTCCAGGATGAGCCGCTGGCTCGTCCACGAGGCCTGAGCGTCGATCATGTACAGGATCTCGTCGGCGAGGTCCGAAGCGGGGGCCGTTTCCGGAGGAGGCAGACGGTTCAGGATGTCGCGCCAGGTCGGGCTTCGGGGCGTCGAGGCAGGCGCGTTCTTCGCCATGGCTCCCTCGGCGACGAGCTGGAGCGGCAGATCGTCCGCGGCTCCTCTCAGGGCGCCGAGCTCGTCCACGGCGAGGAGCGCCGCCCACACGTGCTTGCAAACCTCCTGGCGATCGGTGAAGTAGGGGCATGAGCAGGAGGCCCGGAGCTTCTTCGCCTCCCGGATCAGGCGGACATGGTAGGGCTCGGAGCCGGAGACGG
Source organism: Thermoanaerobaculia bacterium (assembly GCA_035536935.1). GTDB lineage: Bacteria > Acidobacteriota > Thermoanaerobaculia > Multivoradales > UBA5704 > DATMER01. Next base: position 23,636 of record DATLNC010000209.1, read on the forward strand.
TCGCCTCGGCCTCTTCAGGGCCGGAGGACAGGACGGTCACCGCTCCTCTGCGGAAGTACTCGACCCCGCGTTTGCGGACCCGGGCTGGAACGGTCCAGGCAACGAAGGAGGCGAGGTCGGTCATCGCAGGCGAGGCTATCAATGTCCGGGCCAGCCTCCCCGCCTCTGATATGCTGCCGCGGCCCGGGCCGTCCCGGGCTCCGTTCGAATCCGTTCCCCCAGGAACTTTTTCCGGAGGAGATCGTCTTGAAGATCCATGAGTATCAGGCCAAGGAGATCCTGCGCCGCTACGGGGTCGCGACCCCCCGCGGCAAGGTGACCGAGGACCCGGAGGAGGCCGCGCGCATCTGCGAAGAGTTTGGCGGACGCTGCGTCGTCAAGGCCCAGATCCATGCCGGCGGCCGCGGCAAGGGCGGCGGCGTCAAGCTCGCCAAGTCCCCCGAGGAGGCCCGCGAGCATGCCTCGAAGATCCTCGGCATGCAGCTCGTCACCCACCAGACCGGGCCCGAAGGGCAGCTCGTCCGCAAGGTCCTCATCGAAGAGACCGCCGACATCGCCCAGGAGCTCTACCTGTCCATCACCCTCGACCGCGCCAAGGGCAAGCACGTGATCATGGCTTCCGCGGCCGGCGGCATGGACATCGAGGAGGTCGCGGCCAAGGATCCCAAGGCCATCTACCGCGCCTGGATCGACCACAACCTCGGCAGCGTGCCGTTCCAGGCCCGCGCCGTGGCCCGCCACCTGGGCTTGAAGGGCGACACGGCCAACAAGGCCGCCAAGCTGGTCGGCGCCCTCGTCCGCGCCTACCTGGAGACCGACGCATCCCTCGCCGAGATCAATCCGCTCATGATCACCGGCGGCGGGGATGTCATGGCCCTGGACGCCAAGATCGGCTTCGACGACAACGCGCTCTTCCGCCACAAGGACATCGTGGAGATGCGCGACCTCGCCGAGGAGAACCCGATGGAGGTCGAGGCCTCCAAGTTCAACCTGAACTACATCAAGCTCGACGGCAACATCGCCTGCATGGTCAACGGCGCCGGCCTCGCCATGGCCACCATGGACATCATCAAGCTCTACGGCGGCGATCCGGCCAACTTCCTGGACGTCGGCGGCGGCGCCAGCCAGGAGGCGGTCAAGAACGCCTTCCGCCTGCTGATCTCCGATCCCGCGGTCAAGGCCGTGATGATCAACATCTTCGGCGGTATCGCCAGGACGGACCGCATCGCCCGCGGCGTGGTCGGCGCGATCGAGGAGCTGGGAGACATCAAGGTGCCGGTGGTGGTCCGCCTCGAGGGGACCAACGTCGAGGAGGGGAGGCGCATCCTGCGCGAGGCCCCGTTCCAGTTCATCGTCGCCGAGCACATGGCCGACGCGGCCGAGAAGGCCGTAGCTGCAGCCAAGGGAGGTGCGTGATGGCGATCTGGGTGGACAACGACACGCGCCTGCTCGTGCAGGGCATCACCGGCAAGGA
>DATLNC010000210.1:0-24148 GCA_035536935.1 Thermoanaerobaculia bacterium
GATGGGGAGGATGCGGTACGGATGGGTGGAGAACGTCTTGTCCAGCACCACCTCGAAGAGCCGGCCGAAGGGCGGGTTCTCGATCCGCATCCGCCGCTCCTCCTTGACCACGTCGCGCTCGGAGAGGAAGTTCTCCTCCGACACGTTCAGCGAGCGCATGCGGTCGGCCTCCATCCAGAGCAGCCTCTCCAGATACTGGCTCGGGAAGGTCTCGAAGTAGAGCGTGCGGTCGAAATCGGTGGTGGCGTTGAAGCGCCCGCCGATCGAATTGATGAAGTTGATGTGCTCCTCGGCCGCCACGTTCTCCGAGCCCTTGAACATGATGTGCTCGAACAGGTGGGCGAAGCCGCTCCGTCCCTGGCGCTCGTCCTTGGAACCGACGTGGTACCAGACCTGGACGTTGACGGCCGGGACCGAGCGGTCCTCGTGGAGGATGACCTTCATCCCGTTGGCGAGCTGGTGCTGCTGGATCTTCAGCGCCGGCGGCGAGACCTTCAGCGCCGCCGCGGCGAGGCCCTGGGCTGTCAGCAGCAGGACGAGACTCAGGGCGAGCGGCAGTTTTCGTGTATGCATCCGTTGACCTCCCGTGTCGTCGCGATCTTATACGCGTCAGGGCTTGGAAGGGTTCGGGCCGGGAAGAGGCGCCCGCGGGAGCTTCTCCGGGCGCATGGCCGCGTTGTAGAGGAACGAGGCGACCACGACCGAAGCCTGCATCAGGTTTTCCCGGTCCAGATGGTCATAGACGTCCATGTTCGAGTGGTGGGTGCGCGCCGTATAGTCCAGCTCGTCCTGGATGAACTGGAACCCGGGCAGCCCCACGTCCTGAAACGACTCGTGGTCCGTGCCGCCGGTGCGGCGCAGGGTCACGGTGTCGGCACCGAGGTCGTGGAGCGGGGCGAGCCAGGCTTCGAAGATGGGCCGCACCGCGGCGCTCTCCTCGGCGTAGATGCCGCGGATCTTCCCGCCGCCGTTGTCGACGTTGAAGTAGGACGACAGCTTGGCGTGCCCTGGGAGGAGGGAGAGCTTGCCTTCGCCCTTCCAGTTGCTGGCCGAGATCCACTTGCGGCTCTCCGGGTCCTCGGGCCCGGACCAGGAGCCGAAGTGCTCGGTCACGTAGGCATAGGAGCCGTAGAGCCCCTGCTCCTCGCCCGTCCACAGAGCGATGCGGATCGTGCGCTTCGGCTTGATCCCGAGAGTCTGAAGGATGCGCACGGCCTCCATGACCACGGCGCAGCCGGCGGCGTTGTCGGTCGCGCCGGTGCCGCCGTGCCAGGAGTCCAAGTGGGCGCCGACCATCACGATCTCGCCGCCGCGGTCGGTGCCCGGGATCTCGGCCAGGGTGTTGTAGGCCTTCAGGTCCTCGTCGTGGAACCGCGCCTCGACCTCGATCTCCAGCTCGACTTCCTGACCCGCCTCCACCAGGCGGCGCAGGCGGTTGTAGTGCTCTGCGGTCATGACCAGCGAGGGCACGCCCGCGCTCAGCCCCGGATCGAAGGAGCCGCCCCGGCTGACCCGCAGAACGCCCCAGGGGCGCGTGCTGCTGTCGATCGTGGCGAGCGCCTTCTCCTCGGCAAGAAACCGGTTCAGGGCCTCGCGGAGCTTCGCGCGCTCGATCCGTTCCTTGAAGGGGTCTGCACCTCGCTCTGCCGGGACCGGAAACCGGCCGAGGTCCCGGAGCGTCTCCTCGTTGAGCTCCCGGGGCTCCACATCAGCCGGATGGACGAGATCGAGCGGCTCGTCCGTCGTCAGGACGATCTTCCCGGCCAGCTTGCCCCTCCAGGCCTCGAAGTCCTCCTCCTTTGCGAGCTTGGCGACGATCACCGTGCCGCGGACGGGGCCGGCGGTGCCCGGCGTGTATGCCTTGGGCAGGGCCGAGAGCGGAAGCTGCTGCGGCTTCAACATATGGACCGCCGAGCGGCTGAACGACCAGCCCCGGCCGAAGGGGTAGGGATCCAGGCTGGCTTCGCGCAGCCCCCAATCGGCGAGCCGCTGCCGGGTCCACTCGTTGGCCTCCTTGAGCTGCGGCGAGCCGGTGAGGCGAGGGCCGAGGACGTCGGTCAGATGGCGGACGGTCTCCATCACCTGGGAATGGTGGAGCCCTTCCTCGCGGATGCGCGTCACCATGCCCAGGTCCACCGGCTCATCGGCGAGGACGGGAGGGCTGAGCAGAAAGACCGCTGCTGTCAGAACGTGGAAAGTGCGGGTCAAGGCGCCTCCTTGAGGGATCAGGTCGATTCGCGCCGGGATTCTACCCTGCCGACGGGAGTAGGATTCAGGTCCGATGAAAGCGCTTGCCCTGCCGGTCCTCCTGCTCCTCCTGCTCCGCGCGGTTCCGCTCGCCGCGACGGAGCCGTCCCTCCATCTCGCGATCGGCGATCCGGCCCGCAAGGACCGGGAGGCGCCGGTGGTCCTCGACGGCATCACCGACGCCCGCACCGGCGACCTCCTGGCGCCCTCGGAGCTGGCCCCGCGGCTCTCCGGCGTGCGCCTGCTGCTGGTGGGGGAGAGCCACACCAACGCCGACTTCCACCAGATCCAGCTCCGGGTGATCGAGGAGCTGCACCGGGCCGGCCGACCGGTGCTCATCGGCCTGGAAATGTACCCCTACACCGAGCAGCGCTACCTCGACCTGTGGATCGACGGCCTGCTGACCGAGGAAGGGTTCGTCCAGCTCTCCCGCTGGTACAAGAGCTGGGGATACAACTGGGGCTACTACCGGGACATCTTTCTCTTCGCCCGCGACCGCGGCATCCGGATGTTCGCCGTCAACGCGCCGCGGGAGGTCATCACCGCCGTGCGTCAGAAGGGCTTCGACGCCCTGAGCCCGGAGGAGGCCGCTCATCTGCCGCGCCAGGTGGACACCACGAGCGAGGAACACCGCGCACTGATCCGCTCCTTCTTCGGCGGCGACGATCTGCTTCACGGAGGCATGAGCCCGGAGCAGTTCGAGGGCATGTACACGGCCCAGGCCACCTGGGACGCCACCATGGGGCACAACGCCGTCAAGGCCCTGCGCGAGCACGGCGCCCCGGGATCGGTGATGGTTGTCCTGGTGGGCTCGGGCCACGTGGCTTACGGCCTGGGCATCCAGCGCCAGGTGGCTTCCGGCTTCGACAAGGAATTCGGCGGCCGGATCGCGACCCTCATCCCGGTCCCGGTGCGGGACGAAGACGGCGATCCCGTGGACAAGGTCCAGGCCTCCTACGCCGACTTCGTCTGGGGAGTGCCGCCGGAGGCCGATCCGCTCTGGCCCAGCCTGGGGCTCTCCACCGGCATGGGAGAAGGTGAGGCCGCGCGCAAGGTCCTCTTCGTGACCAAGGGCTCGCCGGCCGACAAGGCCGGCTTTGAGACCGGAGATCTCCTCCTCACTTTCGACGGCACGCCGGTCGCGGACAAGGAGGTCCTCAACCGTCTGCTCGCCGGCAAGCGCTGGGGGGACACCGCCGTTTTTACCGTGAAGCGCGGCGAGGAGACGAGGACGCTCACCGTCTCCTTCCGCAGGCAGCGCAGCGGGTAGGACGGCTCGCCGTCAACTGACGACGCGTCAACATAAGTTGATGACGGCCCGTCGTCAACTCAAGTTGCCTCAGCTAACTTCAAGTTGCTCCATCTCCGGCAGCGACGGCTCGTCGTCGACTGAAGTTGCCCCAACGTAAGGAGAAGTTGGCTCATCTCTGCGGGCGATGGCCCATCGTCAACTGAAGTTGAGCCGTCGTCAACTGAAGTTGTCTCATCTCCAGCGTCGGCGGCCCGTCGTCGCCGGAGATGGGCCATCTCCACGAAAAATGCCTCAGCGCTGCTGGCGACGGCTCGCCGTCAACTGAAGTTGGGCCGTCGTCACCTTACGATGGCTCGTCGTCAACTTAGCTGAGGCCTCGTCGAGCTCAAGAGCCCGTAATTGGCCAGCAGAATCTTGCTGAGCGCTTGTACTACGAGCTGCCGCTCCCCGCTGCGATCACCGCCCTGCACCAGGCCTGCAGGAGCTGCCGGCGGCTGGCGGACATGTCGCGGGTGCGCGGCATGTAGTGGATCGACATCCAGAGCGCCGGGTCGGTGGCCTTGAGGATGTTTTCCGCCTGCGGCGCGACCGCGGACTCGGAGTTGAGCGCGAAGATCTTGTTCATGGCCGGATAGAGCAGGTAGTAGGTCCGCAGCACCTTCTGGTACACCACGTCGAAGGTGAGCGAGCTGTTGCCGACCGGCTCCTTGGCGGTCGGGTCGACGTAATACTGGCTGAAGTCTTCGTTGTTCGGGAGAATGCGCAGGCTGATCTGCGGCGTGTTGGTGATGTACGGCGGGTTCATGAAGGTGCTGTAGCTGGCCGGCGGCGGAGCGTCGCCCTCGACCGTGAACGTGAACAGGAAGTTCCCCGGCTGGCTCGTGTCGACCGAGAGCGGCTGCCCCGGCTTGAAATTCGTGATGATCGCCTCCGCGTTGCCGGGAGCCTGGAGCGGAATCGAGCGGTACTGCCAGACGGTGATCGGCGGGCACGCGTCCGCCGATAGCTCCTTGCCGCGATGGAACACCGCAACCGTCGCGGGCTCCGTGGTGCCCTGGTTCACGAACTCCGTGCCGGAGCCGAGCTGCTCCGTGTAGATCGCCTGCTGATTGGTGACGAAGTAGTAGTCCGTCTCCACCAGGACGTCGCCGTGGGCGGAGCTGACGAGCTTGAAGACCGCGTCCCCCGAGGCCAGGATCGTCTGCGCTTCCGTATTCGACGAGATGTCGTAATCGAACACCCAGCCGCGCTCGTTTCCCGCGTCAGTGTCCGAGTAATCGACCTGGGCGATCGTGGCGCTCGCGGTGCCGTTCGTGACCACCAGCGAGACCGGCCCGAAATCGAACTTCTGATTCTGGGTGGCCGACTGATAATTCTCAGGGAACGTCCCGGAGAAATCGGCGGAGATCAGGTTTCCTTTGACCGAGAGCACGGCCGGTGCGAGGGCGATCATACCGTTGCCGTTGTTGTGCGTGGTCGGAGTCGGAATCTGCGCCGTGTTCGAAACCATCAGCCGGCCGGTCGGCGTCGTGAAGATGGTCTCGTCTTCAAACAGCGGCGCGATCGTGCCCACGAGCTGCAGCACGGCCGGATTGGTGCCCTGCTGCTGATAGATCGCCTCGATCTCCGCGTTGATCGTCGTGCCCTGCGCGGACGCGTACAGGTAATAACGGAAGATGATGCCGGCGATCCCCGGATCGTCGAAGCCCGGAATGGCGATCGTGGTCCCCGGCTTCTTCCGCATCACGTGATACACGTAGCCGCCCGCTCCGGCGTCGGCGGTCAGGTTGACGTTGCGATAGAAATTGAGCCATTGGCAGGCACCCTTGGACGCGTCGCCGCTCAGCCAGGGCTGGCTTCCCGTTAGCGTCAGGCTGTCGATGAAGAACTGCGTCGCTGGCGGGGAGCCTTCGGAGTTGACGTCGGTAAAGTGGCCGGACAGCCCCAGGTTCGCGCCCATCAGGCCGGTGACCGGAATGCTGGCGTCGGGTGCGTCGTAGACCTCTCCAGGTCCGGTCTGGACCCCGACGACCGTGGCCGAGACCATCTTCGAGCTCATGCCGCCGTAGTAGTTCCACTCGGCCGGGATGATCTGCCGCTGTCCGCCTCCCTGCACGTTGAACGTCTGCGCCTTTTGCGCCCAGGCGATGAAGTCCGCGTCCGACATGCCGTAGGTCCGGGGCTCGACGAGCTTCGAGTCGATCAGGGCAAGCGTCTCGCCGGTGGATGGAAGCGAGGCATAACCCGCGTAGTCGTCGTTGTTCGCCGTCCCGGGGTTCATCTTGAAGGTGCCCTGGATGTTGATGCGCGGATAGTCGAAAAGACTCATCGTGTCCTCCGTCAGTGAGAAGCAGTGTGGGATCAGGGGCTTTCAGGGATTTCCCGATTCAGGGCGTCGTAAACCTCGCTACGGTGACCGATACGAAGCACCCAGATCTCCTCGCCTCTCATGGCGAAGACGATGCGCCAGGAACCGACTCTGAGCGACCAGAGCCCGGCCTTGTTATAGGCGAGGGGCTTGGCAAACTCTTCAGGGTGAGTGGCGAGCCTTTGCTCGATGGCAATCTTGATGCGCTTGCGGACGGGAGGATCGAGGCTGGGAATGTCCCGCCGGACGACCTCGGGGTGGTAGAGGATCTGGAGCTCTCGGCCATTGTCAATCAGGACCAGGCGTCCTTATGAGACACGGCAGCCGTCCGGTCGAAGGTCTTGAGCCTCTCCTCGCCCTCCTTCGCCCAGAACCGCTCCTCATCCTCGGCATACTGCTTGGCTAGAATCTCCCGGACGACCAGAGAGACCGATCGGCCCTCTGCTTCCGAGCGCCTGCGCAGCCACTGAGCCAACTCCTCATCCACGACCGTCATGATGCGGGGGTGCTTTGCCGGCATCTGTAGAGTCCTCCTCTCCTCAAGTGTAGCACCAGTGATGCACCGGGTAAGGCCGCAGACAGCGGACCGGACCAACCGCGATGCACGCCCTTGACGCTAGAATGCCCGGCAGCCGGAGTGGCGGAATGGCAGACGCAGGAGACTTAAAATCTCTCGCCGCAAGGCGTGCGGGTTCGAATCCCGCCTCCGGCACCATGGAGGATTCATGCAACGCTCTCTGACCCTGTTCGCGCTTCTTTTCCTTCTGCCCCTGTCTGCGGCGCCCGACGATCTGGAGGCCGTGGTGGCCCGGATGGCGCGGATCGGGGGGAGCCGCTCGCCGAGCTTCTCGCCGGATGGCCGGCGGATCGCGTTCATCTCGGACCGCAGCGGGGTGCCGCAGGTATGGATGGTGCCGTCTGAAGGCGGCGAGCCGCGGCAGGTGACCCGCCTCGAAGACCAGGTGCGCGGGGTCGAGTGGTCGCCGGATGGGCAGTGGCTGGCGTTCTCCGTGGCACCGGGCGGAGGATTGAATGAGCAGATCCATCTCCTCAAGCCGGATGGGCAGGAGCCGCCGCGCCTCATCACGGAAGGCGGCCAGGTCAACAACCAGCTCGCCGGCTGGAGCGGCCGATGGGTGCGCTTCAGCGCCAATCCCAAGGACCCCGGCTCACTCGACGCCTACACCTACGACTCCAAGACCGGCGAGCTCAAGCTCGTGGCGGTCAATCCCGGGATCGGCCGTCTCACCGACGTGAGCGCGAACGGCAAGAGGGCGATCGTCCAGCGGGTCAAGAGCCGCGGCGACAGCAATCTCTACCTGATCGACATCGCGGCCGGGCGGGAGCACCTCATCACCCCGCACACGCCGCCCGGCACCTTCGAGGACGGCTGGTTCTCGCCGGACGGGCTCACGATCTATCTCGCCTCGAACCACGAAAGCGACCGCATCGGCCTGGATCGGGTCGTCATCGGGAAGGACGGGAAGCCGGGACCGGTCCAGCGGATCGCCGAGCGCGAGGATGCGGAGCTGGACGACTTCGAGATCAACGATCAGGGCACGGTGGCCGCCGTGGTCTGGAACGTGGGAGGAAGGTCCGAGCTGGGATTCCTCGACCTCGCGAGCCTCAAGCTCACCCCCGGGCCGGCGTTGCCGGGGGAGATCGTGAACAGCCTCGAATACTCGGCGGACGGCCGGTCGCTCCTTCTCGGGCTCACGGGCTCGAAGCTGCCCGCGGACGTCTGGGTGCTGGATATCCCTTCGGGCAAGCTCCGGCAGGTGACCCAAACCCCGTTGGAAGGGGTGGCCCTCGAATCCCTGGTGGCGCCCGAGCTGGTGACCTTTCCGGCGCACGACGGGCTTCAGCTCTCGGGATGGCTCTACCGGCCCGCGAAGGCTGCGGAGCCCGGCCCGGTGGTGATCAGCTTCCACGGCGGTCCCGAGGCCCAGGAGCGGCCCGGCTTCAATGCCACCTACCAGGCTCTGCTCTCCCGCGGCATCGGGGTCTTCGCGCCCAACGTGCGGGGCTCGGCCGGGTTCGGCAAGAAGTTCGTCAACCTGGACAATGGCGCCCTGCGCGTCAACGGCGTCAAGGACATCAAGTCCTGCGTCGACTTCCTCGTGGGCCGGGGGATCGCCGATCCCAGGCGGATCGGCATCATGGGCGGCTCCTACGGCGGCTACATGACCATGGCGGGATTGACGGAATACCCGGATCTCTTCGCAGCCGGAGCCAACAGCTTCGGCATCGTGAACTTCGAGACCTTCTTCTCCCATACCCAGCCCTGGATGGCGGCGATCTCGACGATCGAGTACGGCGATCCGGTCAAGGAGAAGGATCTCCTCCGGCAGCTTTCGCCGCTCTCCAAACTGGACCGCGTGAAGGCGCCGACCCTCGTCCTCCACGGCGCCAACGACACCAACGTGCCAGTGGTGGAGGCCGAGCAGGTGGTGGAGAACCTGAAGAAGCGGGGCGTGCCCGTCGAATACGTGCTCTTCCCCGACGAGGGGCACGGCTTCCGCAAGACGCCCAACCGGGTCCGCTCCGCCGTATCGATCGTCCGCTGGTTCGAGCGGCATTTGAAGGCGCAGAGCTGAGCCGAGGCTCCAGCGACGCATTTGCGCCCGCCGGGGATTGATGGGACAATTCCAACATGGCGATTTCGAAGGCTGATGCGAAGCGGCGCGTGGTTCTTCCTGCGGCAAGCCCCGGGGATGTCTTCGAGATCCAAAGCCAGGGTGAAGGCCGCCTGCTCCTGGTGCGCCTCGAACATCCAAAGCCAGGGCCAGAGATGAGCATGGATTTCTGCCTCGAGGCAATCGCCGCCGCCCCTCTGCGGCCGAAGATGACCTGGGACTCCCTCAAGGCCCTGACCCGGGAGCCATGATTCTTCTCGATACGAATGTCCTGATCTACGCCTCGACCGATCAGTCTCCCTTCCTCGAGTGGGCTCGCCGCACGATTGCCGCAGGGGTGTCGGAGGACGGAGCTGCGGTCAATGCGGTCAGCCTCGCGGAAATCTGCGTGGGCGATGCCGACCCGGAAACTGTTGCCGATCGGATCCGGAGTTGGGGCGTCACCCTCCTTGATGTCCCCGCTGCCGTCGCAGAACCGTGCGCGAAGGCATACCTGGAATACCGGGAGCGCCGGCGCGCGGAATCCGGTCGTGAATCGCCCTCTGTGCCGCTGCCAGATTTCTTCATCGGTGCCCATGCCCAGGTCATGGGTTGGCCGCTCGCGACAGCCGACGGGGGACGTTTCCGAACCTACTTCCCGATGGTCACCCTCCGGACGCCCTGAGCCTCTCTTCGCCGACGGGCACCGGCCCTGCATGCCCTGCTTCGGCATGCTGCAGCTCGAAGCCGAGAACATCCTGATGGGGGCGCGGGCGGACTCGAAAGAGGATGCGATCCGGCAGGTCGCCGGAATCCTCGCCCGGTGCGGCTTCGTCCAGCCGGCCTATGCGGAGAGCATGCTCGCCCGGGAGCGGATCGCCAACACCTACCTCGGCAAGGGCGTGGCCATTCCGCACGGCCTGCCCAAGGACCGGGACCTGATCGAGCGCACCGGCATCGCCGTGCTGCAAGTGCCCGGCGGAGTGGCGTGGCAGCCGGGGGAGACGGCTCACATCGTCGTCGGGATCGCGGCCAGGTCCGACGAGCACATCGAGATCCTCGGCAAGCTCACCGACCTGCTTTACGACGACGAGCTGGTTGCCCGGCTGGCAGTCACCGGAGATCCGGAGGAGCTGGTCGAGGCCCTGAGCGCCTCGCGCGAGTCCGCCCCCTCCGATGGTCCGGCCGAGCTGGGCCGGGCGGTCGAGGCCACGGTCGCGGGCGCGCATGGCCTGCATGCCCGGCCCGCCACCGCCCTGGTCGAGCTCGCCAAGCGGTTCGCGGCCGACGTGGTCGTGCGCCACGGCAGCCGGACGGTCAACGGCAAGAGCCTGGCCGGGCTGCTGACTCTCGGCGCCGGTGCGGGAACCAGATTGAGGATCTCGGCCGAGGGGCCGGACGCCGACGCCGCCCTGGCGGCGCTGAAGCAGCTCATCGAACAGCCCGAAGAAGAGGAGATCGTCCTCGCCGGCCCCGCGCACGGCTGGTCTCCGGGCTCGATCGGCGCGACCATTCCGGGACTGGCCGCCTCGCCCGGCCTGGCGATCGGGCCCCTGCGCTACCTGCGCCGGCGCAAGATCGTGGTCGAGCGCAACGCCAAAGACCCTGAGCGGGAGCACGAACGCCTGCGCGACGCCATCGCCACGGCCCGGGCCGAGCTGCTGCAGCTCCATCGCGACGTGGAGACGAGGTCCGGCAAGGCCGGCGCCGCCATCTTCCTTGCCCATGCCGAGTTCCTTTCCGATCCCGGCCTGCTGCAGGGGGCCGACCGGCGCATCGACGAGGGGCAGAGCGCGGGCTGGGCCTGGCAGGAGACGATCGAGGAGCAGGCGTCCGGCCTGGAGAAGCTCGACGATCCGCTCCTGGCCGGCCGCGCCACCGATCTGCGCGACGTGGGCACGCGGGTGCTGCGCCCCCTGTCCGGAGCCGTCGAGGAAGGTCCATCGCTGCCCAAAGAGCCCGCCATCCTGCTCACGGACGATTTGACTCCCTCGGACGCCGCGGTGCTCGACCCGGAGTGCGTCCTGGGCTTCTGCACGGCGCGCGGCGGGCCGACCTCGCACTCCGCGATCATCGCGCGCTCGCTGGGGATCCCCGCCGTGGTCGGCGCCGGGCCCGCGGTCCTGAACCAGCCCGAGGGGACCACGGCGGTCCTCGACGGCGACAACGGCGCCCTCTACATCGATCTCAGCGAGGAGGACCTCCGCGCCGCGCGCCAGGCGCAGAGCTCGCTCTTCGACATGCGCGATGCCGAGAACCGGACGCGGTACGAGCCGGCCCTCACCACCGACGGCGTCCGCATCGAGGTCGTGGCGAACACCGGCCTTTCCAAGGAGGCGGCGCAGGCCGTGGAGGCGGGCGGCGAGGGGATCGGCCTCATGCGCAGCGAGTTCCTCTTCCTGGAGCGCGGCACGCCGCCCTCGGAAGAGGAGCAGTACACGGCCTATCGCGAGGCGGTCGAGGCTTTGCAGGGCCTGCCGCTGATCGTCCGCACGCTGGACATCGGCGGCGACAAGGAGGTGCCCTACCTCGACCTCGCGCCCGAGGAGAACCCTTTTCTCGGCCTGCGCGGCATCCGCCTCTGCCTCGCCCATCCCGAGCTGTTCAAGACCCAGCTGCGGGCGATCCTCCGCGCCTCGGCGCACGGACCGATCAAGATCATGTATCCGATGATCGCCACGCTCGCGGACCTGCACGCGGCGCTGGCGATCACCGAGCAGGTGCGCCAGGAGGTGGGCGCCGAACGGCTGGAGCTCGGCATCATGATCGAGGTGCCCTCGGCCGTGATCATGGCGCCGGAGCTGGCCGAACACGCCGATTTCTTTTCGATCGGCACCAACGACCTCACGCAGTACGTACTGGCCATGGACCGCGGCCATCCGTTGTTGGCCCGGCAGGCGGACGGGCTGCACCCCGCGGTGCTGCGCATGATCGATCAAACGGTAAAGGCCGCGTCCGCGAAAGGCAGGTGGGTCGGCGTGTGCGGCGGCGTGGCGGGCGATCCGCTGGGCGCGGTGATCCTTATCGGTCTCGGCGTGACCGAGCTGAGCATGAGCATCCCGAGCATCGCGGCGATCAAGGCCCGCATTCGTACCGTCGCCATGAAAGACGCCAGGGAGCTGGCCCGGCGTGCCCTCGCTTGCGGGAGCGCCGAAGAGGTGCGTGCCCTCTCGAGGACGGCATGACTGTCGTCACGGTCACGCTGAACCCGGCGATCGATCAGACCTTGAGCATCCCCGGCTTCGCCGTGGGGCAGGTGAACCGGGTGGCGGAGAGCCGCTCCGACGCGGCAGGCAAGGGTGTGAACGTCGCGAGCGTCCTCTCCGACCTCGGAGTCCAGACGATTGCGACCGGGTTCCTCGGCTCCGACAACGCGGCCCCGTTCGAAAACCTTTTCCTCCGCAAGCGGATCGAGGACCGGTTCGTCCGCATCGCGGGCTCCACGCGGGTCGGCATCAAGATCGTGGACGTCCACCAGACCACGGACATCAACTTTCCGGGTCTCTCGCCCACCGCGGACGACCTAGCCGAGCTGAACGGCCGGATCGCCGCGCTCGCCGAGCCGGGCCGGTGGTTCGTGCTCAGCGGCAGCGTCCCGCCCGGGGTGCCGTCCGGCATTTACGCGGCGATGATCGACTCGATCCATGGCAAGGGCGGATACGTCGCGCTGGACACGAGCGGCCCGGCGTTGAGGGAGGCCCTGGCGAGCCGGCCCGAGGTGATGAAGCCGAACGTGGAGGAGCTGAGCGAGCTCTTCGGGCACGAGCCCGGCAACCTGCGCGCCGCCGCCCAGGCGCTCGGTGCCCGGCGGGTGGCGGTCTCCATGGGCGAAGCCGGGGCGGTGTTCATGGATGGCGAGAGCGCCCTGCTGGCGCGGCCCCCCCGGGTTCAAGTCCGCAGCACGGTCGGCGCGGGGGATGCGATGGTCGCCGGGCTCGTCTACGGGATGATCCACGAGCTTTCCCTGGAAGAGGCCGCCCGCTTCGCCACCGCGAGCGGAGCCCTTGCAGTAACCCGGATCGGCTCGGGCATCGAGGATCCCGGCGAAGATCTCAAGCTTTTGGGCAAGCTGATGAGCCAGGTCGAGATTGAAAGGTTGTAAACCATGGCGAAGATCGTAGCGATCACGGGTTGTCCGGCGGGCGTGGCTCACACCCAGATGGCCGCCGCGGCATTGAGGAAGACCGCGGCCTTCCTCGGGCACGACATCAAAGTTGAAACTCAGGGCTCCGAAGGGCCGGGGAACCCGCTGTCTCCCCGCGATGTGGCCGAGGCGGACGTGGTGATCGTGGCCTCCGACATCCACGTCGAAATGGATCGGTTCGCGGGCAAGCCCATGGTGGCCGTGCCGGTCAGCGATGCGATCCGCAAGACGCGCGTGGTGATCGAAAACGCTCTCGCCGAGATGGGGGAGCTGAAGGAGGAGCCTGCCGCCGTTCCCGCCGCTCCAACTCCCAGCGCGGCGAAGTTCCTCGTGGCCGTGACCTCCTGCCCGACCGGCATCGCGCACACGTTCATGGCCGCCGAAGCCTTGAGGAAGTCGGCGGTTGCGCTCGGGCACGAGATCAAGGTCGAGACCCAGGGCTCGGTGGGTGCGAAGAACCGGCTGACCGACGAGGAGATCGAGCGCGCCGACGCCGCGATCATCGCGGCCGATGCCTACGTGGACCCGGCGCGCTTCGCAGGCAAGCGGCTGCATCAGACCACGACCAAGGCGGCCATTCATGACGGGCAGAAGGTCGTGAACGAGGCGCTGGCGCTGCCAACACCAACCGAGCCGGTGAAGCAGCTCAAGGAACAGCGCCCGACGACCCGCACCGGTCCCTACAAGCACCTGATGACCGGCGTCTCCTACATGTTGCCGCTCGTCGTTGCGGGCGGGCTGCTGATTGCATTGGCCTTTGCAATTGGCGGCCTCGACGCGGGGGAGCAGGAGGGTACGCTCGCCTGGGCCCTGATGAGGATCGGGGGCGGCACGGCGTTCAACCTTTACATCCCGGTGCTCGCCGCGTTCATCGCCTACTCGATCGCGGACCGGCCGGGCATCACGTCGGGCCTGATCGGTGGCATGCTCGCGACGAGCCTGGGAGCAGGATTCCTCGGCGGCATCGCGGCAGGCTTTCTGGCGGGCTACGTGACCCACGCGCTGAGCACCTACATCAAGCTGCCGGACAACTTCGCGGGTCTCAAGCCCGTGCTGATCCTGCCGCTGCTCTCGACGCTGATCGTGGGACTGATCATGATCTACGTCGTCGGCCCGCCGGTCACGGCCGTGCTGAACGCGATGACCGCCTGGCTGAACGGGATGCAGGAGACCAGCGCCGTGATCCTCGGGGTGCTGCTCGGGGCGATGATGGCCTTCGACATGGGCGGGCCGGTGAACAAGGCCGCCTACACCTTCGCGGTCGGCCTGCTGGCCTCCAAGGTCTACGGGCCGATGGCGGCGGTGATGGCCGCGGGCATGACGCCTCCGCTGGGGCTGGCGCTCGCCGCGACGCTGTTCAAGAACCGTTTCAATCAGGAAGAGCGCGACGCGAGCAAGGCCGCCGCCGTGCTGGGTATCTCATTCGTTACCGAAGGCGCTATTCCGTTTGCCGCCAAGGACCCCATGCGCGTCATTCCCTGTCTCGTCGCGGGCTCGGCCGTGACCGGCGCGATCGCGCTGGCGGCCAACGTTCGCCTGATGGTGCCGCACGGCGGGGTCTTCGTCCTGATGATCCCCAATGCGGTCACGCACCTGGGCTATTATGTCCTGGCGATCCTCGCGGGAACGCTGGTCACCGCCGGCGCGCTCTTTCTGGCCAAGAGGCCGATCACCCCATGAAAAGAATTGTTCTGATTTCCCTGCTCCTGCTGAGCTGCGGGGCCAAGCAGATCGAGCCGGCCCGCGTCTTCTATCTCCATGGCCAGATCATCGAAGACCAGGGGCGCCGGCCGAAGCACCCCGACTTCGGGACCTACGAGTACGACGAGATCCTGCGTCAGCTCGGCGGGGAAGGGCGCGTCGTGGTGAGCGAAGCCCGCCCGAAGAACACCGATCCCGACGCCTATGCGGGCAAGGTCGCGAAGCAGATCGAAGATCTCCTCGCCAAGGGCGTGCCCGGCCAACGGATCACGGTGATCGGCGCATCGAAGGGTGCTGTCATCACCATGCTGGTCTCGACCAAGGTCCGCTCGCCGGAAGTCGGCTACGTGATCATGGGCAACTGCAACGACTGGGTGCTGAAGAATTTCCACATCGATCTGCATGGGCAGGTGCTGTCCATCTACGATGCGGGCGACAGCTTCGGAGGCACCTGCGAGCCGACCTTCCTCCAGTCGAAGCAGCTCGGGAAGCACCGCGAGATCCGGCTCGACACAGGGCTCCGGCACGGCTTCCTGTACCGGCCGATGAAGGAGTGGATCGAGCCGGCGCTCGCCTGGAGCCGCCAGCGCTGAACAAGGCCGGGCGTGCTACGCTCCGGGGATCACTTGAGAAAGGCTCCCCATGCACCGACTCGTCACGGCGTGCGTATGCACCTGTCTGCTGCTCCCCCTGGCCGTCCGGGCTCAGAAGCCCGAGAAGGACTGCTTCGAAACGGCGATGACCCAGCTCGACTCGAACCGTTGCGCCGCCGACCTGCATGCGGAGGCCGACGCCGAGCTCAACCGGGTGTACAAGGCGATCCTGGAGAAGTACAAGAAGGACGCCCTTTTCGTCGAGAAGCTGCGCGCCGCCCAGAGGGCCTGGCTGGCCTATCGGGATGCCGAGATGGAGGCGAAGTTTCCGCACGCCAAGGAAGACCACTACTACGGCAGCATCTTCCCGATGTGCGATCAGCTCTACCGGACGCAGCTCACCCAGGACCGGACCAAGAAGCTGAGGGAGTGGCTCGACGGCTCCGGGGAAGGGGACGGCTGCGCGGGCTCGGTCGAATGAGATGAACAAGTCGCGCATTCGGAGCATCCGCAGGTCTGGCAGGCTCTCAACCGCTTCCGGATGCTCCTAAACCACGGGATTCTGCGTCTCACCCAAATGTTTTTGCTCCAAAACCACGCGCTTTTGCAGCAAAATCCAATTCACTGAGCGCTGGAATCTCTGTTTTCGGAGCATAGTGAATTGATTTCGGAGCATAACGGCCTCCTTCAAGGACTGTGCTCCTAATTTTCGGAGCATAAAGATCGGCTGGAGCCCTCGATGCGGGCTCCTATGCTCCGAAAATGGGGAACGCTGCCTTCCGGGGATCGGATTATGCTCCAAAATAAATTGGGGCTGTAGCATCCCCTCTTGGGGGAGAGCGTGGGGAGACTTTTTTCGGAGCTTATTTTGCGGGAGCGCTACTCCAGCGCTGCCATGAAGGTCGGAGACTGTTCTCGGCTGCCGTCGGGGAAGACGGCGGCGACGCTCCAGTGTAGCAGAGCGCCGGCAGGGAGGTTGGCGAGGGCGTCCGCGGGGACCTGGTACCTGGTCGTGGTCAGGTTCTTGAGATTGACGACCGAGTCCAGCTCGGTGGTGGTGACCAGGAGATCGTAGGATTCGGCGCCGGGAACCGGCTTCCAGGCGAGGACGAAGCTCTGGCGGGGGAGAATCCCTCCAGGAGGCACGAGCGACTCGACCTTCGACTCCCCGCCGCGGTATTCGGGCACGGGCTTCTGCGGCTGCTGAAAATAGACCCCGCCCACGGTCAGGACGAGGGCCGCCGCGGCGGCGGCGATCCAGGGCTGAAACCGCCTCGCGGGCAAGGGGCGGACTACGTCCTCGTTCCCCTGCTGGGCTGCCGCCTCCTTTTCGAATGCCACGGCGACCCGCCAGTCCTCGGCGCAGGAGGCGCAGATTGCGACGTGGTCCACGATCTCGCGGACTTCTTCGGGCGGCAGCTCGCCGCGCACGGCTTCCCAGATGCGGTCCGGCTCGGGGCAGCTCCCGGCCGGCGGCGCCGGTGCAGCAAAAGCAGCTTGTAGACGCGACAACTCCTCATCCTTCATCGTCATGGCTTCACCCCCTTCAAAACAAGGCATTCCCTCAGATCGGCCAGCCCCCGGTACACGAGGTTGTCCGCCTTCTTGGGTGCCCAACTCATCAGCTTCCCGATTTCCGGGACGCTATGGCCCTGCAGGTGCAGGGCGACGGCCAGCCGCCGGGGGCGTACGATCTGTGCGAGGCATTCCCGGATCGCGCGCCCCACCTCCTGCCCGGCGGAGACCTCCTCCGGATCGGGCCGCGGCGAGCTCGTCTCGGCGGCGGGGTCGATCCCCCCTTCCTCCGTCTCCAGGGAGACCTCCCCCCGTCTCCGGCAGCGCCGGATCTCATCGATCAGGGCGCTGTAGGCCGTCTTCCTCAGATAAGACGTAGAGATCTGGGCATTCGCCTCACTCTTGCGCCGGATTTCGAGGACGCGCAGGAGAGCGACCTGCACCAGGTCGTCGGCGCGGCTGGCCAGCCAGGGGGGGCAGATGCGCGACACCGCGCGGACCAGCTCCGAGCGCAGGCGCTCGTAGTCATCCGCCTCCTGGGGTCCCACGGGGATGTTCATGGTTTCATCCATTCCTTGGATGAGTTATAGCGTACTACTTCCGGCTGCCCTCAGGGCAGCAGCTCCACTTCGCCCCCCGTCACCCACCGTGCCCGCAGGCCGGTGCGGAAGAGCCGCTCGCCCGTGTCGGGATGGATGGTGAAGCGCTCGGCGCTCCGCGCCGGATCGCGCCAGTAGCCGCGGGCGAGCCCGAGACCGCCGACGTACAGGTCTCCAGGCACCCAGAAAGGGCAGAGCTCCAGCCGGGCATCCAGGATGTGGACGCTCTGGTTGGAGAGCGGCCGGCCGAAGGACGAGTCATTCTCGGAGACGGCCGTCCACACCGTCGTTTCGAGCGAGCCCCTCAGGACCGCGACCCGGACATCCTTCAGGAGGACCCGGTCCGGAGCCGTGAGCACGGTAATCTCCTCCGAGGAACCGAATACCACCGTGCCCCCTGCCGCGAGGGTGCCGAAGATCTCGAAGAGGGAGGTTCCCTCCGAGAGAGAGTGGGCGAGGGTGCGGTCCGCGGGGCCGATTGCGAAGCGCTGGGTCAGGTCCAGGACGAGATTGGCGATCCCCCGGTTCTCCAGCATGACTCCGGAGAGCACGCAGGCGAGATCCTTGGGGGACGCCGAAGACACCGAGGGCACGGGAGGCGGCCCCTCGGGGAGATCCTGGCTGGCCGCATCCTCGATCATGATGCCCAGGATCTCTTCCGGCCAGTCGAGGGCATCGGCGAGGGCCTCGCGGGTCACGGCGAGCTCGATCCGGCCGTGCTCCAGGAAGGGCCGGAATTGATCGCGGGGGAGCGCGGGATCGACGGGCAGCCAGGCCGCCCCCGCCGCGAGCACGCCGAGGATCGCGGCGACCGCCTCCCGGCCCGGCTCCAGGACGACTGCCACCGGCGTGTTGCGCCGCGCCCCCTCGCGCTGGAGGAGGTGGCCGAGGCGCTCGGCCGTCTGGCGCAGCTCGCCGTAGGTGGCCGAGCCGGAGGGGCCGGTTACGGCAATCCGTTCGGGCTGGCGCCGCGCTCTCGTGGCGAAAAGCTCGTAAAGGTAGGGCTCGGGCACGGGGGCGCCCGTGGTGTTGAAGGCGACCATGCGGGCGAGCTGCTGCGGCGGAATCAGCCGGCGGCGGACCTCCTGCCAGGCCGAGCTTGCGGAAAGCCGGCGGAGGAGATCGCGGCAGCCCACGGTCAGCGCGTCCGCCATCCCCTCGGGGAAGCCCGGCTCGGCCACGTCCCAGAGCAGGAGGAGCCCGCCCTCGCGCTCGGCCACCTGGAGATGGAGGAGCCGCGCCTCCGCCCGGCGGCGCGAGCCCTGGTCCCTCGAGTCCCTTTCGTCCCTTTCGTCCTTGAATAGCCGAGGGGGTAGGGTCACCGCGACCGGCAGCGAAGGCAGGCCGTCGGGCCGGAGCGACCGCGATGCCTGCGATATTGGCCAGGCGAGGTCGCGGCGGAGGCGCTCTTGAACGGCGCGCGCGCGCTCGCCGAAGGGTCCGAGGGCGGCGCCGTCGAGCTCCAGGGGCACCCAGAGAGGCGTGCCGGTGAGCGCGAGCTCCACGGTAAAGCGGGGGTCCCGGCTCCAGGCGGCGAGGCCGTCGGCCAGGGCGGCGAGGATCATCGCGGCCGGAGCGATCCCCTCCCAGGCGGCGCGGGCGCGCAGCTCCGCCCAGGTCTCGGCATCCAGCTCCAGGAGACGGCGCCGAAGCGGGGCTGGAACGGCGGGCAGGACGGGCGGCGGAGGCAGGAGCCGGTCGGCCCAGTACTCGATGGCAGAGCCGTAGACCTTTTCCGGGGCTTTCCGGGGGATCTCGGGCGCGAAGACCAGCCAGTCGAGGGAAGCGTGCTCGTCGACGAGCCCTTCTATCCTCATCCGGAGCTGCGCCGGCAGGTCCGGCGAGTCCGATGCCGACAGCTTGCCCGCCTCCCTTTCACGGGCCTGCGGAGCGAGGGCGGAGAGGTCCACGATCCGCAGCGCATAGAGGGGAAGCCGGAGGCTGCGGGCGAGCGCGGCGAGGTCCAGGGATACGGGCATGGCTGCCCATTGTAAGTTCGGGAGCCCCAATGTCCCGGTCCATAGAGATCTACGCACTTATAAGGTGCTGTACCGCAGTACATGTTTTCGGTCCGTGCCGGCTGAGCCGTTGTCGCGGACCATCCAATGGAGGGAGCCGATGATGGACGCCAGGGGGAACGTCGATTTCGAGGTTCTGATTCTCGGTGCAGGTCCGGCAGGTCTGCAGCTCGGACACCACCTTTCCCGCGCCGGACGCAGTTACCTGATCCTGGAGCGCGGAGACAGCCCGGGCGAGTTCTTCAAGAAGCTTCCCCGCCATCGCACCCTGATCTCCAACAACAAGGTCTACACCGGCTACGACGATCCCGAGGTCAACCTCCGGTTCGACTGGAACTCTCTCCTCAGCGACGACGCGCCGCTGCCGTTCAAGGAATACACCAGGAAGTACTTCCCCGGCGCGGACACGATGGTGAAATACCTTTGCGATTACGCCGAGGGCTTCGGCCTCAACGTCCGGTGCAACACGCAGATCACGCGGGTGCAGAGGACGCCGGAGGGCTTCCGGCTGCATGACGCCGAAGGCAACGCCTTCACCTGCCGCCGGCTGGTCGTGGCGTCCGGGGTTACGAAGCCGCACGTCCCGGACGTGCCGGGCATCGAGCTGGCCGAGAACTACGTGAGCGTCTCGGTCGATCCCGACGACTTCACGAATCAGCGCGTGCTGGTGGTGGGCAAGGGCAACTCGGCCTTCGAGACCGCCGACAATTTAATCGAGACGACGGCGCTGATCCATGTGATCAGTCCGCACCCGGTGCGGATGGCCTGGCACAGCCATTTCGTGGGCCACCTGCGGGCGGTGAACAACAATTTCCTCGACACCTATCAGCTCAAGTGCCAGAACGCGGTCCTCGACGCCACCATGGAGCGCATCGTGCGCCGCGCGGACGGCAGGCTGGCGGTCTCGGTGCGCTACTCGCACGCGAGCCACGAGGTCGAGGAGCTGGTCTACGACCGGATCATCGTCTGCACCGGCTTCCGCTTCGACAACTCGTTTTTCGACGCGGACTGCCGGCCCGAGCTGACGATCAATGACAGGTATCCCGCGATGACCTGCGAGTGGGAGTCGACGAACGTGCCGGGCATGTACTTCGCCGGCACGCTCACCCAGGCCCGCGATTTCAAGAAGAGCACCTCCGGCTTCATCCACGGCTTCCGTTACAACACCCGCGCGCTGTTCCGGATGCTGGAGAGGAAGTATCACGCGAAGCCCTGGCCGGCCGAGGACGTCGAGCCCACCTTGAACGGCATCACCACGGCGATGATCGAGCGCATCAACAGGACCTCGGCCATGTGGCAGCAGTCCGGCTTCCTGCACGACCTGATCGTGATGCCGGAGAGCGGCGGTCCGGCGAAGCACTACCAAGAGATGCCGCTCGCCTACATCCAGGAGACCGAGCTTTCCGCGAGCAGCCATTACTACACGATTACGATGGAATTCGGCGTGGTGGATGGCGATCCCTTCGCCGTGGTGCGCAATCCGGTCCCGCAGGCGGCGCACGAGAGCGTCTTCCTGCACCCCGTGGTGCGGCGCTGGAACGGCCCGCTGCTGGTCGCCGAGCACCATCTGCTCGAGGATCTGCACGGCGAGTGGAAGCGCGAGGATCTGCACCTGGCCCCGCTGCGCGAGTTCCTGCAGGAGCAGATGCGCGAGCGGGTGCGGGTGCTCACGGGCTGGGATTGATTCAGGGTCTTTCCGCCAGCAGCGGCCCGTACTCCCTCCGCAGCAGCGGATTGATCGCGATCGCCTTCCGCAGGGACTCCTCAGCTTCGCGGCGGCGGCCGGCGAGGTGGAGCAGGGCGCCGCGGACCGCGTAGGCCTGAGCATCCCCGGGGTTGATGGCCAGAGCCTTTTCGATCCGCTCCAGGCCGCGGTGCGCCGATCCGCGCCAGCGCTCCACCTGGGCCTGGGCGAGGAAGATTTCCGGCGCGCCCGGGTTCAGCACCTCGGCCCTCGCCAGAGCCGCCGCGGCCTTGTCGAGGGCGGGACCCGGATCGCGGCCGGCGCGCAGAGCGTGGCGGGCGGCGATCAGCTCGATCCTCCCTTGCTCCAGGAACGTGTCGGCATCGTCCGGGTTGATGCGGAACGAGGCCTCGGCATGTGCCCGGGCGGTCGCGAGAGCCGGAGCCGGGTCCTGGCCGCGGTCGAAGAGGGCCTGGCCGAGGAGCCGGTAGGTGTAGGACAGGTTGTAGGGGCCGTAGGGATAGTCGGGCCGCACGGCCACGGCCTGGCGGTAGCTCGCCGCCGCCTGTTGCAGCGCCTGCCGGGGGTCGTTGCCCCGCGCCAGAAGGTACTCGCCCATCGTGAGATAGGTGTTGCCCAGATTGTTGTGGGCGGCGGGGGTCTGGGGGTTCAGGGTCCTGGCGCGCTGAAAGGCCGCGAGGGCCGCGGCCAGCGATTTCGAGGGGTCCTGGCCGCGCGCGATCTCGGCCTCCGCGATGTCGTTCCACGCCGTGCCCAGGTTGACCTGCGAGGGGAAGTGATCCGGGTGCAGGCCGAGGGCCTTGCGGTAGCTCGCCACGGCCTTCTGCAGCATGGGCCGGGGATCGACCCCTCGCTGCTGCTGGTTCTGGGCCATGATCATCCAGGCCAGGGCCAGCGTGTTGTGGTTGGCCGCGAGCTCCGGCTGCAGGCGGACCGACTGCTGAGCGGCCTGGAGCGACTCGCGCAGCTCGGAGGCCGCATCGATCCCGCGCCCGAGACGCCAGGTCGCGAGCAGGCGGTGGGCGATGGCCATGTGGTTGAACGCGCGGGCGTCCCGCGGGTTGAGGACGATGGCCCGCCGCGCCTGCCGGAGGGACTCCGCGAGGTCGGCCTGCGGATCGTCTCCGCGGCGCATCTTGCGGTCGCCCTGCCCCCAGTGGACCCCGGCGCGGAAGGTGTAGACCTCGCTCAGCTCCGGATCGACTTGCAGGGCCACCTCGCAGGGGCGCAGCGCCTCGCGCAAGCTGCCGTCCGAGAGCTCGTCGCGGCTGAGGGCGATCCGGTGCGCCAGGCGTTCGCACTCGGCGGAATAGAGCGCGGCGTCGCTCGGCACCGTGGCGAGGATCCGGCCGTAGACCGCGCCTGCCTGGTCGTAAAGCCGCAGCGCCTCGTCGCGGCGGTCGGCTTCGGCGGCCTCGTCCGCCTGAAATGTATAGACGCGGGCCTCGAGCTCGGCCGCTTCGTAGAGCCACGGCGTCTCGCGGTAGGCCTCGCGGGCCCGCGCCACGGCCTCGGAGTACCTGCCCTCGTAATAGGCGATCAGGCCGAGCAGGTAGGGGGAAGCCTGCGCCGGGTCCAGGGCTGCCTCCTTCAGGTAGGACAGCGCGGGCCTCTGGAACCGCCGCCGCACCTCGTCCGGGTCCATCTCGCGGGCGGGCCCGGCATTGATCAGGGTCTTGTCGAGCAGCGAGCCGAAGACCCGGCCGAGCGCCGCGGCGACCTCGGACGTGTGCTCGCCCGCGTTCCAGGCGCGCTCCAGGTGCTCGCGGGCCAGCTCGTCCTGATGCAGGGCCAGGTGCCCCTGGCCGAGGGCGTAGTGGCCCGGGCCCTCGGCGAGCGGGCCGAGCCGGTCCATCTCTTCGCGGATCTTCTCCAGCTCGCCGCGCAGCCGGCGCTTGGTGGCGGTCACGTCGTGGCGGGGGAGGAGGGCCGCGTAGCGCAGGCTCGCCTCCATCTCCTTGACCCGCTGCCCGAAGCGCTGGGCGAGCTCGGCGCGCTCGCGCGCCTGCCAGCGGGTACGGAGCACCTCGGCGCCGAGCACCGCGAGCAGGACCAGCGCGGCCGCGGCCACCGCGGCCAGGGCCTTGTGCTTGCGCAGCCGCTTGCCCACCCTATAGGCCAGGCCCGCGGGGCGGGCGTCGATCGGATCGCCTTCCACCCAGCGGTCCAGGTCCTCGGCCAGGGCGCGCGCCGAGTCGTAGCGCCGCTCCGGCTCCTTCTCCAGGCACTTGAGGACGATCGTCTCCAGGTCCGCCGGGATGCCCGGCTTGCGCTTGCGCAGCGGCTCGGGTTCCTCCTGGAGCACCCGCACCAGCGTGCCGGCCGCGGTGGTGCCCACGAACGGGGGGTTGTCGGTCAGCATCTCGTAGAGCACGACGCCGAGGCTGTAGACGTCGGTGCGCCGGTCGAGCTGCCCCCCCTGGGCCTGCTCGGGGGAGACGTAGGCCGGAGTGCCGCTGATCAGGCCGGTGCGGGTGAGCCCTTCCTCTCCCTGGTCCTGAGCGAGCCCGAAGTCCACCACCCAGGGATGCAGGTCACCTGCGTCATCCTTTCCGACCAGAATGTTGGCCGGTTTGAGATCGCGGTGGATCAGGCCGGTCTTGTGCGCCGTGTGGACGGCGCGGGCCACGTCGCGGACGAGGCGGACCGCGGCCTCGGTGGCCAGCTTGCCGCGCAGCTCGGTGAGGCTCCGCCCGTCGATGTACTGCATGGCGATGTAGGGCCGGCCGTCGACCTCGCCCACCTCGTGCACCTTGCAGATGTTCGGGTGCTCGACGCGCGCCTGGGCGCGGGCCTCGCGCAGGAAGCGCACCACCAGCACCGGATCGTTGTAGTGCAGGAACTTGAGCGCCACGCGGCGGCCGAGCTGCGGGTCGGAGGCCAGGTAGACCGAGCCCATGCCGCCGGAGCCGAGGAAGCGCTCGAAACGGTAGCGCGGCCAGTCGCGGAGGAAGCGGAGCTCGGGGGGGAAGGCGACGGCGCCGGCCCGGCCGGGCGGAGCTTCGACGAGCGTGGGCGCGAGCGCCGGGTCCCCCTCCATGTCCGCCTCGGAGAGGAGGGAGCTCAGGGCGGCGCTGTCGAGGCGGCCGGAGTCGAGGAGCGCCTGGATCCAGAGGCGTTCGGCAGAGATGCCGCCCCCCGGGGTGAGAACCCGTTCGGCGACGGCGTCGAGGTCTTCCCAGGCGAGGAGACCCTTCGCAATGGCCAGCCTGAGGAGGCGGCTCTCGGTGGGGGCGTTCATGGGGCTCTGGTTGAGTTTACCAGAGCCCCCTCCCTAACCCTCCCCCGCTGCGCGGGAGAGGGGACCGGATTGGCAGCGGTAGTTTGATGCAGAGGGGTATGGCTCCCTCTCCCGCGCAGCGGGGGAGGAGTGGGGAGGGGGTCCTAATAC
>DATLNC010000211.1:0-20437 GCA_035536935.1 Thermoanaerobaculia bacterium
GGAGCGCAGCCGAGTTCTTGATGAACGTCTTGTTGGTATCGCCCGAGAGCGTTGTCTGGCGTAGACTCGCCGCATGGGACTCTTGACCTTCGGCATCAACGTCACCCTGGACGGCTGCGTCGACCACCGGGAGGGAATCGCCGACGACGAGACACACGCCTTCTTCACGCGCCTCATGGACGAGAGCGGGGCGATGCTGTGGGGCCGCGTCACCTACGAGATGATGGAGAGCTACTGGCCGACGGTCGCCCGCGGCGACGAGGAGGCGCCGCCGGCGATGCGCGAGTGGGCGGTCAAGCTGGAGGCCAAGCCGAAGTACGTGGTGTCGTCGACGCGAAAGGACTTCCCATGGACCAACAGCCACCACATCGCCGGCGACCTGCGCACGGGCGTGCAGAAGCTCAAGGACGCGACCCCGGCCGGCGTGCTCCTCGGTAGCGGCAAGCTCGCGACCGAGCTGGACCGGCTGGATCTGATCGACGAGTACAAGTTCCTCGTCCACCCCAGGATCGCCGGCCACGGCCCGACCCTGTACCAGAGCGGGCTGCCCAGCACGCGACGGCTCGAGCTGGTCTCGGCGAAGCCGCTCCGCAGCGGCGCGGTCGCCATGCACTACCGGCGCGCGCGCTGACTCAGAGCAGCCCCATCGCGCCCAACTCGCGGGCCAGCGCGTCGTCTGGCAGGGTGCCAGCCGAATAAAGAGTGAGGTAGCATTGCGCTAGCCTCCATGACCTCCCCCCTACGTTTCTTCCACGGCCTGGGTCCCGCTCTGCGGCTGCTACGGGAGACGGCCAGCCTGAAACAGGCCCAGGTCGCCGAGCGCACCGGGATTTCGCAGAACCGCCTCTCCCGCTATGAGAACGAAAGGAAGCTCCCAGACCTGCCGACCCTGGATCGTCTCCTGGTCTGCTACGGCGTACATGTGGAGGGGCTCGTGCGTGCGCTCAAGGACGTTCGAGGGGAGCCGGTAGCCAAAGCTTCGGGCAGCGATCCGGAGTGAGCCCCCCGCCCGCCAAGGGGACCCTTCGCCCCCTCGGCCACTCCCCCGTTCAGGCGGGCAGTGCTGCTGCAGAGCCACGCCGGCAGTCCTCAGCTTCGCCCGGCGTACCTTCGTGTCCGTCGCAACAGCTCAGCTCTTTTCCAGGGAAGTCAGCCCAGAGAGACAACTGAGGTTCTGGGGCGGCCCCGGTAGCTGTTGGGATCGTCCGGAGCGATAGCGCAGCCGTCTCTTCTCGCAATCCGGGCAGCCTCCGCCTGAAGGTGCTCGTACAGCGCCGCGCACTCGGCCACCTCGCTCTGCAGAATCTCAAGCGCCTCCCCCGCGGCCGTCAAGTCCCGCTGGAGGCACCCGAGCATCACCTTGCGGTCGTCCCGCACATGCCGGGCGTCAATGCAGGCGACTGCCTTGCGGAGCCGTACCAGGAACCTCCGCAACGGAGCCGCCGCCTCGGCGGAGAGATGTCGGATGGGCACCACTTTAACCCTGCCGCTCGCGATGGAGCCCCGTCCACCAAGGGGAGCCCTTCGCCCCTCGGCGACTCCCCGGAGGTACTACGGGAGGTACTACGCCAGCACCCAGCAACGACGCCCTAGCGGAGCTAGTACCTGCTGGAGAGGCGCCAGGCACTCGTACGCTCTCGGAGAAGGCTTGAGGTAAGCTTCCCCTATGAACGCTGCCAAGGACGAAGTGCTGCGCATCCTGGAACGCCTGCCAGAGGACGCCTCCCTCGAAGACATCCAGTACCACATCTATGTCCGTCAGAAGATCGACCATGGACTCGCCGATGCCGAGGCCGGGCGTACTCTCTCTGAGGAGGAGTTTGACCGCCGGATGGCCAAGTGGCTCGAACCGTAAGGTGGGCGGAAGCAGCGACCCAAGACTTGGCCGAGGCGGCGGAGTTCATCGCCCGCGATTCCCGGTTCTACGCGATGGCCCATGTCCGCGAGGCACGGGCAGCCGCCCAATCGCTGCGGACCCTGGCCGAGCGAGGCCGCGTTGTTCCAGAGGCGCACTCCCCTGATGTCCGCGAACTTTCTGTCAAAAGCTATCGCCTCATCTACTGGATCACCCCGAAGATCGTCACGGTGATTGCCTTCGTTCATGGTGCTCGCGATCTCGGAGCCTTCTGGCAGCGTCGCGGCGGTATCCCTGATCCAGACTGATCCGCCTCGAAACCCGAAGGAGCCCCGCTGAGGCCGCTTCGCCTTAGCCGAGCCGGCTAGTTGACTCTGGCCTCATCCAGGAGCTTCTCGACGTGTCCGCCGGCCACAACGGCAGCCCGTGTGGCCCGGTCGCCCTTTCCTCGAGGGCGCTTGATCGGGGAGCCAGGGGAGTAGACCTCGGGATCGACTCCAGGTCGAAGCCGGAGGGCGTAGCGCTAGCTCGCCGCTGCCATCCGGCGCGAGGCGGACATCCCGGTCCACACCCTGGGAGAGAGGTCCCTGGGCCTCCTCGCCGCTGCCAGCGTGGTATCTCCGAGCCGGGATGGTACCTATTTGGTATCTACGATCCCGCCTAGCTTGGCGGGTGCCGCTTCTAAGTACTGAATCTGAAGGGTTTAGGTTGGAGCCGACGGCCGGGATTGAACCGGCGACCTGCTGATTACGAATCAGCTGCTCTACCGCTGAGCTACGTCGGCCCTGGGGGAGGTACTGGGGAGTGCCCCGAAGCGGTCGGTATTGTAGGGCACTCCCCTGGACAGCGCAACCAGGGCGGATTCCCCCCAGCGTTACTCCCTGAAGACCACCTGTGTGCCCGGGTTCACGTGCTGCGCCAGGAACAGGGCATCCCAGTTCGTCAGGCGCACGCAGCCGTGGCTGGAGGTGTAGCCGATCGTCTCCGGCGAGGCCGTGCCGTGGATGCCGTGGTGGGGCTTGGACAGGTCCAGCCAGACCAGGCCGACCGGGGAGTTCGGCCCCGAGGGGAGCTGCGCCTCCGGCTTCTCGTCCGACACGTCGGCGAACAGCTTCGGCTGGTAGTGGAAGCCCGGCTCGGGATGGATGCCCGTGATCTGAAGCGTGCCCGTAGCCGACGGGTCGTACTTGGAGCCCAGCGTAGAGGGGAAGTGGTAAAGGATATGCCCCTGGGCATCCAGGCCCTGCAGGTAGAAGCCCTGCTTGGAGATCAGGATGCGGGCGACTTGACCACCTGCGGCACCCGCAGCAGGAGCCGCCTGAGCACCCGGGCGGTTCGCAGCCGGAGTCGCTTTTGCTCCGCCCTTGGAAGAGACATCCTCCGGCGACATCTGGGGCACGTTCGGCAGCACGATCTCCGTGCCGGCCTGCAGGTTGGCGAAGTCCACCTGCGGGTTGAGCTTCTGGATCAGCTCTGGCGTGGCGTGCCCGCGCTCGGCGAACAGCTCCAGCGGCGAGCTGTAGCAGAGACATTCGAGCTTCGCCTGCTCGTACGGATCGTGGGGCAGGGGATCGACGAACGGCCCCTTCAGGTCCTCGGCCGTCGCCTGGACGCGGCTGAGAGGCTCGCCAGCTCCGGCCGCGCGAGCGAGCGCATCCCAGGTCGCCCGATCTACCTCGCCGGTGGTGTTCAGCCCCTTGGCGAACTGGAACCAGTAGACCGCCTTCGCCGTGTTCTTCCCCCAGTTGCCGTCGATCACGCCGGGCGAGAACCGAGCCCGGTCGAGGAGGATCTGCGTGCGCAGGATGCTGGGGCCGCCGCCCTCCTGACCGAGGGGCAGGGCAGGATTGCCGCTCAGGGCCTCCGGCGAGATCTGCTCGTAGGACTCGCTCGCCGCGCGTTTCGGGGTTGCAACCCCCTCGGAGCCAGTCGGTGGAGCAGGCTCCGCGCCTGTGGTCAGGGGGGATTGACCCTGGGGAGCCGGCGCCGGAGTCGTGCCGAGCCGTTCCAGGCGGTCACGTTCGGCATACTGGCGCCAGGCGGGGTCGAGCCGCCCCTGCTCCAGGGCGGACGTGTCGTATTCGGCCTCTCCGATGGGAACGGAGTAGCCCTGCTGGCTCTGGTTCTGGGATGTCTGGGCTGCCGGGGTTTCGGTCGGCTGCTCGTCGGTCGCGTCCTCATAGGTGCAGGCGCCGAGCAGCAGCGGAAGGATCAGGATTGGGAGTTTCGCATTCATGCCCCCGGGCGGGTGCAACATCCGTTCCGGCCCCCCGGACGGGATCAAACGAACGTGATCAGTTTTCGGGCGAGCTCGGTCATCCTGGCGAGGTGGTGGTCGTCGTGCTCGGCCACGAAGAAGGCCATGTCGATGACGCGCATGGGCTGGTTCAGGCGGGGGTGGAGGGCGGACTGGCCGATGCGGCCCGGGTCCCAGGTCTCCAGCCGCTTCACGAAGGTCTCGCGCTCGCGGCGGAACTGCTGGACCAGATACTCGGCTGCCTGCAGATTGTGGTCACCCTGCCAGGTCTTGCGGTTCTCCATGTCCGCGGCGCGGAGCACCTCGGCGCCGGCCAGGTAGTCGTCCAGCCTGCCGATGTGCAGCTCGTCGAGGTCCAGGAGATGGCCGATGTGCTCCTGGATCGACCAGGATTCGCCATCGCGCCGGGTCAGGACCTCGGCGGGGAGCCCCCGCAGCTTGTCCTCGATACGGGGAGCGGCGCCGCGCAGGCGCTCGATGACCACGGGGAACATCCCGACCGGCAGGTCGAAGCGGAACGTGCGGTCGGTCCAGCGCATGGTATTAGGCCTTCAAGCGGTAGCCCGCTCCTCCTCGGGCTGGACCTCTTCCATCTGCACGGAGACCAGCTTCGAGACGCCCTTCTCTTCCATGGTCACGCCGTAGAGCGTGCCCGCGACCTCCATGGTCAGCTTGTTGTGGGTGATGACGATGAACTGGGTGTTCTCCGACATCTCCCGCAGCACGTCCACGAAGCGGGTGGTGTTCACGTCGTCGAGCGGTGCGTCCACCTCGTCCAGGATGCAGAAGGGCGAGGGCTTGGTCTTGAAGAGCGCGAAGAGCAAGGCGATCGCGGTCAGGGCCTTCTCGCCGCCGGACATCAGCATCAGGTTCTGGAGGCGCTTGCCCGGCGGGCGGGCCAGGATCTCGATACCGCTCTCCAGCATGTCCTCCTCGTCCAAGAGGCGCATCTCGGCCTCGCCGCCGCGGAACAGGCGCGCGAAGGTCTGGCCGAAGTGGGCGTTTACTTCCTCGAACGTGGCCTTGAAGCGCTCGCCGGAGGCCTCGTTGATCTCCTTGATGGTCTTCCTCAGGCTGTCCACCGAGTTGGCCACGTCGGCGCGCTGGGTGGTGAGGAACTGGAAGCGCTCTTCCTGCTCGTCGTGCTCCTGCACGGCCAGCAGGTTCACGGGCCCGAGCCGCTCCAGCGCAGCCTTGGTGCGCGCCAGCTCCGCTTCCGTCTCGACGAGGTCGGCCGGCGGCTCTCCCACTTCCTCCGCCGGCGGCAGCGGCTTCTCGAAGTGCTCGTGGAAGGTCACGCTCAGGTGCTCGGCGTCCTGACGGAGCGCGGCATGGGCGATGCGGTGCTCTTCGACCTCGGCTCTGACGGCATCCCGGCGCTCGCGGGTCTCGTGGATCCGCTCGTCCAGGCCGTGGATCTCCTCGCGCCGCTCGTCAAGCCGCTGCTGCTCCTCCAGAACCCCCTCTTCCGCGGCGGCCCGGCGCTCCAGGGCGCTCTGCAGCTCCTCCTGGGCCTTGACGATCGCTGCCTCCAGGTCGCTCCGGCGCGTTGCGAGCTTGTCCGCGTCTTCCCGCCAGAGGGCCACCTGCCGCCGCCCGCGGTCCACCTCGGCGCGGAGGCGCGCCTCCTCGCGGTCGTGCGATTCCAGCCGCTCGTCGAGCAGCTCCAGCCGGCCGCGCCGTCCGGCGCTCGCCGTGCGCAGCGCTTCGCGTGAGGCCTTGGACGCTTCCAGCTCGGCCTGGGCGCGGTCGAAACCCTCCTGGAGCGAGGCATTGCGCTCTTCCGCGGCTGCGAGCTCGTCCTGGGACTGCTGGCGGCGCTGGGTCACGCGCTCGATCTCGCGGGCGATCTCCTGCTGCTCGGTGGTCAGGGTCTCCTGCTCGGAGGTGAGCCGCCGGTGGCGGGTCGCCGCATCCTCCTGGCGGGCGCGATGGACGGCCAGCTCCTGCCGGAGCTGCGCCACTTCTCCCTGGAGCCGGTTCGACTCTTTCGCCAGGTTCGCCCGCTCGGTCACCAGACGCTCGAGCTCGGAGGTGGAGTCGCGGAGCTGGCGCTCCAGGTCGGGGATCGACTTCGCGAGCGTGGCCAGCTCGCTCTCGCGCTCCAGCACGCCCGGCGTGGCGATGTCTCCCTCGACATGGAAGGTGCCGGCCTGCACCCAGACTCCCTCGCGGCTCAGGAAGGCATAGCCGGGATGGAGACGGGCCAGCCGCTCGGCGTCGGCCGCGGAGCGCACCAGGAAGGCGGGCGGCAGCGCGGCAGCCAATTCCTCGGGCAGCGCGAGCGCTTCGCCCAGGGAGAGGACCACCGCGGGATCGTCCACAATGGGAACGTGTTCGGCGTGCTCATCGGAGGAAGGCCGGCGCTCGACGAGCACCGCGGCCGAGCGGCCGGCCAGGGCCTGGGCCAGGTCACGGGCCGAGGCACCCGGCTCGAGCACGACGGCATCGGCCAGGCTGCCCAGGTAGACGTCCAGGCTGCGCTCCCAGCCCTCCAGCGCCTTGGCCTGACCGGCGAGCCAGGCGGGCTCGGCGAGACCGGCGGAGGAGAGGGCCTTCTCCAGGGCGGCCCGGCGCTGGGCGTGGGCGCGGGAGAGCTCGGCGAGGATGCGCTGGCGCTGGCGCGAGCCCGTGAGCTGGTCCTCCAGGCCGCGCTTGCGCTCGGAGGACTCGGCCTCGCGGCGCATCGTGATCTCCAGGGCGGCGGCGACCCGCTCCTGGTCGGCGGACTTGCCGGTGAGCGCGGTCTCCGATCCCTTGACCTTCTCCTGGGCCAGGGCGAGGCTTTCGGCGGCCTGCTTCAGCTCGTGGGCGTGCTGGGTCAGCTCCTGGTCGAGGTGATGGCGGCGGAAGTTGCCGCGCTCCAGCTCGATCTGGGCCTGCTGGACCCTCTGCCGGAATCCGTTGATCTCGTTGACCGCGGCGGCGAGCTGGCCGCGCACGGCTTCGACGCGGGCGGCAACCTGCTGCAGATCGCGCTCGGCCGAGGCGATCTGGCGCTCGTCGGCTTCGACCGCCTGGGCGGCCTGCTCGCGCTCGGCCGCGAGCTCGACGCGCCGCTCCTCCAGGGCCTCCAGGGCGTCCACGTGGGCCTGGATCTCGGCTTCTCGGCGCTCGGCCATGCCGCGGTCCTGCTCGGCGCGGTCGCCGATCTCCTTGACGGTCTGCCGGTTGGCCTTGAGGAACTCCTGCCGGCCCTCGATGGTGGCGGCCAGCTCGGCGACCTTCTGGTGCCGTTCGGCCATGGCGCGAGCCAGCTCGTCGAGCCGCTGCCGGCCTGCCGCGAGCGCGGCCTCGTCGCGGTGCAGGTCGGCGGCGAGCCCGGCCTCGCGGGTGGTGGCCTCCTCGATCTTGGAGCGCAGCTCGTGCAGGCGGGCGGAGAGGGTAGCCCAGCGTCCGGCGAGGACCTTCTCCAGCAGCTCGCGGTACTCGACTTCCTTCTCCTGGTAGCGCCGCGCCGCGCCGGCCTGGCGCTTGAGGGAGCGCAGGGCGCGCTCGACCTCGGAGATGACGTCGTCCAGGCGGAGGAGGTTGGCCGTGGCTTCCTGCAGCTTCACCTCGGCCACGCTCTTGCGCGCCTTGTAGCGGGTGATGCCCGCGGCTTCCTCGATGAGCTTGCGGCGCTCCTGCGGCTTGCCGGAGAGGATCATCCCGATCTTGCCCTGCTCGATGACCGAGTAGGCGCGGATGCCCAGGCCGGTGTCCATCAGGATGTCCCGGATCTCCTTCAGGCGCACGACCCGGCCGTTGAGCCGGTACTGGCTTTCGCCGCCGCGGAAGACCCGGCGGCCGATGGTCATCCAGCCGCCGTCGGAGCCCTGGAAGGAGGAGTCGGTCTCCAGCGTCAGCGTGCACTCGGCCATGCCCAGGGGCTTGCGGTGCTCGGCGCCGTTGAAGATGACGTCTTCCATCGTGCCGCCGCGCAGGGACTTGGCGCTCTGCTCGCCAAGCACCCACGTCATGGCTTCCGACAGGTTGCTCTTGCCGCACCCGTTCGGACCGACGATGGCCGTGACCCCGCCCGCGAATTCCACGCGCACCGGGTCGACGAACGATTTGAATCCGGAGATCTCGAGCCGTTTGACTTTCAGCATGTGTGATGTGCCCCTGGCAGTGGAGGGCAGGATACCAGAGGCTTGGAAGCTACTACAAGGTGTGGTGGACACTGGTTTCGCACCACAAGATGTGGTAGGGGGTGAGGTTCAGGCTTGGAATCCGATAGACTTTCCGCGGTCATGGATCACGCCACCTGGTTCGCCGCTCTCGCCGGCCTGCTCGCCGGGCTCACGCATGCCCTGGCAGGGCCGGACCATCTGTCCGCCGTCGCCCCGCTCGTGGTGGGGGAGCGGCGCAGCGGGTGGGGTACGGGCCTCCTCTGGGGAATCGGTCACAGCGTCGGCGTCTGGATGGTGGGCCTGCTGGCGCTCGCGCTGCGGGACGTGCTCCCCCTGGAGCGTGTCTCCTCCTGGAGCGAGCGCATGGTTGGCGCGGTCCTGATCGCGGTCGGCCTCTGGGGGCTGCGCAAGGCCTTCGCGCCGCGGCTCGAGGAGGAGGCTGCTCATCACCACACCCGTCACGGCCTGGCCGCGCTCTGGATCGGGGGCATTCACGGCCTGGCGGGGAGCGCGCACATCCTCGGGCTCTTCCCCGCCCTGGCGCTCCCCTCCAAGGCGTCGTCGCTGGCTTACATGGGCGGCTTCGGTTTGGGAGCGATCGTGGCCATGGTGGTCTTCGCCTCGGCGCTCGGGCTCGCGGCTGCCCGGCTGGCGGCGTTCGGACATCGCGGCTACCAGGCTCTCCTCGGCGGCGCCTCCGCCGCATCGATCGTCCTCGGGGGCTTCTGGTTGATGTCGTGACCCGGCGCGATCTGCTCTTTCTGACATGTCTCGCGGCAGCATGTCAGGGATCCAGGAGGAAGGAGGAGCCCTTGATCCCGACAGCACGACAGGACGCGCGGCTGCTGGCCCGTCCCGGCCTTCCGAAGGAGGCCGCGCAACCGGGCCTGCACGAGCTCGGACTGGGCCAAGGGCGGGACGGCTTCCTCTATGTGCCCAAGGGATACCGGGCGGACCGCCCCGCGCCGCTCGCCGTGATGCTGCACGGCGCCGGAGGGAGCGCCCGCCCCGCCCTGGGTCCCTTTCATGGGCTGGCGGACGACGCCGGGCTGGTCCTCCTGGCGATCGATTCCCGGCGGCAGACCTGGGACGTGATCCAGGGCGGATACGGACCCGACGTGGCCTTCCTCGACCGCGCCCTGGAGCTGACCTTCGCCCGCTGCGCCATCGACCGGGCGCGGATCGCGGTCGAGGGGTTCTCGGACGGCGCCTCCTACGCGCTCTCGCTCGGAATTACGAACGGTGACCTCTTCAGCCACGTGATCGCCTTCTCGCCGGGATTCATGGTTCCGAAGGAGCAGCACGGGGCGCCGGAGATCTACATCTCGCACGGCACGAAGGACCAGATCCTGCCCATCGACTCCTGCAGCCGCAGGCTCGTCCCGCGCCTCCGGAGCGCCGGCTACGAAGTGAAATACCACGAGTTCGACGGCCCGCACACGGTTCCCGAAGACATCGCCAGGGAGGCGCTGGCGTGGTTTACGGGCTGAGGGTCTCCAGGCGGAGACCAGATTCGTGCCCGAGCCCGCTGAAGCCTCCAAACCCGGCGCTGAGGCCGCCCAACCAGCGAGCCGACCCGCGCAACCCGCGAGGGGAGACGGAAAACCCGCGGGTTGAGCCGAGAAACCCGCGGGATGAAGCACGCAACCAGCGGGTGGGAAGACTCAACCGGCGGGTTGGGATTCGGAACCGGCGGTTTGTAGCGCAAAACCCGCCGGTTGTAACGTACAACCCGCTAGTTGATACATAAAACCCGTCGGTTGAAACATAAACCCCACGGGTGGGATCGCTCCACCCGCGGGTTTGGAGGCTCTACCCGCGGGTGGAGACGCTACGGGAGACCTGTTTCCGAAGCGGATCGCCATCACGCTAGTGGGCTAGAATAGCTGTATGAATAGCGAGCCGTGGATCATCTCCAAGCCTGGAATTTTGGGAGGCAAGCCCTGCATCCGGGGTACTCGCATAAGCGTGGAGCTCGTCCTGGAGCTGTTGGCGAGCGGCGCTTCCCGTGAAGAGATTCTGCGGACCTACCCGCACATCCCGCCGGAAGGGCTCTCCGCAGCGATTCAGTATGCCGCCGAGTCGATGAAGAATGAGGTGGTCTGGGACTTCCAGATCTCCGCATGAAGGCTCTCGATTATCCACTGCTGACAGACGAGAACATTCAGCCCCTGGTTGTCGAAGCCCTCCGCCATCAAGAGAAGCAGGTTCGAACCGTCTGGGAAGAGGGCCTTGATGGCTGCGACGATGCCGAGATCCTGTGGCATGCGCACGAACGCGCATGGGTGGTTCTCACACAGGATCGGGATTTCGGCAGACTGTCGATCCGGTTGGGCCATCCCTACACCGGGATCATTTATCTTCGACCGGGTCACATCGAGGCGGCTCTCGTCCTCGAATCCCTTCACGCAGTCGAGGCGTTGCCTCTTGAGCTGACTCTGCCGTTCGTGGTGGTGGCGGAGAGACGAGGGGAAGTCATCCGGGTGAGGGTACGGTCGGGCGCTACCTTGTAGAATCCCTGCCCTACAGCCGGATCTCCACCACCGTCCCTACATCCACCGGACCCTACGGCCGCAGACGCGGAGCGGTCATTGCCCGTAGAATACGTGGACAAGATCCCGGAGGTTTTCATGCGCGACATCGTGCGGCAGCTCTCGACCGCGTTCCGATCGCTCTCCCGCCAGCCGGCTGTGATGCTGCCGGCCGTGCTGACGCTGGCGCTCGGCATCGGGGCCAACACGGCCCTGTTCGCGTACCTGGCGGCGATCCTCTGGCCCAGGATCGACGCGCCTCACTTCGAGCGCATCGTCTCGGTCTACGCAGGGACCGACGAAGAGCCGCGCAGGGCCATGTCCTACCCCGAGTACGAGGACTTCCTGAAAAGCCAGAACGCCGTCGTGGACCTCGTCGGATACTCCCGCTTCGGCGCCTCCATCGCTTACGCCGCCGACGGCGAGCGCACCTCCTTTGCCTGGGGCGGGCTGGTGACGGGCAACTACTTCGGGTTCTTCAACACGCGCCCCACGATGGGCAGGCTCCTCCAGCCCGCGGACGACCGGCCGGACGCGCCGCCCGTGGTCGTCCTCAGCCATCGCTTCTGGCAGGGCACCCTGGGCGGGAGCCCGGACGTCGTGGGGCGCGAGCTGCGCATCAACGGCGTGGGCATGACGGTGGTCGGCGTCGCCGGCAAGGACTTCCAGGGGTTCAACCTGGCTTCGGCGATCTACGTGCCGGCGAGCCTCACCGACCGGGCGACCGCGGTGCCGCGGCTGCACGAGCGCGACGCCCAGTGGGTGAACATCACCGGCCGCCTCGCTCCGGGGGTGACCCGGGAGAAGGCGCAGGCCGCGATGGCCGTGCTGGGACGGTCGCTCGACGCCACGGCGCCGTTTCCCGACGGCAAGCCGCGCCGGATGGACGTGGTCCTGTACGGCGAGTACGACCCCGGGTGGGGGGACCCGGAGTGGCTCGACCGGACGCGCATCCTCATGGGCGTGGCCTCAGCCTTCCTCCTCCTGGCGTGCGTGAGCATCGCCAACCTGCTACTGGCGCGGGCCATCTCGAAGCAGCGGGAGTGGGGCATCCGGGCGTCGCTCGGCGCCAGCCGGGCCTGGCTGCTCTCCGGCGTGCTCGCCGAGAGCCTGGTGCTCTGCCTGATGGGCGGCGTTGTGGGCCTCGGCGTGGGCGCCCTCCTCGGGAGGAGGATCGAGGCCTTTGTAATGACTCCCCCGGGCGGCCTGGGCGATTGGGCGGAGGGGACGCGGCTGTTGCAGTTCGACGGCCGCATCGCCGCCTTCGCCGTCCTCGTGACGGTGTTCTGCGCGCTCCTGGGCGCGCTCGGCCCGGTGCTGCGGGTGATGCGCGGAGACCTCCTCGGCCCTCTCAAGAGCGATGCCTCGGCGAGCGGTACTGGCGGCATGGGCGTGGGCCTCGCCCCGCGCAAGGTCCTCGTCGTGCTCCAGGTCGCCCTGTCGTTGCTCCTCCTCCTGACCGGCGGCCTTCTGGTCCGCACCCTGGGTCAGGCGCAGCGGGTGGACCCGGGATTCGATCCCGACGGCCTGCTCCTGGTCACGGTGAACATCCCGCGCAATGTCATGGCGGGCGAGGGCGGGGCCGGCATCTACCGGCGGGTGCTGGAACAGACGCGGTCGACCCCCGGCGTGACCTCGGCGAGCCTCTCCCACATCCTGCCGGTCTCGGGGCTTTCGCGGATGGTGCAGGCCGCGAGCCTGGACCGCCAGGACCAGCCGTTCGAGGTTGCCTACAATGCGGTGTCGCCGGCCTACTTCGAAACCATCGGCATCCCGATCCTGGCTGGCCGGCCCCTGGACGAGCGGGACCGGAAGGACGCGCCGCGGACGGTGGTGGTGAGCCACAGCATGGCGCGGAAGTTGTGGGGAGAGCAGGCCGCCGTCGGCCGCGTCCTGCGCCTGATCGACCTGTCTTCTCCGGAGGTCGCGGAGAGGCCTTTCGAGGTGGTGGGCGTGGCGAAGGACGTCCGCTCCTCGCTCATGGAGGAGCCGGCTCCGTTGGTCTACCTCTCCAACGAGCAGCGCGAGCACCCGCGCATGACGCTCCTGGTGCGCTCTTCCGTGCCCACGGCCGCGCTGGCGCCGGAGCTGCGCAGGGCGCTCCACGAGGCCCATCCGGACCTGGCCATCGTGAACCTGGTGGGCTGCCGCGAGCACATCGCGCAGGGCCTGGCCGAGCAGCGGATGTACGCCGAGGTCGCCGGCCTCTTCGCGTTGTTGGGGCTGGGCGTGGCGGTGGTGGGCCTGTTCGGCCTGCTGAGCTATTCGGTGAGCCTGCGCGGGCGGGAGCTCAGCATCCGCATGGCCATCGGCGCCCGGCCACAGGACGTGCGGTGGCTCGTCATGGGGCAGGGCATGGCGCTCGTGGCCTGGGGGGTGGTTGGAGGGGTAGCGGGCGCGTTCGCGCTGACCCGCGCCGTGTCCGGCATGCTGTACGGGGTCGAGGCGACCGACCCGCTCACCTTCGTGGCCGTGCCCGTGGTCCTGGCCCTGGTCTCCCTGATCGCCTGTTATTTCCCGGCGCGCCGGGCGGCGCGGCTCGATCCCACGGTGGCGCTGAAAGGGGCCTAGCGGCGAGCAATGCGAGTCCGCCGCACCACCGAACCGGTTGGGGGCGGGGGCTGAACGAGTCGGCCGGAGCTGCGCTCCTTCTCTTGCAGGTGCTTGACCAGGGCCTCGGGATCGTTGCCGAACTCCCGGAACAGCTCCTCGCGGTGGCGATGCAGTTCCTCGACAATGGGATCCTGGATCATGGGTTGAATCCTAGCAGCTCTTCGGGAGTACAAACGAACGGCATGTTGAAGCCGGCTTCCTCGACCAGATCCGTGACATGAGGCAGAAGCTCAGATGTAAGGATCTCGAATTCGGCACGGCGCAGCGACCACCAGCGGAAAGTAAGAAGCTGGTGTGCAGCCGTGATGATGTCGGTGGCGGGTCTGGCCGTCAGATAGCTGACTACCGAGGTCTCCAGATAAAGGCGCGCCATTTCTCGAAGAAGCCTAACATGGACGGTTTGGCGCTGAACGAGCGGGTAGGCCCTTCCAACCAGTGGGTAGCCGCCGGATTCGTTGGACCCCTCTACCCAGGAATTTCCCCTGCACCCCGTCTGTTAGACTCTCCCGCTCATGACTGAACCCGTCCACCCCGTTAGACGCCCCCGCGTGGGCATGATCAGCCTCGGCTGCCCGAAGAATCTCGTCGACAGCGAGGTCATGCTCGGCGAGTTGGCGCGCCGCGGATATGACGTCGTCAACGATCTCGACAGCGCCGACACCGTCGTCGTCAACACCTGCGCGTTCATCGAGGAGGCCCAGCAAGAGTCGATCGACACCATCCTGGAGGTGGTCGGCCGCAAGGGCACGGGCGGTGTCGAGAAGGTCCTGGTCGCCGGGTGCATGGTCAACCGGTTCGGCAAGGAGCTGGCGAAGGAGATCCCGGAGATCGACGGCTTCGTCGGTCTTGATCAACTCCGGGACGTAGGCGACGTCGTGCAGCTCGGCGGCGGTCCGCCCCTGCCGGCCCCGGCGCACATGGTCTTCGACCACACCGCGCCCCGCCTGCTCACCACCCGCGGATTCGCCTACCTGAAGGTCGCCGAGGGGTGCAACAACCCCTGCACCTTCTGCGCGATCCCGATCTGGCGCGGCCGCTTCCGCAGCCGCACGATCGAGAGCCTGGTGGAGGAGGCCCGGCGCCTGGACGAAGAGTCCGGCATCGCCGAGCTCAACCTGATCGCCCAGGACACCACCCGCTACGGCGAGGACCTGGGGCTGGGCCGCCACGGCCTGGCCCGGCTGATCGAAGAGCTGCTCGCAAAGACCTCGATCCCCTGGATTCGCTTCCTGTACGCCTATCCGACCACGCTGGACGAGGAGCTGCTCCGCCTCATGGGGAGCGAGAAGCGCTTCTGCTCCTACATGGACATCCCCCTCCAGCACAGCCACGGCGACATGCTCTCGGCCATGCGCCGGGGCGGCGATGCGAAGCGCTATCTGCGCCTCCTGGACCGCGCCCGCGAGCTCGCGCCGGACATCTTCCTGCGCTCGACGTTCATCGTCGGCTTCCCGGGCGAGACCGAGGAGCACTTCCAGGACCTCCTCGGCTTCGTGAAGAAGGCCCGCTTCGACCATTTCGGCGCGTTCGCCTACAGCCCCGAGACCGACACCCCGGGCGCCAGCCTCCCGAACCGGGTGCCCAGGCACGTGGCCCGCCGGCGCCTGCGCCAGCTCCTCGAAGCCCAGAGGCCGGTCGCGCTGGAGCGGCGGCGGCGGCTCGTCGGCAAGCGCCTGGAAGTCCTCGTCGAGGGCCCCTGCGAAGAGACCGAGCACCTGCTCCAGGGACGCCACTACGGCATGGCCCCGGAGATCGACGGCCGGCTCCTGATCAACGACGGGTCGGCTCCGGCCGGCGCCCTCGTCGAGGTGGAGATCACCGAAGCCTACGCCGACGATCTTGTTGGGCACATCGTGTCGGGCACATTGTGAACTGATACCATCCCGCCCCGATGATCGTCGTCAAGGACGCTTTCAACGCCAGCGATCTACCCCGCGGCGGCGTGGGCACCATCGGCAACTTCGATGGCGTCCACCGCGGCCAGCGGTCCACCCTCGATCTCCTCGTGGCCCGCGCCGCGGAGCTGGGCGTGCCGTCGGTAGTCATCACGTTCGACCCCCATCCGGTCGCGGTGCTGCGCCCGGAGCAGGCGCCCACGCTGCTCACCACCCTGCCGCAGAAGGAGAAGCTCCTGGAGGAGGCGGGGATCTCGGTGGTCCTGGTGGTCCGCTTCACCCCCGACCTCGCGAAGATCCCGGCGCAGCGGTTCGTGCGCGAGTTTCTGCACGAGAAGCTCGACCTGAAGGAGATCTACGTCGGCTCCAGCTTCGTCTTCGGCCATGGCCGCGACGGGGACCTCGCCCTGCTGCGGGAGATGGGGGAGAGCCTGGGCTTCCGCGCCTTCGGGGTGGACGAGGTCAACTTCGGCGGCGACCGGATCTCCAGCTCGCGCATCCGGCGGGCCATAACGGACGGAAAGGTCGCCGAGGCCCTGGACATGCTCGGCCGTCCCTACTCGATCGCCGGGGTCATCGCCCGCGGCGACCGCATGGGCAAGCGCCTGGGCTGGCCGACGATCAACCTGGTGCCGGAGAACAAGCTGCTCCCCCTGGACGGGGTCTACGCCAGCCGGGTCTTCTTCCCCAGCGTGCCGGCCACCTTCGACAGCGTGACCAATATCGGCACGCGGCCGACGGTGTACGAGAACTACCAGCGGGTGGTGGAGAGCCACATCCTCGATTTCAACGCGGACGTCTACGGCGAGCGCGTGGAGCTTTCCTTCTTCAAGCGGCTGCGGGAAGAGAGGATCTTCCCCACGGTGATGGACCTGTCCGCCCAGATCGGACGGGACGTGGAAACCGCCCGCGAGTTCTTCAGCCGGCGGCGGGTGGAACAAGAAGCGCCTGCCGCGGAGTTGTAGAGGTCGGGCGGTCGAGAGACGTCGCCCTTTGATTTCAGAAAAGAGAGGACTGCAATGGCCAGCGAAAAGGTCGTGACGCTTAGCGAGGACAACTGGGAGCAGGAAGTCCTCAAGTCGGATACCCCCGTTCTGGTGGACTTCTGGGCGGCGTGGTGCGGCCCGTGCCGCATGGTGGCGCCGGTCCTGGACCAGATCGCCACCGAGATGGATGGCAAGGTGCGCGTCGCGAAGCTGGACGTCGACTCGAACCAGAAGATCGCGTATCAGTTCCAGGTGTCGAGCATCCCGACGTTCATCCTGTTCAAGGACGGCCAGATGGCGGACCGCATGATGGGCGCGATGCCGAAGTCGGCCTTCGAGAGCTTCATCAACCGGAACCTTTGATCCCATCCCCCCTCTACCCGTCCCTCTCCCCCGTGCCGGGGGAGAGGGGGCCTGAGGGCCGCCTTTCCGAGCTGAGGGCCGGGCTGGAGGAGCGGGGCTGCGAGGCCCTGCTCGTCCTTGCCCGGTCGTCTCAGGACCCCGACCTCGCCCCCTTCGTCGGCGACGTTCACCTCGGCGACAGCCAGCTCGTTGTTCCTTTCGAGGGGCCGGCCTGCCTCGCCTACCAGACTCCCATGGAGCGCGACGAGGCGGCGGCGACCGGCCTCCGTCTGATCACCCCCGAGCACCTGGACATGGCGCGGTGGCAGAACCTGGCCGCCGAGCCCGGCGATGTCATGGCCTGGGTGGCAGAGCGGTCTCTCGAGACCGCCGGAGTCGCTCCGGGCCGCGTCGCCCTCGCCGGCCACGGCCAGGCCGGGCTCATCCAGACCGCCACCGCAGCCCTGGCCCGCAAGGGCTGGACCTGGGTGGCCGGCAACCCGGTCGTCCTCGCCGTGCGCAAGAAGAAGACCGCCGCCGAGGTGGCAGCGATCCGTGTTGCCGCCGAGGGGGTGATGGCTGCGATGCGCCGGGTGGCGGCCCGCCTCGCCGAGGCCACGGTGCGGGACGGTGAGCTCTGGACAGAAGGGGAGCGGCTGACGGTCGCCCGCCTGCGCTCCGAGATCGGGCAGGTCCTCGCCGCGCGCGGCCTGGAGCAGCCCAAGGGGAACATCGTCGCGCCGGCGGAGGAGGGGGGAGTGCCCCATTCGAGCGGCACGCAGGAGCGCGTGCTCCGGGCGGGCGAGCCGGTCGTGGTGGACATCTATCCACGGGGCGCGATGTTCGCCGACTGCACCCGTACGTTCTGCATCGGCGAGCCCTCGCCAGCCCTGCGCCGTGCCCATGACCTGGTCCTCGAGGCCCTGGAGCAGTCGCATCATCGGGCGAGGCCGGGCGTGCGCGGCTGGGATCTCCAGGAGGAGGTCTGCGCCTTTTTCGAGTCCGCGGGGTTCCCGACCCCGATCTCCGATCCCAAAACGATCCGCGGCTACGTTCACAACCTGGGCCACGGCGTGGGCTTCGACCTCCACGAGCAGCCGGTCTTCCGCAAGGTCTCCGGAGCCGAAGGGGTCCTCCGCGAGGGGGATGTCTTCACCCTGGAGCCCGGCCTGTACGATCCCGCCGAAGGCTACGGCGTGCGCCTGGAGGATCTGGTTCACCTGGGGCCGGGCGGACTCGAGAATTTGACGCCTCTGCCGTACGCGCTCGACCCCCGCGCTTGGTAGGATGCCGCCTATGGCGGAAGACATCGCGGCATACGAGAAGCTCGGCGCGTTCTACCTGGGAAGGCCCTTCGACCTGCAGCGCGGGGAGGCGTCGACCACCCCACTCCTCTACGACTCGCGCGACCTGCTGACCCACGCGGTGTGCGTCGGCATGACCGGCAGCGGCAAGACCGGGCTCCTGATCTCCCTGATCGAGGAGGCCGCGATCGACCGCATCCCCGCGCTGGTCATCGATCCCAAGGGCGACCTGGCCAACCTCCTCCTGACCTTCCCG
This sequence comes from Thermoanaerobaculia bacterium, assembly GCA_035536935.1. Taxonomy (GTDB): domain Bacteria; phylum Acidobacteriota; class Thermoanaerobaculia; order Multivoradales; family UBA5704; genus DATMER01. Next base: position 18,155 of record DATLNC010000211.1, read on the forward strand.
GAGCTGCGGCCGGCCGACTTCGCGCCGTGGATCGATCCGGATGCCGCGGCCCGCGCCGGGCTCACCCCGGAGGCGTTCGCGGCCAAGGAGGCCGAGACCTGGCACGCAGGGCTCGAAAAGTGGGGGCAGAGCGGCGAGCGCATCGCGCGGTTGAAGGAGGCGGCGGACTTCGCCGTCTACACCCCCGGGAGCGAGGCAGGGCTGCCGGTCTCCATCCTCTCCTCGCTCGACGCGCCGCCGCCCGGGATCGTGGAGGACGGCGACCTCCTGCGCGAGCGCGTGACCACTCTGGTGGCGAGCCTGCTTTCGCTCCTGGAGATCGACTCCGATCCGATCCGCGGGCGGGACTCGATCCTCCTCGCCACGATCTTCGACGCGGCCTGGCGGCAGGGGAGGGGGCTCGACCTGGCGGCGCTCATCCAGCAGATCCAGAAGCCGCCGGTGGAGCGGATCGGCGTCATGGACCTGGAGTCGTTCTATCCCGCCAAGGAGCGCTTCGAGCTGGCCATGGCGGTGAACAACCTGCTCGGCTCGCCCGGCTTCGGGGCCTGGCTCCACGGCGAGCCGCTGGACATCGACCGCCTGCTCTACACCCCTTCGGGCAAGCCGCGGGTCGCGATCTTTTCGATCGCCCACCTCTCGGACCGCGAGCGCATGTTCTTCGTCTCCCTGCTGCTCAACCAGACGCTCGGCTGGGCGCGCAGCAAGCCGGGCACGAGCAGCCTGCGGGCGATCCTGTGCATGGACGAGGTCTTCGGCTACATGCCGCCGGTCGCGGAGCCGCCGTCGAAGAGGCCGCTGCTGACCCTCCTCAAGCAGGCGCGCGCGTTCGGCCTCGGCCTCGTGCTCGCCACCCAGAACCCGGTGGACATCGACTACAAGGGGCTCGGCAACGTGGGCACCTGGTTCCTGGGCCGCCTGCAGACCGAGCGCGACAAGCAGCGCCTCCTGGACGGGTTGGAGGGCGCCAGTACCGCCGCGCCCGGCGGAGCCTTCGACCGCGAGCGGATCGGGCAGACCCTCTCCGCGCTCGGCAACCGGGTCTTTTTCCTGCACGACGTGCACGAGGATGCGCCGGCCGTGTTCCAGACGCGCTGGGCCATGTCCTACCTGCGCGGCCCGCTCACCCGGCCCGAGCTCAAGCGGCTGATGGACCCGCGCAAGCAGGCGCCGCCGGCCGCTCGCGTGACCTCCCAGGGTCCCACCGCGGGCGTGACTCCGCAGGCCGCGGCGGCATCCACGGCTCCGGCCGCCGCGGCGGTCGCACCTACTGCGCCGCAGCCCTCGGACGGGCAGGCCGACGTGCCGCCCGTGCTCCCACCGGATATCTCTCAGCGTTTCCTGCCGGTCCGCACCCGGCCGGACGGCGTCGTCTACGAGCCCCATCTCTACGCCGCCGCGACCGTCCACTACGTGGAGCCGAAGACAGGGATCGACCACGCCGAGGAGCTCTCCCTGCTGGCGCCGCTTGCCGGGGCCGGGGATGTGGACTGGTACGCGGCCGAGCCGGTCGAGGTGGAGAAGGAGTCGTTGGAGCCGGAGCCGGTCCCCGGAGCGCGTTTCTGCCCGCTGCCCGCTCCGGCGGCGCGGGCGCGCAGCTACGACGGCTGGCGCAAGGGGCTGGAGGACTCCCTCTACCGCACGCGGCGGCTGGAAGTCTTCCGCAGCGCCAACTTCGGAGCGCTGTCGCAGCCCGGCGAGACCGAGCGCGACTTCCGCATCCGCCTGGGCGATGTCGCGCGGGAGCGGCGGGACGCCCAGGTCGATGCGCTGCGCCTCAAGCACGGTCCCAAGGTGGCGCAACTGGAGGAGCGCCTCCGCCGCGCCGAGCAGGCGCGGGAGAAGCAGGAGGCCCAGGCGTCGAGCCAGACCTGGAGCACCGTGATCTCCGCCGGCACCGCCGTCATGGGAGCGCTCTTCGGCCGCAAGACGCTGAGCTACGGCAACATGAGCCGGGCGGGCAGCGCGATGCGCGGCGTGAGCAGGACCCTGCAGGAGCGCAAGGACGTGGCGCACGCCGAGGAGACCGTCGAGTCCCTGAAGAAGAAGCTCGCGGACCTGAACGTCGAGCTGGAGGCCGAGATCGAACGCCTGGAGCAGCGTCTGGATCCCGAGGCCGAGGAGCTGGAGGTCCTGGGCCTGAAGCCCCGGCGCCAGGACATCGAGGTGCGCGCCCTCACCCTCGCCTGGGCGCCGAAGCGGGAGGGGGAGCCGGTCTGGTAGCTGCGGTGCGGACTCCCTCTCCCCCGGCACGGGGGAGAGGGCTGGGGAGAGGGGGAATGG